>URNM01000022.1 GCA_900549185.1 uncultured Collinsella sp. | reverse complement strand
GATCTACACTCGACTAGTCGTCGGCAGCGTCAGATGTGTATAAGAGACAGAGCGAAGTCAGGCAGCGATCGAGCTCCGGGTTGGCGGCATTGAGCGACGTCGAGTGATCGTAGGTGCCGGGAGCGTTTGCTTGGGTATCATCGCCCGCCCAATATGTTGGGATCACAACCGTGGCGTTCATACCTTTACCCTCCTTGCAACACAAAAACGGGGCGCCGCCAAACACAGGCGACGCCCCGCGACCTAGCTGTTTCCATCATACCCACTTGGGCTAAACATTGTTCGGAAGTCAGAATGATTTATGCGGCTACTTCCAAAAGAGTACTGCAGATAGGCCCAATTGCTGTACTGAGCCCGGTTGCCTTACGCCGCCGCCTGAGCCGTGCGGGACAGACGGACCAGCAGCATAAAGCCAAGCACCAGCAGCACGCCGATGGAAAGGACGCCCAGCGACGGGTTGCCGGTCAGCGAGGTGACGACCGACACCAGGAAGGTGCCCATCACGCTTGCGTAGCGGCCAAAGATATCAAAGAAGCCGTAGTACTCGTTGGACTTTTCCTTGGGGATGATACGGCCAAAATAGCTGCGGCTGAGCGCCTGCACGCCACCTTGGAACAAGCCGACCAAAATGGCGAGCACCCAAAACTCAAAGGCGGTCTTTAAGAAAAACGCGGCAAAGAGCACGATGCCCATGTAGGCGGCGACGGCCACCATGATCATGTTGAGCGTGCCCACGCGACCGGCGAGCTTGCCGTAGATGATGGCGGACGGGAAAGCGACGAACTGCGTAACGAGCAGCGCCAGCACCAGCTGGGTCGAATCGATGCCCAAAGCCGAGCCGTAGCTGGTTGCCATGGAGATGACCGTATGGACGCCATCGATGTAGAAGAAGAACGCGATCATGTAGACCAGCACGGGCTTGTTGTGGGCGATCTCGCGCATGGTGTGTCCGACCTCGGAGAACACGCCGCCCACGATGTGGCCGATGGTGTCCTCGGGACCGCGCTCGCGACCGTACTTTTGCTTATAGGTGCGAATGAGCGGCAGGGTAAAGATGAGCCACCAGGCACCGGTGATGACAAACGACAGACGCGTTGCCAGCATGGTGGGGACGCCAAGAGCGGGGCCACCCATGATAAGCGCCAAGCAGATGATGAACGGCACGGTGGAACCGATGTAGCCCCAGGCATAGCCCGAGCTGGACACGGCGTCCATGCGCTCGTCGGTGGTAATGTCGGGCAGCATGGCGTCGTAGAACGTCATAGAAGAGTTAAGGCCGATGGTACACAGCACGTACACGGTCAAAAATGCCATGGCGGACATGGGGATAGCCTGCGCCAGGCAAAGAACCAGGCCCGTGAGGAAGAAGCCCAAGAAGAACTTGATCTTGTTGCCGGCGTAATCGGCAAGCGCGCCCAGAATGGGCATGAGCATGGCAATGACCAGCGAGGCGATCGTCTGCGCGTTGCCCCAAGCGACCACAAGGTCTGCCGAAGAAGCACCGGTATTGATGGCGTTAAAGTAAATGGGCACCACCGAGGTATTGAGCAGCACGAGGGCCGAGTTGCCCACATCGTACATAACCCAGTTACGCTCGAGCTTGGTGTATTTCATGGACAGGGCCCCTTCGTATTCGCCCGATATGCAGTTAGTCCATCGTACCCCAATTGTCCAGAAATGCCGGTAAGGATTCGGCAAAGGGACAGGAGCGGTCATACGGACACGCAGGGCGAAACGCCATCCCATCAACGCAGTTGCGGTGAAATAGTTCCCGCTTAGCCCTCCTGGGGCTTCATCCAGGAACTATTCCACCGCAACTTATTGAAACGGTTTGTTATTCCTCGCGGTCGAACTCTTCGTCGGCGCCGAGCACGCGACCGCTGTAATTGACGTGGTTGGTCACGGCTTCCATATCGCCGGTCTCGATAAAGCGGGCGACGGTGAGCTCGTAATCGAGCAGTGCGCGGTCAAAGACCTCGGGGAAGCTCTCGGTCGAGACTTCATCGGTAAAGGGGTTCTTCCATGCCAAGTGGCCCAGGTTGCCGGTACGCTCGGGCAGCTCGGTCGTCACGCGGTGCGCAAGGCCGTCGAGCAGCGAATAATCGTGCACCAAGCCCTCGAGCAGGGCAATCGCGCGCGTCTTGGCCGAACCGGCCGGCTCGATAGTGCGGTAGAGCAGCTGCATGTCGGCTACGGCGCCGCCGAACTCCCCCGCCGGGATGTCGATACCGTACACGCGCCCGGCGACGTAGCTCATCAGCACGCCGGCAACGCGATTGATGCAGTCAGTAGTGACGATCTCGCCCGCCGGCGGATAATCCTCGACCGTTGCCCCATCGCGCTTGAGCTGCAGCATCAGCACGTCCAAGTCGCTTTCGAGCACGGCGTGAACTTGACTGCCCGAAGCCGCGAGCTCGGGATCGGACTCGACAATGCCAAACTGCTGCTCGTAGACAAAGGGATGGGCATTGCGATCGAGCACATAGTGCGACAGCAGGCCCAGCGCAAAGGCACGACCCAGATTGGCATCGCGCGGCTGCAGGCGCGACACGCCGTCGCGCAGGCACGAGAACTGGCGCGACATGCGCGAGCGGTGCATGACCTGAGCAAGCGACATGCAGTCGGAAATGCGCGGCGTGAGCATGTGAAAGAAGAACGGGTCGGGACCTTGGTTGCCCAAGATAAAGGCAATGCGCTCTTCATCGGACGTGATGACGCCCTGCGGAAGACGGTCGATGCTTTCCTCGCCAAACAGATGATGGGTGATAAGCGCGGGCATAATGATCCTTTCGATTTCATTCGATGCCACCCATTATGCCCACCGCGCGCCCATGCCAAACCTGCGATGGTAAACGACGGCACGCAGACCGTCTACGCAAGCCCCAAGTGTGCTTTAACCTCGGCAGCGCGACGGCGGGACACGGGCACCGTCGAGGTTACGCGATCGAGCCTGAGCTCCATAAGACCCGTGGAACCGATCTCGACATTGTGCACGTCTTCCAAATTGACCAGATAGCTGCGATGAACGCGAATAAAGCCCTCGGAGTCCAGGCGACGCTCGAGCGAAGAGATCGACTCATTGATCAGGTACGTTCCCTCGGCGCAGATGGCGTTGCAAAAATCGGCGCGCGCCTCAAAGTAGCAGACGTCTGCGGCGGGAATGAACACCTTTTTGCCCCCGCGGTCCACCGTCAGACGCAAAGGCTGGCGCGGAGCATGGATAACACGACGGGCACCCAAGGCTGCCTCGATCTTGTCGAGTGCCTTTGACAGGCGTGCGTCCTCGACCGGCTTGACGACATAGTCGACCGCATCGAGGTTATACGCATCGGCGGCAAATTCGGCAAACGCCGTCACAAACACAACCACCGGCGGCGTCTTTAGGTTCTGCAGCGTCTCGGCAAGCTCAATTCCCGAGCGACCGGGCATGGTAATGTCTAAAAACAACACGTCGAGCTTGTTCGACAGAATCGACTCCACGGCTTCGGTGACATTGCCCGCCTCGGCAATCTGACCCACACGCGCATCCTTTTCCAACAGATAGCGTAGCTCAGCCCTAATGGGAGGCTCGTCATCAACCACCAAGATATTCCAGCCTTCGGACATATGTGCTTCCCCTCTTTTTCTCTCAATCCAACCGCGTGCTACGCCGTCAATGGCGCCGGCTCATGCGGCTCGCCGTTCAGCTCGACGATGACCTGCGTTCCCACGCCCTCCTGGGACTTCACGCGCATGCCGGAATCTTCTCCGTAAAAGAAATGGATGCGCTGAAGCACGTTGAAGAGCGCCAGGCCGCAACCTCGCTTGACGGAGCCGTCGGCGGTAATGCTCTCGGGCTCCTCTCGGCGATGTTGCTCAAACAGATGCGCGCAGACCTCTTCGCTCATCCCGATGCCGTCATCTTCGACGATGATCTCCAAGCCGTCATCGGTCTCAAAAGCCCTAACACGAATAGAAAGCGGCTCGGTCTCGCGCTGCGCGTGCTTGATGCAGTTTTCGAGCAACGGCTGCAAGATAAACGGCGGCACCATGCAATCGCGCACCTCAAAGTCGATATCGACCGAGACGCGCAGACGGCCGTCGCCATAACGAGCCTGCATAAGATTGATATAGCGAGTGCCCTGCTCCACCTCGTGCTCGAGCGTTGTGAGGGTATCGGAATCAGAAAGCGTCTGACGGTAGTAATTGGAAAAGTCGATCAGCAGCGACCTGGCCTTGTCCGGCTCGGTACGTACGAGCGACACGATGGTGCTGATGGTATTGAATAGAAAATGAGGATCGACCTGCGATTGCAAGGCGCGCAGCTCCACGCGGGCCGTAAGCTCGTCCTGGCGCTCGAGCTCAAAGCTTGCAAGCTGCGTGGAAATGAGGTCGGCAAAGCCCGAGGCAAGCGCCGTCTGGCGCATATCGATGCTGCTCAGACGAGGATAATACAGCTCGAGCGTGCCCACGCAATGCCCGCGCACGGTAAGCGGTGCGACAATACCGGCGCGCAGGCGCGGAAAGTAGCCACCCGTCTCGGTCGAGGCATCGCGCGAGAACACGCTTTGCTCACCGCTGTTGATCACATTGAGCGTGGTCCGCAGCACCACCGGGGTGCCCGCGGGGCATTTTGCCGAGTCCTCGCCCCAGCTTGCCAACACCTGCTTGCCGTCGGTAAAGCAGATGGCAGAGGCGATAGTTTCGGACAGGATGATCTTAGAGGCGCCCAGGGCAGCTTCGGGCGTAAGGCCGCGCGACGTGTAGGCGAATATTTTCGACGCGATGGCGAGCGTGCGGTCGGTAGCGCTCGATGTGAGGTCGTCGGGAACGACAAAGACGTACGAGAAGAAGAAGCACAGCATGACCAAGCCGGCAATGACGACAACGGCCGGAACGGGATTGGGATTATCGGTTAGATCCCAGATGAGCAGCAGGATAAGCAGCGGGACGACAATACCGAGCAAGATGGCTTGAACCACATGCTGAGCGGTACGAAAGACCTTGGTAGAGTTGTAGCTCTTGCCTAGAATCAGCCTATTGAGATCCACCGTCATCTCCTTCTTACTGACGCACCCCATAGCAATAAAGAGGGCCGCAAGCGACCCTCTCCATTGCATTATGCAATCAAATACTGTGTTTTACATCAAGCCATCGATGAACGGTAGCTTAGGCGCTGTACTTGTTTGCCTCGCCGAAGGTGCCGGCCTCGACAATCCAGCCGTCCTTCATGATGACGTCCATGTTGTCAGTGTTGAGCACGTGGATGTCGGCGGCGACGTCACCGTTGACGACCAGCAGGTCGGCGCACTTGCCGGCCTCGATGGAACCGGTCTCGTCCTCGATGTGGCACATCTTGGCACCGTTGAGGGTGGCGCAGGTGATGGTCTCGACCGGGGTGAAGCCGATCTTGTCGACGAACTCGTACATCTCCTCGATGGAGCAGGTGCCGTACGGGGTGACGAAGGAGAAGGAGTCGGAGCCGATCGTCATGACAACGCCGCGCTTCTTGGCCTCGCGCAGGCAGTCGTAGTTGCGCTGCAGCTCCTTCTCGACCAGGGTGCCCTCGTACTTGTCGTGCAGCTCGGGGACGTAGACGGGCGGATAGGTGGCGTACCAGGTGGGCAGGAAGGCGATCGTCGGGGTGAAGAAGGTGCCCTGCTCGGCCATGAGGTCCATGGTGCGCTCATCGATATCGAAACCGTGAATCAGCTGCTCGCAGCCAAAACGAACGGAATCGTAGGCAGCGGCGTGGTTGTTGTAGCAGTGGCTCCACACGGGGATGCCGACCATCTTTGCCTCGTCGACCACGGCCTGGATCTCCTCGGAGCAGTAGTGCTGGTCGCGACCGGAGTCCCAGCGCCAGATGCCGCCACCGGTAGCCCAGATCTTGATGGCATCGGGGTTCTCGCGCAGGCGACGACGGACGGCCTTGCGCAGATCCCAAGGACCGTCGACCTGGTCGCCCCAGGGATGGGATTCCTTGTTGAGCTCCTGGGTGCAGTGGTGGGAGTCACCGTGGCCGGCAACGCGGCAGAAGCCGAGGCCGGTGGCCAGAACGCGCGGGCCCTTGAAGACGCCCTTGTCGATGCAGTCACGGATCTGGATACCAAAGCGGCCGATCTCGCAGACGGTGGTGAGGCCATGGGTGAGGCAGTCGTAGGCCTGCTTGACGGCGACGGCCTGCTTCTCGAGGAGCGGCTGCATGACCCAATCGGTGTCATCGTCGGTCAGGTTGCCCGAGAAGTGCAGGTGGGTGTCGATCAGGCCGGGAAGGACGGTCTTGCCGGCGGCGTCGATGACCTCAACGCCCTCGGGAAGGTCCTGCATAGCGCCGGCGTACTCGATCTTGCCGTTGTCGTCGACGAGAACGAGGGAGTTCTCGACCGGCTCGGCACCGGTACCGTCGATGAGCTTGCCGCCAACGATTGCATACTTAGTGGACATGGTTCCTCCTTATGGATCCATATAGTGGGCGAGGCCGTGTTGGGTTAAGGCCTCACAAAGCTACCCAAGTGGTGCCGGGTTCGGTGCGCGGGAGAGAGGATTCCGCGCACCCGATCCGCCCCGGCTAGG
Organism: uncultured Collinsella sp.; assembly: GCA_900549185.1. Lineage (GTDB taxonomy): Bacteria > Actinomycetota > Coriobacteriia > Coriobacteriales > Coriobacteriaceae > Collinsella. The sequence continues at coordinate 11,712 of URNM01000022.1, read as the reverse complement.
CGTTACTTTTTGCGGGAATTGGTGAAAGCCATGAGGGCCAGGCCAATAGCCAACCAACCGATCACGATGCTCCACTCCACCATGTTGAGGGAGGCGGGAGAGAACGGAATCACGAGCAGGCCGATGATGATGGCGCAGGCAGCGATAGCGAGGCCGATGCCAAACTTGCCGCCGGGCACCTCGTAGGGACGAGGCAGGTCGGGCTCGGTGAAGCGCATGCGCAGGCAGGCGAGGGCGACCATACCGCAGGAGAAGATGAAGGCGAGAGCCGACACGTTGGTCAGAGGGATGAGCATGTTCTTGCCCAGGAACGGACCGATGACGGTGATGACGCCCAGAACGACGCAGGCGAGCTTGGGAGCGCCGGACTTGGGGTCGACCTCGGCGAACTTCTCGGGCAGCTGGCCCTTGCGGCCCATGGCAAGCATGATGCGGCTCGTGGCGCCGTAGAAGGAGTTCATCGGGCCCATGGGTCCAAGCGTGGCGATGACGAGCATGGCCAGGTACAGAAGCATGTTGATGCCCTTGAGGCAGGCAAGCGCGGGAACCGGGCTCTTAACAAACTCATGCCAGTCGAGAATGGTGCCGAACGAGTAGATGCAGACCATGTAGAAGCCGCCGGCGGCCAGCAGAGCCAGGGAGATGATCTTGCCGAACTTGTTCCAGTTGAGGCCCTCGGCTGCTTCCTCAGCCTGCTGAGGAATGGTGTCGAAACCGGCGTAGAAGAACGGGGTCAGAACCAGGACCGACACGATGCCGGCGAACAGGCTGGTGCCCTCGGTAGCGGCCTTACCGCCGCCAGCGCCGGTGACCTGGGAGAACACGGGCATGGCGTTGTCCGGCGAGCCGGTGAACAGCGAGACGCCCATGGCGAGCAGCATGCCGCAGAGCAGAGCCTTGGTCAGGAAGGCCTGGAGCTTGGCGGCCGAGCTGGCACCGCGGAAGTTGAGGAAGATGACGTAGGCTGCAAAGCCGAGCGCGATCAGCGTCGGGAACAGATAAACGTCAGCGCCCAGGATGGTGTAGAGCTTGACGGCGCGCAGCCATTCAAGACCAGGCAGGCTACCGAACATCTCGGACACGAGGGTCGAGATGGCAATGGCCTCCCACGGGCACAGGATGCCGTTGCCCAGGGCCAAAAGCCAACCGGTGATGTAGCTCAGCGTACGGCCAAAGCTACGATCGACATACTCGACGATGCCACCCGAGATGGGGATAGCAGCCGTGAGCTCACCGAAAACAGCTCCGACGGGCACGAGGAAGATTGCACCCAAGAGGAATGCGATCATAGCGGGAACGGGGCCGCCGCCCACGACCATCCAGTCGCCGACCTGCAGAACCCAACCGGTACCGATGATGGCACCGAAACCGATGGTGAAGAAGTTCCAGAGCGAAAGCGTTTTCTTCATGCCGCCGTCACCCTCGACTGCAACTTCTGCGTTCTTGTCCGCCATTGTTCCCCTCCTTTCCTTTTTGACGCCCCTTGGCGTCACCCCTTGCGCGATCCGTTTTGCCGCGCGCTTTTATTTCATGGCTTTAAGATACGGCCTTGGCACAGCAGTGCCGCTTGTGGCTCGACCGAAGGCAGAACTGCAAAACGAGCGGCGCCGTTTTTGGGACGAACGGCACAGTTTGCAGCTCATTGTTGCCGCCCGCCCGACGGGCGTACGCTCATCGGACGCATATAGAGATGTTTTTGAGGCCGTGTGTTTTGCGCCTTTCGTACCGTTTGCCGAGCTTTTGACGCGCAGACCCCTTTGTTGCACATCTTTTTTGTAGGATAGACAGGTTATACATGAGACAAGGCGGTACGAATGGCATACGGATACAACGACGGTGATCAACGGCGACAAAGTGTTCGCCTTGCTGGCCGTACCACGCCGACGCCCGGGGGTGTCCCAAGTGGGGATCCGCAACGATCCCAGGAACAGTTCGGGGCCTCATCTCGACAGTATACAGATGACCCACGACAGGGCGACCGCCCGGGCACGGGCACTCGCCGGCGCCAGGCCGATGTTTCGCAGCTGCGTCGCAACGGCCGCCGCCAGCCCGGCATCTTCGTTCGCCGCTCTTTTTCGCGCCCACAGAGCGAACGCAGCGGCTTGAGCTCGCGACCGGCATCTCGAGCCGGCTCCGGCGCTCCCGCACTTCCCATCCGCCGCATGCGCATCGCGCTTTGCTCCATCGTCGCGTGCCTGATCTTTTTATTGTTAGGCTCGTGTATCTCCCACGGCTCGGCCGGCCTCGATCCAACCGCCGAGGACAGGCTGCTCAAGGCTCCGGTTGCGCCCGGCTACTCGTTTGCGTTTTCGACTCCGCGCTCGCAGTGGCAAGCCGGCACCATGCCCCATATCTATCAGATTGACCCGGCATGGTCGGAGCTGCCCTACGCCGGCGGTACCATCCGCCAAAATGCCTGCGGCCCTACCTGCCTTACCATGGTCTACATCTATAAGACCGGCCATACCGATATGACACCGGTCGATATGTGCGCTCTTTCCGAGGCGGGCAACTATGCGCCCACCGGTGCCACCGAGTGGTCGTTTATGACAAGCGGCGCATGGCAGCTGGGCCTTAACGGGACGCAGCTCTACAACGATCGAGACTCGATGGCCCAGGCCTTGCGCTCGGGTGCTCCCGTAATCGCCGCCGTGCGTCCCGGCACGTTTACCAACGTTGGTCATTACATCGTGCTCTACGGGATTGACGACGCCGACCAGATCGGTGTCTACGACCCCAACTCGCAAAGCCGCAGCGCCCGCCGCTGGGGCGTCGTAGAAGTCCTCAACGAAATCGAAGCCATGTGGGCCTACTACTAGTCATTTAAGAACGTCCCCAATGACTAGGTGAATAGCAAAAGCCCCACAGTCGGAGCGGACTGCGGGGCTCATGAAGAGAGGCTAGTTTGTGGGCGCTTTGCCTAGCGCCCACGAGAGAGGCAACAGAGTAGAGACTACTCGTGGATGCGGGTACCGGAGAGGCCGGCCATGGTCTCGGCGGCCTTGTCCAGAGCGCCGATGATGCAGGTGCGGCCCTTGCGGGAACGGGCGAACTTGATGGCAGCGCGGACCTTGGGCTCCATGGAACCCTTGCCGAACTGGCCCTCGTCGGCCAGGCGCTCGGCCTCGTCGGCGGTGAGGTCCTCGAGCTCCTCCTGGTTGGGCTTGCCAAAGTTAATGGCGACATGCTCAACGGCGGTCAGCAGGAACAGAACGTCGGCGTCGCAGTCCTCGGCCAGCAGCTCGCCGCCCAGGTCCTTGTCGATGACGGCGGGGACGCCCTTGTAGCAGCCCTTGTTCTCGTAGTCGCGGACGACGGGGATGCCGCCGCCACCGCAGGCGATGACGATGAACTCGTTGTCGAGCAGGTTGAGGATGGAGTCAGCCTCGACGATCTTCTTGGGATCGGGGGAAGCGACGACGCGACGCCAGCCGCGGCCGGAATCCTCGACGAAGACCTTGGAGGGATCCTCGGCCATGAACTCCTTGGCCTGCTCCTCGGTGTAGAAGGGGCCGATCGGCTTGGTCGGGTTCTTGAACGCGGGATCATCCGGATCGCACTCGATCTGGGTGACGACGGTGGCGGCGTGCCAACGCTTATAGCGCTTGTGCATCTCGCGGCCGATGCCCTGCTGCAGATGATAACCAATGTAGCCCTGGGACATGGCGCCACACTCGGGCAGCGGCATCTCGGGGGTGCCGATGGCGTCGTGGGCAGCGGCGAAGGCGTTCTGGATCATGCCGACCTGCGGGCCGTTGCCGTGGGTGATGATGATCTCGTTACCCTGCTCGATAAGACCAAGGAGAGCGTGGGCGGTGTTGCTCACGGCCTCGATCTGCTCGACGGGATTGTTGCCGAGGGCGTTGCCGCCAAGGGCGACGACAATACGATCGGGCTTGCCAAGAGGCTTAGACATTGCTGGAATCCTTTCTGTAAAAGGCCTACAACCCATTAATAACCCGCGTCCGTGCGATACGCGAGTTTATTAAGGTTTATATTCTCTTTATCGCTCATTTTATTCATTTTGAAAACAGTTGAACGGTGAACGGTCATTTTTACCCGCTCAGCGTAAAGAAGCCCAGCTTAGGCATATCTACGTCGTTTACGTGCAACTTTATTTTAATAGAGCAGGGATTAGACCAGATTATGCAAACTATATCTTTGCTAAACACAAAACGGGCAGCGTTATATCTTACTCGCACTATACGAGATTCTATGCATTAATAAGACGAGTATGCACCCCTGCAAAAACATGGGGCCTTTCATTCAGCATAAGGAATATAGATGAGCTCCAAAAGGCAGCAACAGCCAAAGCCTCCATCCATCCCCAAAGTGGCGCGAGGTTTCGCGGCAAAGCCGCGAAACAGCGAAGGGGACAAAAGGCCCCCACAGCCACGTCCTTCATTCAGCCACACAATCCGAGGACGTAGTCGTAGCAGGGTCTGAGGGCTGACCTTCGCGGACACTCCGCAGGACGAAAGAACCCCCGCCGCACGTAGTGCGCAGCGGGGATTCTTTCATGTCCGAGGACGTCCGCGAAGGTCAGCCCTCAGATCCTGCGGTGGGAGACCTAGGCCTCGTTGTACACCGTCTTGAGCTTCAGCAGGTGAGCGTAGCGGTCCATGGCGGCCTGCTCGTTCTCCTTGAAGAGCTCCTCGGCGCGCTCGGGGAAGGAACGCGTCAGCGAAGCGTAACGGGCCTCGTTCATCAGGAACTCCTGATAACCGCCCGCGGGCTCCTTGGAATCGAGCGAGAACTTCTTGCCGGCAGCAGCCTCGGGGTTGAAGCGGAAGAGGTTCCAATAACCGCACTCGACAGCCTTCTTCATCTCGGCCTGGCAGTTCTGCATGCCGCCCTTCTTGATAGAGTGCATCTCGCAGGGGCTGTAGCCGATGATGAGGGACGGACCGTCGTAGGCCTCGGCCTCGTGGATGGCCTTGAGGGTCTGAGCCGGGTTGGCGCCCATGGCGACCTGCGCCACGTAGACGTAGCCGTAGCTCATAGCGATCTCGGCCAGGGACTTCTTCTTGGTCACCTTACCGGCAGCGGCGAACTGAGCGACCTGGCCCAGGTTCGAGGCCTTGGAAGCCTGACCGCCGGTGTTGGAGTAGACCTCGGTGTCGAAGACAAAGACGTTGACGTTGTGGCCGGAAGCCAGGACGTGGTCCAGGCCACCGAAGCCGATGTCGTAAGCCCAACCGTCGCCACCGAAGATCCAGAAGGACTTCTTGGTGAGGTAAGCCTTGTCGGCGAGGATCGCCTTGGAAGCGTCACAACCGCACTTCTCGAGCTCGGCAACGTAGGCGGCGGCAGCGGCCTTAGAGGCCTCGGCGTCGTTGACGGAGTCGATCCAAGCCTGACCGGCGGCCTTGAGCTCGTCGGACGGACCGTCAGCGGCGATGATCTCCTGCGTAGCAGCGATCAGCTTCTTCTGAACGGCTTCATAGCCAACGGCCATACCCAGACCGTGCTCGGCATTGTCCTCGAACAGGGAGTTGTTCCACGCCGGGCCGCGACCGTCCTTGTCCTTGCAGTAAGGAGCGGTGGCAGCGGGGTTGCCCCAAATGGAGGAGCAGCCGGTGGCGTTGGAGATGAACATGCGGTCGCCGGCGACCTGGGTCACCAGACGTGCATAGGCGGTCTCGGCGCAGCCGGCGCAGGAGCCGGAGAACTCCAGGTAGGGCTGCTTAAACTGGCTGCCCTTGACGTTGGCCGCGATGAGCTCCTTCTTCTCGGAGACGTTCTCGACCATGTAGTCCCAAACGGGCTGCTGGTCCATCTCCTGCTCGGTGGGAACCATCTCGAGGGCGCCCTTGGGGCAGACCTTGACGCAGTTGGTGCAGCCCATGCAGTCGAGCGGGGACACGGCCATGGTGAACTTCATGCCCTTGGCCTTGGGGCCCATGGCGTCGAGCGTGCGGGTAGCCTCGGGCGCGGCGGCAGCCTCGTCCTCGGTCATCGCGAACGGACGGATGGTGGCATGCGGGCACACATAGGCGCACTGGTTGCACTGGATGCACTTGGTCTCGTCCCAGTGAGGAACGACCACGGCGACGCCGCGCTTCTCGTATGCGGAGGCACCCAGCTCAAACTGGCCGTCGGCGCAATCGACAAAGGCGGAAACGGGCAGGCTGTCGCCATCCATGCGATCGATGGGCTCGAGCAGGTTCTTGACCTGCTGGGCGATGGCGGACTTAGTCTCCTCGGAGAGCTCGACGGGGGCGGCATCCTCGGCAGTTGCCCAGTCGGCCGGAACCTCGAACTTACGGAAGGCGGTAGCGCCGGCATCGATGGCCTTATGGTTGGCGTCGACGATGGCCTGGCCCTTCTTCATGTAGGACTTGGTAGCCGCGTCCTTCATGTACTGCAGGGCGTCCTCGGCGGGCAGGACCTTGGCCAGCGCGAAGAAGGCGGACTGGAGCACCGTGTTGGTGCGCTTGCCCATGCCGACCTTGGCAGCCAGGTCGATAGCGTCGATCAGGTAGACGTTGACGTTGTTGTTCGCGATGTAGCGCTTGGCCACGGCGGGCATGTGCTCGGCGAACTCCTCGTCGCTCCACTGGCAGTTGACCAGGAAGGTGCCGCCCGGCTTGACGTCGCGGACCATCTTGAAGCCCTTGACGATGTAGCTGGGGTTGTGGCAGGCGACAAAGTCGGCCTTGGTCACGTAGTACGGCGAACGGATCGGGGAATCACCAAAGCGCAGGTGCGAGACGGTGACGCCACCGGTCTTCTTGGAGTCGTACTGGAAGTAGGCCTGAACGTACTTGTCGGTGTGGTCGCCGATGATCTTGATCGAGTTCTTGTTGGCGCCGACGGTGCCGTCGCCACCCAGACCCCAGAACTTGCACTCGATGGTGCCGGGGGCTGCGGTGTTGGGCGCATCCTCGGCCTCGGGCAGGCTCAGGTTGGTCACGTCATCGACAATGCCGATGGTGAACTCGCGCTTGGGCTCGTCCTTCTTAAGCTCCTCGAAGACAGCGAACGCGGACGCGGGAGGCGTGTCCTTGCTGCCCAGGCCGTAACGGCCGCCGACGACCTTGATGCCCGTCTTGCCGGCCTCGTAGAGAGCGGAGACGACGTCCTGGTAGAGCGGCTCGCCGATGGAACCCGGCTCCTTGGTGCGGTCCATGACGGCGATCTTCTGGACGGTCTCGGGGAGAACGTCGACGAAGTGCTTGATGGAGAACGGACGGAACAGGCGAACCTTGACCAGGCCGACCTTCTCGCCGTGAGCGTTGAGGTAGTCGATGACTTCCTCGAGCACGTCGCAGAAGGAGCCCATGCACACGACGACACGATCGGCGTCGGGAGCGCCGTAGTAGTTGAACAGGCCGTAATCGGTGCCGAGCTTCTCGTTGATCTTCTTCATGTAGCCCTCGACGACGGCAGGGAGCTCGTCGTAGACCTTGTTGCAGGCCTCGCGGTTCTGGAAGAAGATGTCGCCGTTCTCGTGGCTGCCGCGGGTGTGCGGGTGCTCAGGGTTGAGCGCGTGATCGCGGAAAGCCTGGACGGCGTCCATGTCGCACATCTCGGCCAGATCCTTGTAGTCCCACATGGCGACCTTCTGGATCTCGTGGCTGGTGCGGAAGCCGTCGAAGAAGTTAAGGAACGGGGTCTTGCCCTCGATGGCGGCAAGGTGAGCCACCGGCGAGAGGTCCATGACCTCCTGGACGTTGCCCTCGGCGAGCATGGCGAAACCGGTCTGGCGGCAGGCCATAACGTCGGAGTGATCACCGAAGATGTTCAGGGCGTGGGAAGCGACGCAACGCGCGGAGACGTGGAAGACGCCCGGGAGCTGCTCGCCCGCGATCTTGTACATGTTCGGGATCATCAGGAGCAGGCCCTGAGAAGCCGTGTAGGTGGTGGTCAGAGCACCGGCGCCCAGCGAACCGTGAACGGTACCGGCTGCACCTGCCTCGGACTCCATCTCGACGACCTTGACCGGGGTGCCAAAGATGTTCTTGCGACCCTGGGCCGCCCACTGGTCGACGTGGTCGGCCATCGGGCTGGACGGCGTAATGGGATAAATTCCCGCTACCTCGGTGTACGCATACGAAACATATGCGGCCGCCTCGTTGCCGTCCATAGACTTAAACTTACGCGCCATATACCCCTCTCCTCTCATATAGGTATACAGGCCCCGGCGATTGCCGGGATGTTGGCGTGATGGGATTTTCGCTGTTGCTTCCAATCATCTGGCAGGCAGACTGAGCAGCAGGTACATGGCGTGGAGAGAAGGCATGCCAAGGCGAGGGGCGCTTGCGCACCGCAGGCCTAGCTACCCGTCTTGCACATGGCCGAGCGCCGCAAAGGCCGCATGCCGGATGCTCCCGGGCACGCCCCGGCGATGGGAAGCGCCCGCAACGGAAATCCGCATGCGGGCTTATTGTACCCCGCCGTCAAGTGTAATATCGACAAATATAGGTGGGAGGTAAAGGTTTACCTCGGGTGACTGCCGGGAGCAAAATGATCCCTTGGGGACGGAGGGACCATTTGGCGGGACTGGCTAGAGGGCACCGAAGAGGATGGCGTAGGTAGTGGATTCGCCGAGTTTGAGCTCGTCGCCGGGATTGAGTTGGGCGGAACGACCGGGCTCGACCTGAATGCAGACGCGCGTGGCCCCGTTTACCACCACGGTTCCGTTGGTGGACGACAAGTCCTCGACGTGCCAGATATTTTGAGCATCGCACCAGATATGGGCATGGCGGGCCGAGACATCGTCGCCGACGTCGGTAATATCGCCCTCACCAGTGGCCAGCGCGCCAATCTCAACACCCTGCTCACTCGGCTGAATCCAGCGCGGGGCGCTCACGACAAAACTGTTTTGTATGCGCAGCAAGCCCAAGGGGTGCGCCGGGGCGGGTTCGCGTTCGCCCGCGGTCATCGACATGCCAAGCGAACGAGGCGTGGATGTGCCTCCGCCACAGGTCGCGTGCGCGTAGTCGATGGCATAGTTCACCGAGGACCGCACATCCGCCGAACAACCGACGGCGACAAACAGCACCAGCACGGCCTCGGCGCGCTCGGCGGGCATGAGTTCTGCCGCCTGGGACAGGCGATCGAGCGCGTTGCGATAGAGATTCGTGTCCTGGTGACACTCTTCGAGCGCGCGTACCATCGGTTCACCTGCAGGACCGCACACCATATTGATCACAGCCGTGGAGTCCATGGGGTTGCGCCGGCGCAAGGCCAGTTGCGACATAATACGCGCAGCCGATGTACCGTATTCGGCAAAGTAGCGCTGCTGAAGCGTGCCGACCGGTGCGCGAACGATAAAGCGGGAAACCCAAGAGCGATCGGCGGCTCGGCTCTGCGGGCTGCGGCCGTCGGCGAGCGGACGGGACGAAAGCACCAAGCCGCACAGCTCGATATGGCTCAGATGCGCCGCGCGCTTAAAGATGTCAAACATGGCCCCGCATGGGGTGAGCTCAACTTGAGATGCCATGACCTAGGCCTCCTTGGTCGTAGAAATAGAATCGGACGATACTTCGACAGGTCCGCCAAAAGTACGGGCAGCTGCGGCTCCACCGGCAAGCGGAGTCGCCATCTGGGCTTTTGTGCGCCGCGGTGCCGAAACGGGAAGCTCAAAGGCAAAGCCCATCGCAAGTAAAAACCACGTAAGCGTATAGGTTGCAACCAGAGCGGCAACAAGGCCGCCCATCACGACGCGTTGGGAAAATACGCTACATGCAGCTACAACCAGCACAGGAACCTCGCAGGCAGAAAGCGCAAGCACACCCTGCAGGAAGCCCGAGCGCCGATCGCGCGCAAGTGCCCCCGCGGTAACGCCGGCTATGCCTGGCAGCGCCAACGCCAGTGCGGCAATAATACCCGGTAGCGACCCAGACCACACGAGCGATCCCAAAGTCGCCGTCACGCGAGCGCCCGACGCCAGCAGCGCGGCCGAAACCACGACCACAGCCCAAACCACGCCACAGACGACCGTCGCGCCGACCATCAGCGCGCGACGAACCGCGCGGCCGGACGCATCCATGGGGCACGGCGTGAGCGGCTCGCCGCGGAGCGAACGACCGACATTTTGCGCATAGTGGTCACAAAACGCCGAGAGCGCCGCCTCGACCGCCGCCGGCTCGGGACGATCTTTTTGATGGCTGGACAGACAGGCCATCACCACGTCGAACAGCTGGGCATCGACAAACGCCAGTGCATCGCGTAGCTCTTCGGAATCCGGCTCAAGCCCTAGCTGCTGGGCCTGCTCGGCCGCGGCGAGCGCCACATCGGGCTCACGACGAAGCAGCTGAGTCAAATCGCAACCGGGCGCATGGGCACCAATGGGATAGTCGGGCCGCGTGTCCATCTTGAGACGGTAGGGGCTCGCGATGTCGCGCGTCTTTTTGCGCGAACCCGAGGTGCCCGAAGTGCCCGGCGCGGCTTCGTATGGCGCGACGCCGGCAATGAGCTCGTAAACCGTGCTTGCCGCGGCATAGACGTCGATCGCCGGCGACATACGCAAAGCGCGCAGGTCGGGAATATCGTCGGTGAGCATCTCGGGCGGGGCATAGGCAACCGTCGCGCGACGCAGCGTGGCATAGCGCTCCGTAAACGACGCCTTGCCGCCGGCACCGGCCACGGCCGACGCAGGCTCGAGCGCCAGCGACGAGCCAAAGTCGATCAGGCACAGGTCAAAGGTGCCCTCGGCAAGCTGTCGGTCGAGCGGCAGGCGCGCCGTGCGCACCATAATATTAGCGGGCGAGATATCGCGATGGACGAACCCCTCGCCTACCAAGCTCATGCGGCAGAGCAGATCGAACAGGTCGCGACCCAGGCGCGCCGCCACGAGCGGCGACAGACGCCCGGCATCGTCCACGGCAAGGCGCGGGCGCAGGCGAGCGAGCGTCTCGCCCTCGACCCACTCCATGACAATCGCGGACACGCCGTCAACCTCGCCCCACCCGTATAAGCGGGGAAAGCCCTTAAGGCCCGAAAGGGCACGATGGCATTCATATTCCTCGCGAAACGCCGCCTTGAACTTGGTGACCAGCGCCTCGTGGGCGACATCGTCATCAAATTCGTCGCGCGTTGGCAAGATGAGCTGCTTGAGCGCCACGGCCTCGCCCTGCGCGTTGACGGCACGCGTCACACGGCCGATACCGCCGCGGCGCATGGTGGCGTCATCGGCAAACAGCATCGTAAAACGGCGCAGGTAGGAGGGAAGCTCGTCCGTGCCCAGGGCGACGGCCGGCTCAAACCCGTCGACGCGCGCCAGGCGCAGGCCCACCATGGGATCGCGGTTGAGCGACTGGGGTGCCGCAGAAGCGAGATCGTTCGTCATAGGGCGATCGCCGCCACATTGGTGTTGAAGTTGTTGAGCGCGACGTCGTCGTCGCCATAGTGCCCAACCCATTGACACAGGTTGGTATAGCAGCCCCACAGATTGGCATACTGCCGATACCACTTAGATTTGGTCGAGAACCTTTGTCGACCGAACTCGGCACGGATGACAAACATATCGTTGGCCAGGGTGTCGCACGGTCCGGTATCGCCCGTAGCGTTATAGGTCGAAACCACGCTGTTGGCGCGGGCGACATAGCCATCGAGCATGTTGTGTTTGGTCACGAGCCAACTGTGAATACTCTCCTCCTCGGCAGCCGAGAGGCCACCCGAGCCCGCGCCCCCGCCGGTACCGCCGTCCGTCGAGCCACCACTCGAAGATCCACCGCCAGAGGCGGAGCCCGAACCGGAACCGCC
>URNM01000021.1 GCA_900549185.1 uncultured Collinsella sp. | reverse complement strand
GGCCCGTGGGTTATACCCTAAGAGCAAACCACCCTTTTTAAGGGTGGTTCTGATTTAGGTGGTGCGCCATCGGGTTAGCGCCCATCCCGTTTTTGGTTTGTCTCGTCCTCCAGTTTGTCTAAATCTGTAACACCAAGACCGATATTTGGCATCTAACTGTTACAGATTGAGATGAAACTTAGGGTGTTTCAGGAATATCTTGATCTGTAACATGTAGAAGCGGAATAGGCCTCTTGCTGTTACAAATCGAGACAAGGGCGGGTACAGACCTAGATGTCCTGCTCGAGCGTGGATTTCTGGACACGCGAGAGAAGAAAATCTGCCGGCCGGAGAACGAGCGTGGATAATTAACTTGGATAGGGAGCTAAGGTAAACACCGATTGTCTATCGAAGGCTTTAGAAACAACGACCCCGATTTCATTGTGGAATCGGGGTCGTTTGTGCCTCAGGAATCCGAATGGATTAATCGAGCCCCTAAGGGATTTCTTGGGTTCTTGCTAACAGTCTGCCGAGGATGTCCCCAATGCAAACAGCGGGCATTTACTCAATATAGTTGGGATTCTTCTTGATAATCACGCGTGCAGCGATGAACGAGACGACGATGGCGATGACGGCGACAACGCACGCCAGTACGAAGTTGCCCATGGATCCATCGGGAGCGATAAAGATCAGCGCAGAAAGAAGACCGGGGCATGCTCCCGCAACATACTCCTTCAGGACGAAGATACCTGCAGGGAGTCCCGCGCAGAGGGCGCCGATTGCCGTGCCGACAAGCAGGCGGGGACGCTCGATGAGGCAGCCGTAAAATGCGGGCTCAGTTACGCCGCAAAGTGCGGTGACGGCAACCGTGGTGACCATACCTCTCTTCTCCTTGTTGCCTTTCATTGCAGTTGCCAAGGCGAGACTCGTGCCGCCAATGCAGAGGTTTGAGATGAAGCCAAAGATGATGGGTGCCCAACCGAGCTGCGCCAGGCTCGTAACTTCGATTGCGATGTAAGCCTTATCGAGACCGAGCATGACGAAATAGGGGTTAAGGGCTGCCAGGATCGGGGTAGCGATAAATGCCACGTTGTCCATAAGCCACGTGACGGCATCGCTCAGCGCGTAGCCCATCATGCTGCCGGCGGGGCCAAGGATAATCAGCTCGACGGGCACGACGATGATCATGGTGAGCAGCGGCTTCAAGAACAGTTTGGTAACGTCGGGAATGATCTTCTGAAGGCCGCGGTCGACAAAGTACATGAACACAACGCCCAGTACGATGGGCACTACCGTACTCGAATAGTCGTTCGTCGGGATGGGAATACCAAGAAAGTCGAGACCCTCGGCGCCGCTAATGGACGAGCTGATCATGATCGCGCCCAGCAATGCGCCCATGATAGGCTGCATCTTCATGACGGCGGCGAGCTGATAGCCGAGGTAAACGGGCAGGAAGCTAAATGAGGCGCTGAAGATCGCCAGCAGAACCTGGGCGGTTCCGCTATCGGTGCTCAATCCGCAATAATTGACCAGGAGATTCTTGATCGAAAGAATGAGTCCGCCAACGATGAGCGCCGGGACGATGGGCATGAATACCTGTGCAGAGACGTTCCCGAATTTCTCAATCAAGCCCATGGCGGTGTTACCGCTTTTAATGCCTTCTGCAAGGTCTTTGGCGGTTTGGGCATCGTCGGCAACCGTGCCACCGCCGACTTCGATTCCCGCGAAGTCGAGGAAGTCGTTGTAAGCCTCGGTGACGTTGGGGCCGATAATCACCTGAAGCTGGCCACCGCTGACTACTGCCCCGAGCGCCTGATCGGCCGATTTGGCGAGCTGGAGATCAATGATCGAGGTGTCTCGTGCGTCGATGCGAAGGCGCGTCGCACAATGAGTTACCGATGTAATATTCTCTTTGCCGCCAACAGCCTTTAGGACTGTTTCGGACATTGCCTGATATTTCATCTCTTTCTCCTAACCTTCCTGCTCCTGATACTTCGAGATAAGGTCTCGGTACCAATACCAGCTCTTTTTGGGGGTGCGCTCCAGATTGTTTTCGAAGTCGATATGGACAAGTCCGTATCGTTTTTCGTAGCCGTTGATCCAGCTATACAGATCCATCGTCGACCAGAGGTAGTAGCCCTCAACGCGCGCGCCGTCGCTCTTAGCCCTCATCATGTGCTCGATGAACTGGCCCAGAAGCTCGATGCGGTCATCATCGTGGATCATTCCGTCTGCGTCTGGTTGCTCATAGGCGCCATGTCCGTTTTCCGTAATAAAGATGCGGGGCGCGTCATAGCGCTCATGGACATCCATGATGGTTGAATACATGCAACTTGGGAGTATTTCGCGGCCCCATTTATTGCGGGGAACAGTGCTGTCGCGGGCGCTTTCAAACAAGGGCGCAATGCATTTTCCTTCGACCTTTTTGCTCGAACCGCCCTTATTGTTCGCCGAAACGGCAAGCTCTCCACCGTGCCAGTCGGTTACATACTCTCGGCAATACACGTTGAGTCCAATAAAATCGACTTTACCGTCTCTGAATTCTTCTACGTCATTTGGGGATCGATAGAGCGAGACGCCAAGTTTTTCAAGGATTTCGTCCATTTCTGGCGGCAGTTGACCCTGAAGTGCTGGTGCCAGAATCATGCGATTGGCGAAAAAGTCTGCGTATCGAAATACGTCATCGGGGTGCTCGGTTGCCGGGTCGAGTTCGACAACGCCGCCATCGTGGACGGCGCCGATGATGCCGTTGTAGCCCATTTGACGATATGCTCGGACTGCGAGTGCGCTGGCGCGCATCAGGTTGTACTGAAACTGCATGTACGACTGAACGTCGAGCGATCGATTGGGGGGATAGTTGCCCAACATGTTTACGCAGTAGCTGTAGAAATGCGGCTCGTTAACGGTAGCCCAGATTTTGACGCGGTCTCCAAAGCGCTCAAAGCAGATCTTGGCGTATTTGCAGAACCAGTCTGCCATGTCGTTGTTCAGCCATCCGCCTTTGCAAGCAAGCGTGAATGGCAGATCGTAATGGAACAGCGTAACGTTGGGCTCTATGCCATTTTCGAGGCAGCAATCAATGACCCGATTATAAAAATCGATACCCTCTTCATTCACTTCGCCGATACCCGTGGGGATGATTCGACTCCATGAAAGAGAGAAGCGATAGGTGTTTTGTCCGCCTTCTTTCATCATGCGGATATCTTCTTCATAGCGATGGTAGAAGTCGCAAGATACATCACCGTCAACATTGTTGATGTTCTTATTGCTTGTGTGGCTAAAGAAATCCCACTCGCCAAGGCCTTTGCCGCCTTCGTTCCAGGCACCCTCGCACTGATAAGACGCCGTGGCGGAACCCCAGAGAAACGGCATGTTGTTCACGTTGTCCATGAATCCCCTTTCCATCATTCAACACGGTGGATACGTGTGACGGAATTACGATTAAGATGACGTCAACTGATTTGAATCATAGGAGAACGACCAAAGCTGTTTGATTCAATAAATGAACTATGATTTCGAGGAGAGCGGAAAGAGGAATCACGTGAATATCAATGACTTCGATGTGCTCAATCGCATTAGCTCCATCATCAACAGCGAGTTTGGGTCAAACGATGCCGCCATCGCTCGATATCTCATTGCTCACATTAGGCGTTCGAGCGAAATCAATGTTGCCGCAATAACCCGCGATGCATTCGTGACCCGTTCTGCTGTTCGTCGTTTCTGCAATCGCTTGGGCTACCAGTCTCTTAGCGATTTGAAAGAGTCATTTACTCAATCAGTCTTTCCAAGCGACTTAAGCCATCGAGAGGAGGAATTTGGCTACGAGGAGTACAGGGCAGAGCTCGACGTTCGCATGATCGAGATGTTCGCTGAGGTCGAAAGCGGCGTTTCCGATATCGCTATTAAGCACCTTGCCGATGAAATTGATGGCCATAAAAACGTTGAAATCTGGTGCACCAATAATGTGAGCGCCAATCTCGTACGATTTCAGCAGGAAATGTTTTATGCGGGCAAGATAGTTCGCATAGTTGCTGGGGCTAACGTCGCGGAAGTGAAAAACATGGGAGACGCTTCGCAGTCATTGATAATTCTCGTATCGGTCTCCGGGCTATTTGTGTCACAGGCGCGTGAGTATCTTGATTGCCGTTCGGGCAGGAAGATTCTAATTACTGCGTTTAGCAACGATGACAAATCGAGGTCTTTTGACCGTGTATATCGTCTTGGTAATGCGGGAAACGGAATTGACCGACTCGGCGTTTATTCGAAATACGCCATGACTTATTTCTTCGACTTGCTATCGTCGTGTTACTTGAGTCGCTACCCCTGCACCAAGGGGGAGCCGCTCTATGGGTCTACTTTGGCCTGGCCCGAGTAGCTGCGGCTCTATAGTTCTCCCGCCTGGAGAATGAGCGTGGATAATCTGCCACTTTGGGCCTAGGGGCACGCCAAAAGCGGGAGATTATCCACGCTCGATCGTGGCGTGGAAGCCCCGATCTCGACCTATATATAGGTGCAAATAAGCTGGTATCGAAGTTCGATACTGAAGGTGTACTCCACTACAGCAAAGTGTTACCTTGGGAAACGTCACCTCAGTATCCAAAACCACTGTCCTTCATATCCAAACTCAATAAAACCGCAGGTCACGGCTATATAGATACGCCCGGCACCGTGTATCTAGAGGTTTTCGTTGACAGCCCCCAAGGTGGCATCGTATTATCTTCTTCGTTCGCGGGGGCGGCGGTCCAAAAGACCAAAGGACCTGCGGATACTTGAACGATTGGGAGTTTGCCCGAGTGGTTAATGGGGACGGGCTGTAAACCCGTTGGCTCCGCCTACATAGGTTCGAATCCTATAGCTCCCACCCGTCAAGTGCCTGTATAGCTCAGTCGGTAGAGCACTTCGTTGGTAACGAAGAGGTCACCAGTTCAAGTCTGGTTGCAGGCTCCATCCGGCGGTGTAGCTCAGTTGGTTAGAGCACACGGTTCATACCCGTGGCGTCACTGGTTCGAATCCAGTCACCGCTACCATAGGTAACACGGTGGCTTCTCAATAGTATGTTGAGAGGCCACTATGGTATAAAGGCAAAGTCCCGTCCGGGGACGACCTGTTAAGAGGAGGGCTTTATGGCCAAAGAGAAGTTTGAGCGCACTAAGCCGCATGTTAACATCGGCACCATTGGTCACGTCGACCACGGCAAGACCACGCTGACCGCTGCCATCACCAAGGTTCTCTCCGAGACCGAGGGCTGCAAGGCTGACTTCACTGCGTTCGAGAACATCGACAAGGCTCCCGAGGAGCGCGAGCGCGGCATTACGATTTCCGTCTCCCACGTTGAGTACGAGACCGCTGCCCGTCACTACGCTCACGTTGACTGCCCGGGCCACGCTGACTACGTCAAGAACATGATCTCCGGCGCTGCTCAGATGGACGGCGCTATCCTGGTCATCGCTGCTACCGACGGCCCCATGGCTCAGACCCGCGAGCACATCTTGCTCGCCCGTCAGGTCGGCGTTCCCTACATCGTCGTCTTCCTGAACAAGTGCGACATGGTCGACGATGACGAGCTCATCGACCTCGTCGAGATGGAGACCCGTGAGCTCCTCTCCGAGTACGATTTCCCCGGCGACGACATCCCCGTCATCCGTGGCTCCGCTCTGGGCGCTCTCGAGGGCGACGCCAAGTGGATGGACGCCATTCGCGAGCTCATGAAGGCCGTCGACGAGTACATCCCGACGCCTGCTCGTAACAACGACCTCCCGTTCCTGATGGCCGTTGAGGACGTTATGACCATCTCCGGCCGTGGTACCGTTGCTACTGGCCGTGTCGAGCGCGGTGAGCTCAAGCTCAACGAGCCCGTCGAGATCGTCGGCATCAAGGATACCCAGAACACCGTCGTTACCGGTATCGAGATGTTCCGTAAGTCCATGGACTTCTGCGAGGCTGGCGACAACGTCGGTCTGCTGCTCCGCGGCATCAAGCGTGAGGACATCGAGCGCGGCCAGGTTCTCTGCAAGCCCGGTTCGGTTACCCCGCACACCAAGTTCACCGGCGAGATCTACGTTCTGACCAAGGAGGAGGGCGGCCGTCACACCCCGTTCTTCGATGGTTATCGTCCTCAGTTCTACTTCCGTACCACCGACGTTACCGGTACGGTCAAGCTCCCCGAGGGCACCGAGATGGCTATGCCTGGTGACCACATCACCATCGAGGGCGACCTCATCCACCCGATCGCCATGGAGGAGGGCCTGCGCTTCGCTATCCGCGAGGGTGGCCACACCGTCGGTTCGGGCATCGTCTCCACGATCATTGAGTAAATTAGCTCTTTGATATAGCTGACTTAGAGAACCCGGCACTTATATGGGTGCCGGGTTCTTTTCTGCAATGGATATTGAGCCGTTGCTGGTGTCGAGAGGATCGATAATGGTCCTGGATGCACCGTCGATTAGCTCTCGATGGTTTCATTGATGTGTTCCAAATATGAATGGATCCACCGAGAACCAATTGACTCGAGGTTTTCATTGACAGCACTTACGTGGAGCTGATAAAGTAACAACACGTGCCCGTACGGGGCGGAAATGAAAGGTTCAGGATACATGCGTACTCTAGTTACTCTTGCGTGCACTGAGTGCAAGCGCCGCAACTATACGACCACCAAGAACAAGTCGACCATGCCTGATCGTATGGAGATCAAGAAGTATTGCCCCTGGTGCCGTCACCACACGCTGCACAAAGAGACTCGCTAGTCTCTAGTCACATACGCCAGTAGTTCAATTGGTAGAGCATCGGTCTCCAAAACCGAGTGTTGAGGGTTCGAGTCCTTCCTGGCGTGCCAGTCATTATTCCGTAAGCTCCCACTTGGGGGCTTACGGTTTACTCATGTATAAGCGCATTGCGCGGAGGTAACCCAAATGGCCAACAAGAAGAACAAGAAGAAGGCTCAGCAGCCGGCACCTGCCAACAAAGCTGCCGCCAACTCCAAGGTTGAGGCCAAGAAGGCCGTTGCCAAGAAGAACGAGAAGGCTGCGAAGTCCAAGAAGAACGAGAAGCCTGGTTTCTTCGCCCGCACCAAGAAGTATTTCGCTTCGGTCAAGTCCGAGATGAAGCGTGTCACGTGGCCCGATAAGAAGGAACTCGTGAACTACTCGGTCGTCGTTTGCGCTTCTCTGGTCGTCGTCGGCGTCGTCATCGCTCTGCTCGATGCTGGCTTTGGCGAGGCTCTTGCTCTGTTCTCTGGATTGAGGGGCTAAACCATGTCTAAGCGTTGGTACGTCGTTCACACTTACTCTGGATACGAGAACCGTGTTAAGTGCGATCTCGAGCATCGCATCGAGACTATGGGCATGCAGGACCGTATCTTTGATATCGAGATTCCTATGGAGCGTGTCACCGAGATTAAAGAGGGTGGCAAGCGTGAGACCAAGGATTCCAAGATTTTCCCGGGTTATGTCCTTGTCCGCATGGAGATGGATGATGATGCTTGGACGTGCGTTCGTAACACGCCTGGCGTCACCGGTTTCCTGGGCGGCAACGGCAAGCCCGCTCCGCTTTCCCGCGACGAGTACAACAAGATGACTCGTCGTCCCGGTAAGGGCGATTCGCCCAAGCGCACTTCGGTTGATATTGAGGTCGGCACGTCCGTCCGCGTCACCGATGGCCCGCTTACCGACTTTGATGGCAAGGTCTCCGAGGTTAACACCGAGGCTGGCAAGCTCAAGGTCACGCTGATGATCTTTGGCCGCGAGACGCCGGTCGAGCTCGACTTTAACCAGGTCGCTGTCATCGCTTAAGTTTTCGTCCGTTCGCGCGAGCGTGCTTCTTCTGTGACTGCTCATCTCAGGAGTGCTTCTAACACGTGCGTGCTTACGATATAGCAAGTACTTCACACTCGTGATTCGAAAGGAATGACCATGGCTGAGAAGAAGGTTGCCAACGTCATTAAGCTCCAGATTCCTGCTGGTGCAGCTAACCCCGCTCCTCCCGTCGGCCCCGCCCTGGGCGCTGCTGGCGTGAACATCATGCAGTTCTGCCAGGCCTTTAACGCCGAGACGCAGGACAAGAAGGGCGACATCATCCCCGTTGAGATCTCTGTCTACGAGGATAAGTCCTTCTCCTTCATCACCAAGACCCCGCCGGCGGCTCACCTCATCAAGAAGGAGCTGAACCTCAAGTCTGGTTCCGCTAAGCCCCAGGCTGACAAGGTTGGTCAGCTCTCCCAGGAGCAGCTTACCAAGATCGCCGAGATCAAGATGCCGGACCTCAATGCCAACGACATTGACGCCGCCAAGAAGATCATCGCCGGTACCGCCCGTTCCATGGGCGTCACCATCGCTGAGTAGCGATTTCTTTAGGTAATGACGGGTGCTCCGACCGGGGCGCCCGTTATATGTGTGCAATAGGGCACACGATACGATGTGGGAGGGCTCACGCCCGTTTAACCACAGGAGGTAATGCACATGGCTAAGCATGGTAAGAGCTATAACGCCGCTGCCGAGAAGATCGACCGCGCCACGCTCTACACCCCCCTTCAGGCTGCCAAGCTCCTCAAGGAGCTCGACACCGCCAAGTTCGACGAGACCGTCGAGGCCCACTTCCGTCTGGGCATCGATACTCGTAAGGCTGACCAGAACATCCGTGGTTCCATCTCCCTGCCCCACGGCACCGGCAAGACCGTTCGTGTTGCCGTCTTCGCCGAGGGCGAGAAGGCCCGCGAGGCTGAGGCTGCCGGCGCCGACATCATCGGTTCCGACGAGCTCGTCGCCCAGATCCAGAAGGGCGAGATCAACTTCGACGCCGCTATCGCTACGCCGAACATGATGGCCAAGGTTGGCCGCATCGGTAAGATCCTTGGTCCCCGTGGCCTCATGCCGAACCCCAAGCTCGGCACCGTGACCATGGATGTCGCCAAGATGGTCTCCGAGCTCAAGGCTGGCCGCGTTGAGTACCGCGCCGACCGCTACGGCATCTGCCACGTGCCCCTGGGCAAGAAGTCCTTCTCTGAGCAGCAGCTCGTCGAGAACTACGCTGCCCTGTACACCGAGATCCTGCGCGTCAAGCCCTCTTCTGCTAAGGGCAAGTATGTCAAGTCCATCTCCGTGTCTTCCACCATGGGCCCTGGCGTCAAGGTCGATCCCGCTGTCCAGCGTGACTTCCTGGCTGAGTAACTGCTAGTTACTGCCTGAGCAAAGCAAGCATTGCTAAAGAAACCCGGTTCTGCCTTGTGCAGGACCGGGTTTCTTACTATCGCGTCAAAACCACCACAAAGGGGACAGTGTCCCCTTTGTGGTGGTTACCAGGGTGTTCTGGCTGTTGAGGACTCGATGGCATCGTGGCGTTTGAGCTCGCGGCGCATGGTTTGCGAATTGAGCCAGGCTGCCTGCCAGCCACGGATGGGGTAGCGCGTCTGGTCGAGCTCAAACTGCGTATAGCCGCAGGCGTTGATGATCGTCGTTCCACACACATGCTGCCGCTCGCGCTGAAAATCGTAACCGTAGCTTTGGTGCACATGCCCGTGCACCATGTAGTCGGGATTCCAGGATTCGAGTGCTGTGTTAAAGCACTCGAACCCTCGATGCGGCAGATCGTTCAGATCACCCATACCGGCGGCGGGCGCATGGGTAAGCAGAATGTCGCACCCGCCGACCATTCTAACCTTACGCGACAGCTTACGCATGCGCTTGGACATCTCGCGTTCGGTGTACATGTTGGCGCCGTCGCGATAACGCATGGACCCGCCAAGGCCCGCAATGCGAATTCCTCGGTACGTGTACACGCTGTCTTCCACGCAGATACATCCACCCGGTGCATGACGTGCGTAGCGGTCGTCGTGATTGCCACGCACGTAGATGAGCGGTTTGTTGATGACCGTAACCAAAAACTCAAGATAGTCCGGGTCCAGATCGCCGGCGGACAAAATCAGGTCGACTCCCTCAAAGCGTTCCTTGCGAAAGCACTCCCAAAGGCATCGTTCTTCGGTATCGGCTATGGCAAGGATTTTCATAGGGCAGGGACTTTCGGCTCATCGTCGAGCTGCGGAATGGTGCCTACCACGTTGTCTGCCAGCCAATTCATCTCGACAATCTGCGTGCTCGGCAGTGGAGGGAAGCCTTCGATCTGTACCACGCCGTTCTGGCTGTGGAGCTCGCCGCCAAAGGGGTTGATGGATCCCTCGACAATGCCGTTGCGGAGCAACTGCACGAGTTTGCGCGTCTGGTAGGGAAGGCCCGGAGCGTAACGGATGTCGATAACGCCGGAGCTCATGCCGTACCAGTAGTTGACGGCGCGCACTTGGTTTTCGTCGCTGGTCTCGTCCCACGTGCCGTGCAGAAGGCTGCGAACGATGAGCTCGTAGTAACGGCCCCAGTTCCATACGGGCATGGCGATGCCGGTGACTTTGCCGTCGACCAAGCGGTGAAGCCCGTAGGCCGTTGGGTCTTCGAGCGACTTTGACATGTCAGCGCCGGTCATGACGCTCACGCCTTCGCGGCACATGGCCTCGGCAAGGCCTCCGGCGGGCACATCGCCCCAGGTCAGGATAATTTGCGCACGGGGGTCGAGCAGCGAGGCGCCAATCGCAAAGGCGTTGATCTCGCTGAGTGCGCCCGAGGCGAAGACCGACGCGTGGTAACCGATGCGGTGGTTGTCCGCCATGCTGGCGGCAAGGGCGCCCAGGAGGAACTTGGCCTCGTACATCTTGCCAAAGTACGAACGGACGCTTTGGTGGGGAAGGCCGATAGAGCAGTTAAGGAACCGAACCTGGGGATACTCAACGGCAGCTCTGAGCGTGTATTCCATCAGGCGGTGCGAGGTCGAGAAGATGACGTTGTCTCCATGTTTGACAGCCGTTTCCACGGCGGCGTAGAACACGTCCGGATCGTGACAGTCCTCGAACGCCTCGGTGCGCACGATACCGTTAAAGTGCTCATCGAGATACTGGCGCCCTTGGTCGTGCAGGCTGTCCCAGCTCGACGTCGCACAGGGGAACTCATGGATAAAGGCGATACGCAGGGGGTTGGCCGCCGAATAGACAGTCTTGCCCATAAAGAAGTTGAGCACGCCAGAGGTGGACTTGGCGGGCGTTTCTTCCTCGTCGACGCTCGGTGCTTCGACAAGATCGACCTTGTCCTCGTCATTTTTGCCGGCAATGACCAGCTCGCGCCAAATCTTGCACAGGCGGTTTACGACGATATCCGTCGGCGTATCCAGCAGGCGGTCCTGGTTGTACACATTGAGGTACACGAGCATGGCGTCGGCAGGCGTAATGTCCAGGTGGTCGCCGCCTGCGCGAAGGTAGGCGCGCTTAAAGAGCAGGAAGGTGTGGCGCAGGTAGTCGACCTTTTTCTGCGGCCATTTTTCGATAAGGTTCTGACCGAGCATCTTGGCGAGCGTTTCGTAGCTTCCCTCACGCGAGAACTCGATCTCGTATAGGGGGCAGACGCGCCAAAACGCGCAGAACTCGCCGTACAGGCGGCTTTCGACGGAATCCCATGTGCCGGGGTAGAGACGGGTGACCTTGGCCGAAACCGTCGGGGCGTCTAG
The DNA here is from genome assembly GCA_900549185.1 of uncultured Collinsella sp. GTDB lineage: Bacteria > Actinomycetota > Coriobacteriia > Coriobacteriales > Coriobacteriaceae > Collinsella. Next base: position 7,234 of record URNM01000021.1, on the reverse strand, counting down.
GAATTTAAGGACACTAACGCGTTTGTTGCCTTCCTGGACATAGAACCGATGCATGAACTCGGTGACGATGACGGGGTCGCGATAGCCCTCGGTTACCTGGATGTCGTAGAGGTTGGACCACTTGCGGGCGAACTCGGTGCTAAACGGAAGCAGGGGCATAAAGTTACACGAAAAGGCGGACTGACGGCCCTTGGTGACCGTGCCGACGACCATTTCGAGCGGAATATCCCGCAGGCCGACATTCTCTCGCTGACCTAAGGGGAGCTGAGCAACCAAGCTATCGAGGTCCGTAAGGTATGGATGCTCGCTTTGGCTAATGGCGCGTCGACGTCCTTGCTCGCCGCGCTTGCGTGCTTGACGATAGGCCTCTTCCATAATGTTGCTCCCTTAGTCGTTTAAACAACTATATGAACCATGGTACCACGAATGAAAACCACTACAAAGATGCCTGTCCCCTTTGCGGTGGTTTAGGCGATGATGGGGGCGATGGCGCGGATGCAGGCGTCGGCTGCCGTGAAAGTAGTGCTGTCGTCGCTGACGATAAAGATGATCTTTCCTTTGATGCCAAAGTCGCCGATTTCGCTAAAGAGTACGTAGGGCTCCTTGTTAAAGCCCGAGATGGGAAGCACGGCGGCCTTGGTGGCGCTGGTCAGCTCGTCTGCCAGTGCGTCGAGCGAGGCCCACTTGGACGTGTCCTTTACGGCAACGGGCACAGCCACACGCCCAAAGGGCATGAGGTGCACGAGCGTGTTCTTGGAGATGTCGGAGTTGGGCACAATGATGGTCTGTCCACAGGCATCCTCAATCGTTGTATGGCGCCAAGTGATGTCTTGGACCACGCCGGATACGCCGCCGACCTCGATATTGTCGCCGGGTTTGATGATGCCCATAAAGGTCACCTGCATGCCGCCGATAAGGTTTGACAGCGTGTCCTGAAAGCCGAGCGAGATAGCGATGCCGCCGACGCCAAGAGCGGCGACGAGGGCGTTTGCATTAATGCCAAAACAGTTGTCGAGGATAAAGCTGCCGCCGATCATCCAGATGACGGCGCGCGCGATGTTGATGAAGATACTCGATGCCGGTAGTGGGTTATCGTCTCGGTTAAGCAGATGGTTCAGGGTCTTGGATACGACCTTGGCGGCGACGGCGGTGCCTATCGCCAAGATGACGGCCCAGATGATGTTGTGGACCCACCGTTGCTCAAAGAAATGAAGAATCGGCTCAAACAATTCCATGTAGGGAAAACCTCCTTATGATCGTCCAACCATGATACCCACCAAGAAGCCCGTCCGATCAAATTCGGACGGGCTTCTGTGCTCGATATAAGGTTTACGCGGCGGGGCTGCAAGGCCCGGCGGTGTAGCTTAGCGTCGACGCTTCCAGATAATGCCGAGCATGATGACGATGATGCCGCCGATAAGGCACGCGCCAACTACTGCCAGCGTGCGGTCTCCCGTTGCGGCGAGCTTACCGGTCGTCTTCTTGGTGATGACCATCGTGGTCGTCGTGTCCGTCTTAGGCGAGGGCTTAGGCGTCGGGGCCGGTGTGGGCGTGGGGTCCACGGCAGCGGAGCCAAAGCTGATGGTGCCCGCGAGCGAGGCCATCTTGCTCTCCCAGCTGTTCTGCCCGATCAACGACCTTAGCGCTGACTCGCAGGTACCCCACTCGGTGTGCTTGGTGGCGTTTGCGAAGGTGGGAAAGTCGGTCGTGTTGGTAATGATGTAGTTGTTGGTGGCGACGGTATAGGTCTTGGCGGGGTCGAGCGTGCTGCCGTCTTTGGTGAGTGTGGCACTCACAATGCGCTTGCCTTCGGGCTGCGTCCAATCAATCGTCACGTTGATGCCGCCAAAGGAGAGAACGCTGCCAGAGTCATCGCGCCACTTGTACTTGTCTTGCGCCTCCTGCTCGGTGTGACCGGCCGCCACATAAGCCTGCTGAAGCTCGTAGCTGTCGTTGCAATCGTCGCTGATTTGTAGCGAGTGCTCGAGCGCTGCGAGGAAGTCCGCGCCGGTCATGGTCCAGGTCTCCACGGTGTTGCCGTAGGGCGAGATGGCGATGACGTTGCCAGCGGTCACGTTGCCCGCCGCGATGCCGCCGCGGATGCCGCCAGCGTTTTCGATAGCGAGGTCCGCGCCCGTCAGGGCAAGATAAGAGCCGCAAATCACGTGGCCGATGGTCTGGGCCTTGGTGGTGTCGCCCTCCTTGCTGGGGCGGAAATCAGTGGTGCGCACCATTTCCCAACCATGCGTGCCTGCGGCGTCCTCGCCGTAGAAATAGTTGGTGGTGGATGTGCCGAGCACCTTGTTCGATTCGTTTTCAAAGGCCTCGTCGAGCGGCTTGATCTTGTTGCGGACGTCTTCAAGGCAGCTTTGGTAGTCGGAGCCCTTGTCGGGGTCTGCCAAAAGGTCGTTGACGTTCTTGGCGGTGTAGAGCTTCTCGTCGCTGCCGTCTGCAGGGGCCGTGACCGTGTCATCGTCGGTCGTCTCGGTGTAATTCGTGTTGTACTTGTACGGAATGGAAAGCAGCCCCACCTCGGCAAAGGCGCTGCCTGCCTCGACAACGTGGATCGTCTTGCCGTCGGCTCCCGTCACCTTCTCGTTAAGGTTGATGTGCTCGTGGCCTGCGATAAGGGCATCGACGCCACGGAGCCGCGTGGCAAAGGCCTTGGCGTCGAGCGTGTGCGCGATACACACAACAACATCGCAGCCCTCCTTGCGCAGCTGCTCTGCCTCGGCATTGATGGCGTTCGCGGCACTCGAGAATGACGTACCCGCGACCAGGTCCGCGCGCAGCGAGGATCCCAGCGACTCATCCATGGCACCCACGACGCCGACCTTGATTTTGTAGTCGAATGTGGAGTGATCTTCGCTATCCTCCCAGGTGCGATCGAGCGTCTTCGTGATGCTCGAGCTCCATACGCCGCTCTTAGACTTCGCGTTCGCGCAGAGCATGGCGAAGGGCGTGCCGGTGGTGCTGTAGCCGGTCATGGCGCGGAGTTTGTCCGCGCCGTAGCTCCAGTCGTGGTTGCCTGGCGTGGTCGCGTCGTAGCCGTCGGCGTAGAAGGTGTCCATGAGCTCGGCGATGCTCTTGCCCTCGCTCATGGTGGCGAAGGACTGTCCGTGGAAGGTGTCGCCCGCATCGAGCAAAAGATCGGGGGCGCTGTTTTGGGCGCTATAGAGAACCGCCAGTCCGTCAAAGCCCACAGTGCCGGTGCCCTTGCTTGCGTTGTAGCTGTACTTGTAGCTGCCGTGGATGTCGTTGGTGTGCATGACGGCCACGGAGCCGTCAATAGCGGCGGGCAGGTTCCCCGCGAAAGCGAGGCTTGGGATGCCTGCGAGCGCGCCGGCAAACAACGCGGCGGCTAACGCAAGGCGGGGGAGTCTTTTCATGGCAGTTTCCTTAGTCCTTAGCCAGAATGTCTGGTTGAATATCGGATTATCGACATAATATGCGAAAACCGCCGCAAGGGCGTCTGCCCCTTTGCGGCGGTTTTGACGTTTGCGCAGATAAAACCTACCAAAATAAACCTGTCCCTTTTTGGCAGGTTTTAGCTCAGCAGCATGCGGTCGTTGGCGAGCTCGCCGCCCGAGACCTCCTCGAACTTCTGTAGCAGGTCGGCTACGGTTAGCGACTTCTTCTCATCGCCCGCCACGTCGTAGATCACGTGGCCTTCGTGCATCATGATCAGACGGTTGCCCAGACGGATGGCGTCGTTCATGTTGTGCGTGACCATGAGCGTGGTCAGGTGGTTCTCGTCGACGATCTCCTCGGTCAGGTTGAGCACCTTAGAGGCCGTCTTGGGGTCGAGGGCCGCCGTGTGCTCGTCGAGCAGCAGCAGGCGCGGCCTGGTGAGCGTGGCCATCAGCAGGGTGAGTGCCTGGCGCTGGCCGCCCGAGAGCAGGCCGACCTTGGCGTTGAGACGCGTGTCCAGACCAAGGTCCAGGCGCTTGAGCAGCTCAACGTACTCATCTTTCTCGGCCTTGGTGACGCCCCACGAAAGGCCGCGACGCTGGCCGCGACGCTTGGCGAGGGCCAGGTTCTCGGCAATCTGCATGTCGGCAGCGGTACCGCGCATGGGGTCCTGAAACACGCGGCCCAGGTACTTGGCGCGCTGCGACTCGCTCAGGCGCGAGATGTCGGTGCCGTCGAGCTCAATAACGCCCGAATCGAGCGGGTACACGCCGGCGATCATGTTGAGCAGCGTGGACTTGCCGGCGCCGTTGCCGCCGATCACGGTTACAAAGTCGCCGTCATTCAGGGTGAGGTCGACGCCGGTGAGCGCGCGCTTCTCGGTGACGGTGCCCTTGTTAAAGGTCTTCTTGACGTGCGAGAGCTTAAGCATCTGCCTCATCCCCCTTCGTGTAGGAGCTGCGGAGCTTATAGCGCTCCCAAACCACGGGCACGCACAGGGCCACAGCGACAATTACGGCGGAGAGCAGCTTCATGTCGTTGGCGTCCATGCCCAACTGCAGCACGATGGCGCGGATAAGGAAGTACACCACGGAGCCAAAGACGGCGGAGGCAAGACGGACGCTAAACTGCGTGAGGCCGCCGGGCAGCAGACGGCCGAGCACCTCGCCGATAACAATGGCGGCAAGACCGATAACGATGGCACCGGTGCCCATACCAATGTCGGCATACTTTTGGCTCTGGCAGATGAGCGCGCCCGAAAGGCCGATGAGGGCGTTGGAGAGCACGAGGGCGATCATCTTGGTGGAGTTGGTGTTGACGCCCAGAGCGCGGATCATGTACTCGTTGTTGCCGGTGGCTCGCAGCGCCGAGCCGATCTCGGTGCCAAAGAACCAATACAGGATGGCAACGATAGCCACGGCGAGCAGGATGCCCAAGATGATGGCAACGGTGGACTGCGGCAGACCGGTCATATTGCTGACGGCCGAGAACACGGTGCCTTTGGCAAGAATGGGCGTATTGGACTTGCCCATGATGCGCAGGTTGATGGACCACAGGCTGATCTGGGTGAGGATTCCGGCGAGGATCGCAGGAATCTCAAAGACGGTGGTCAAAATGCCCGTGACGGCGCCCGCGATGGCGCCGGCGCACATACCGGCCAGCACGGCGAACAGCGGGTCGACGTTGTTATTGACGATGAGCACAGCGCAGACGCAGCCGCCGAGGGCAAAGCTGCCGTCGCAGGTCATATCGGGAATGTCGAGCAGGCGGAACGTGATAAACACGCCAAGCACCATAATGCCCCAGAGGACGCCCTGCGAAACGGCGCCCTGCAATGCAATGAGCATGCTTCATACCTCCTAGGATAGGGTGGACACGTGATTCACCATAATAGCGGTAACAATGCATAGAAGAGTTACGGACAGACGTTTTGTTTTACCTGAAACAAGCAGGGCGGACGCCGGTCTACAGCGCCCGCCCCTGTGGCTCAGATATTGAATAACGCGGCTAAAGCGCGAGCACGGGCTCTAGACGCATGCCGCGTATGGCATTACGCGTCCAGAGCGGAAAGGTCGATGCCCAGGGCCTCGGCCATCTCGTCATTCTTGACGACGACCAGGTCCTTGCTCGAGAGGTGCTTGATTGGCATGTCTTCGGGCTTGGCCTCGCCCTTCAGGATCTTAACGGCCATCTCGCCCGCGGCGTAGCCCAGGTCCTCATAGTTGATGGAGAGGGTGAACAGGCCGCCGGCCATGCACATACCCTCCTCGCCAGTCACGAAGGGAAGCTTGTTTTCCTTGCAGATCTGGCCGACCTGCGAGGCACCCGCGGCGATGGTGTTGTCGGTGGGGGAGTACAGCGCGTCGACCTTGCCCACGGCAGACTCGACGACGGACTGAATCTCGTTGGAGCTCGAGACGGTGAAATCGGTGTACTCGAGGCCCAGCTTGTCGAGCTCCTTCTTGGCGGCCTTGATCTGGACGTCGGAGTTGGACTCGGCGGTGCAGTAGAGCAGGCCGACCTTCTTTACGTCGGGCAGGACCTTCTGCATCATCTCGAGTTGCTCGGCGACCGGGGTGAGGTCGGAAGCGCCCGTGACGTTGGTGCCGGGCTTGTCGTTGTCCTGGACCAGGCCGGAGGCGGCGTAGTCGGTGATGGCACAGCCCACGATGGGGATATCGGCCGTGGCGCCGGCGGCAGCCTGCGCGGCGGGTGTGGCGATGGCATAAATCAGGTTGACGTTGTCGCCCACAAACTTGTCGGCAATGGACTTACACGTGGACTGGTCGTTCTGGGCGTTCTTCTGGTCGATCTTGACCTTAAGGCCGCTCTCCTTGATGGCCTTGACAAAGCCGTCGTTGGCGGCATCGAGTGCGGAGTGCTCGGTGAGCTGCAGAACGCCGATGGTGTAGTCGGAACCGGCTGCAGCAGAGCCGGAACCAGAGTTGCCGCCGCATCCGGCGAGCGGGGCGAGCGCGAGCAGGCCGGCGGAGACCAGAAGGCTCCTGCGGCTGATGGTGATGTCCTTCATATCATTACCCCCAGTATAAAAATGGCTGGAAACACTGCACTGGGACAAAGTGCAAGTGGAACTATAGTAGCGCTGATGTCCATTTTTACAACAGCCTGGCGGGTTTTTTAATACAGAATCGGATGGGCGGTACGGGTAGTCGAATGGGCGGCGGAGGGTCTTATGCGGCGGAGGAGGCGTCGTCCTCGTCCAGGGCGGCGAAGAGCTTCTTGCCGTCGAGCAGGCGCGTGCTGACGTTTCTCATACGGGCGATCTCGACGGTGCGCAGCGTATCGTCGGTGCCTCGGGCGTCGTAGACCGTTCCCAGCAGATACGAGATGCCATCGCGTTGCCTGATGGCAAAGGGACGGAGTGTCATCCGTGCTGCTTCGGTTTCGCCGCGTGTCGTGACGCTCGAAATATCAAAACTCACCGTGGTTCCGTGGTCGATGGCCTGCTCGACGAGCTCGCACGTGTCGATGCGCTTGATGGGCGTGCGTGTTGCCTTGGTAGCCTTGCTGCCTGCGCTTGGAACGGGTTCGGGTGTATCGAGGTAGCCGCGAACGTCGGCACTCGCCATGGCAACTAAGTGCTGCGCCATGCTCTTGCGGATAGCGATAGGCGTGGAGCGGTTGCGCATGACCATACCGTGGAGCCGGATGATCTCTTCGTCGGTGAGCGGGCGGGTAAGAAGTTTGTAGCCCACGCCGCGTTTGTACTCAATTTCGTATCCAGCATGGCGAAGCGCGGAGATGGCGGTGTAGATGCTGTCTCTTATACACATCTCCGAGCCCACGAGACACTGAGCGATCT
>URNM01000020.1 GCA_900549185.1 uncultured Collinsella sp. | reverse complement strand
CTCCTCCTCGGCGGTCGTGCCGGCAGCAATGTGCTCGGCAGACGTACCGGCGACCAGATCGATCTTCTCGTCCTCGTCACCGTCGGGGCCTTCGCCGCGCTCGATGATCTGGATGCCGTCGATCTCGTCCTTCTCGTCCTTCTTTTGAATCAGACCCATATCAGTTACTCCTTGTTAGGAAACATAGTCCGCAATAGAATACGCCCGACAGAGCGCCGGGCGTATTGATTCTCAGGTTATACGCAAACACTTAAGTACTACTTAGGCGTTTGCAGCGTGCATACCTTAGGCCAGGTGCGCGATAACGGCATCGGCAAAGGCCTGCGTGCCCACAGCACCCTCAACGGAGCCGGTCTGGGCACGACGAACGTCGCCGGTAACCTGCTCACCCTCGTCGAGCGTGGCAGAAACGGCGGCGCGAATGCGATTGGCCGCGTCGTTCTCGCCCAGGTGATCGAGCATCATCGCAGCAGAGAGGATCTCGGCCGTGGGGTTGGCGATATCCTGGCCCGCGATATCGGGCGCGGATCCGTGCGTTGCCTCAAAGATTGCGCAGTCGGCACCGATGTTGGAGCCGGGGGCCATCCCTAAGCCGCCCACCAGGCCGGCGCACAAGTCGCTCACGATATCGCCGTACAGGTTGGGCAGCACCAGGACATCGAAGTCGTTGGGGTTCTGGACCAGGCCCATGCAGGTGGCGTCGACAATCTTGTCGTTGAACTCGATATCGGGATAGTTGGCGGCCACCTCGCGCGCCACGCGCAGGAACAGGCCGTCGGTCGCCTTCATGATGTTGGCCTTATGCACGGCCGTCACCTTTTTGCGGCCGCAGCGGCGGGCATACTCAAAGGCATACTCCACAATACGGCGGCTCTTGGCGATGGAGATCGGCTTAATTGAGATGGCGGAATCAGCGGCGAAGGTCTTCTGACCCGAGCGCTCGACGAGCTGCGAGAGCTCCTCGACCTCGGCAGCGCCCTCATCGAACTCGATGCCGGCGTAGAGGTCCTCGGTGTTCTCGCGCACGATGACCAGGTCGACGTCGCGGAAGCGCGAGCCGTCGCCCGGCTGCGACAGGCAGGGGCGCACGCAGGCGTACAGGTCGAAGTGCTTGCGCAGGGCAACGTTAACGCTGCGGAAACCCGTACCGACCGGCGTGGTGATGGGGCCCTTGATGGCAACCTTGGTCTCGGCGACCGCATCGAGCACATGTTGGGGCAGCGGCGTGCCAAACTCGTCCATGACGCCGGCACCGGCCTCCTGGACGTTCCAATTGATCTGGACACCGGTGGCCTCGACCACGCGGCGCATAGCCTGCGTAATCTCGGGACCGATACCGTCACCGGGAATCAGGACTACATCGTGCGCCATAATCTGTTACTCCTCGTCTTCGGCGTCGTCAGATTTTTTAACGCTAGCACGCTTCTTCTTTTTGGAGAGATCCAGGCCAAAACGTTTAACAAGCATTTCGCAAATCTCGCTCGAACGGGCCTTGAGATAGCTGCCCTTGCCGTTCTCGGCATCGAACTTAAGGCGCAGCGCAAGCTTCTCGGCGACCTCGGCGTCAATCTCGCCCTGGCAAAACTCGTACAGGCAACCGAGCATGTCGCGATACTCGAGGTCGCCGTGGTAGCACTGGATGGCCTCGTCCAGGATGGGCCAAGCCTCGCGCGAACGCTCGACGCTCGTGGCGCCCCACACGCACAGCAGGCGGAAGGCGGCATAGCGCAGCGTGGAGGAAATCTCGTCGAACAGCGCGGTCTCGGCGCCCTCAAAGGCATCGCCCAGCTGCTCGGGGCAGGTGGTGGCGAGCGCCGCAAGGGCATCGAGGGCCTCCCAGCGGGTCTGAGCCTCGGGGCGGTCGAGCGCCTCGATCAGCGCGGGCACGCAGGGCACGACGCGCTGCGGATCGCGCTCGGCAAGCAGGTGCAGCACGCGGGCGGCAAACTGACGGATGCGGCGCGTGGGGCAGCCGAGCTCCTTGACCAGACGGTCGACGGCGTTCTCGTTCTCCTCTGCCAGCTGAAGCTGTGCCAGCTCCTCATCAGTGAGCTGTTCTTCCTTGTTTTCTGCCATAGTTACCTCTTCTTACTATTTCTTAGTGTGCTTGCCAGCACCCTTGCTGTCATCGGTGACCGAGATGAGCTGTCGGTCGGCTGCACCATTGTGACGCGCGCGGCGGCGCTCCTCGGCGTCGCCCGCATCGGCGGCGGCGCGGTGTGCCTTGTTGACATTAAAGACCTCGTCGTGCTTGCGCCACGGGCCGACGGACTCGCCAAAGCTCATCTTAAGGCCGGCGATAAAGCCGCCGAGCCAGCCGATCGGCGCAAACTGCACCAGCGGGAACAGCGAAAACACCCAGGTTAGCAGGACGACTGCCGCCGCACCTGCAAAATTGGCGATCCAGTAGTCGCGCTTGGTGATGACGCGCTTTTCGCAAGCCCACTGGCCGCACAAAAAGCCGATGTAGATCGCAAAGAGAAAGAGCACCAGCGCAAGCACCACGAACGTCCAGCTCATGGGCGCTACTCCTCGTGATGATGGCCGCAGCAGCACTCGTGGCCGTCGTCATGGCCGTGGCCGCCGCAGCACTCGTGGTCCTCGCCGTGGTGGTGGCCGCAACCGCACTCGTGGTCGTCGCCGTGCTCGCCGCAACCGCAGCCGTCCTCGTGGGCACCGTGCTCCTCGGGGCGATACTGCGACCAGTCCAGACCGGCGGCGATGGCGTCGGCCTCCTCCTTGTAGAGGACCGTGATGGCCTGGGTGCCCAGCTTCGCGCCACCGATGGCGTCGAGCATGTCGTAGAGCGTAAAGGCCACGTCGGCGCCGGGCAGCGCGAGCTCGCGGTCGTCGGCGTAGGCGAGAGCCAGACGCAGGTCCTTGATGAAGTGCTCGACCATAAAGCCGGGCTTGTAGTCGCCGTCGAGCGCCTTGGGCGCCAGGCTCTCCATGGCGCCGGACTTACCGGTGCCGCCCAGGATCATCTGTCGGGTCTTCTCCAGGTCAAGGCCGCTCAACTCGGCAAATGCCATGGCGTCTGCCATGCCGACCATGCAGGCGCCCAGCGACACCTGGTTGGCGAGCTTGGCAGCCTGGCCCTTACCGGCGCCGTCGAAGCAGCAGATGTTGGCCGCAAAGGTGGCAAGGATGTCGCGGACCGGCGCGATGTCGTTCTCGGTAGCGCCCACGATAGCCGTGAGCGTACCGGCGATAGCGCCCGACTCGCCGCCGGTGACGGGGCAGTCAAACGCCATGCGACCGGAGACCTGGGCGGCCTCGGCAATGTCACGGGCGAGCTCGGGCGAGCTCGTGGTGAGGTCGATCAGCACCGCGCCGGGCTTAGTGCACGCGAGCAGGCCGTCGCCCGCCAGGTAGAGCTCCTCGACCTCGGAGGGATAGCCCACCATGGTAAAGACGACATCGGCGTTAGCCACGGCGTCGGCCGGCGTATCGGCCCAGGCGGCACCGCGCTCGATAAGCGTGGCGGCCTTGGACTTGGTGCGGTTGTTGACCGTGACGGGATAGCCGGCGTCCAGGATGTGGCCGGCGATGGGGGCACCCATGATTCCGGTGCCGATGAATGCGACGGAGAGCTTGTTTGCCATGAAACCTTTCCTTTTGGGTTGGGTGTTGTTACCAGGTTGAATACTCAGTGCCAGCGTTTCGGCCGTGACTTGAGGGCACTTGCAGCCGCAGCGCCTGTCTACTCACCGCGCACACGGCGCGCGATGCGGTCGGAAAGCGAGGCTTTCTCGGCGCGATTCTTGCCCCAAAACGCGCAGGCCACCATGCCGGGGCCCACGTGCGAGCCGATGGTAGGACCGACGGAGCTGCGAATGATCGTGACGTCGGCGCAGCCCTCCTCCTTGCGGATGGCGGCCTCGAGCCAATCACCGTCCTTCTCGGCATCGGCCGTCATAATGGCGATGGGCATGGTGCGATCGGGCACGTAGTTCTCGCGGAACGACTTGAGAATGGACTTGAGCGCCTTCTTGCGGCCGCGGTTGACGCCGATCAGCGACAGCGAGCCGGCAAGGTCGTAGGAGAGCTCGGGCTTGACATCGAGCTTTGCCGTGAGCTGCGCCGCCGCGGGCGGAATGCGGCCACCGGCAGCCAGTGCGTCGAAGCTCTCGAGCGTAAAGTAGCCGTGGACATAGGTCTTTGCCTCGTTTGCCCAATCGACCAGCTGCTTGGCGGTCAGTCCCGCCGAGCGCTGGCGCACGGCCTCGAGCGCCAAGAGCGCGCCGGTCGCGCAGGGCAGAGCGTTGTCGACCACGTAGAGCTCAAAGTTGGGATACTCGGCGCGCACGGCGTCCGCCGCCTGGCACGCGGAGTTGTAGCTCGACGACAGCGCCGAGGTAAAGCACAGGTAGACCGTGGGCGTACCCTCTTTGGCGCACTCGGTAAAGAACTCGATATAGCGACCGAGCGACACGGCGGAGGTAGACACGCGAGCGCCGGCGCGCATGCGGTCGTAGAACTCCTTGGGTGTGATGCTCGACCAGATGTCATCCGTGCGCTCCTCGCCATCGATAATGAAGGGGAAACCCAGGATATCGACATCGAGGTTCGCGGCGACCTCGGGGCTAAAGTCGCAGCAAGTATCGACGACGATGCGGCAACGGTCCGAATGACCGGCGGATGCGGCCTTGTCCATCAAAGCGACTCCTTACGTAAAAAGGCGGCCACCCGCATGGGATGGCCGCCAACCGTTAACTCATGCAAGTTAACGTATTTTACTCGTCAAGTGTTTCGATGCGGGGCTTGATGATGCCATATCCACCATTCTTACGGTGATACACCACATTGATGAGGCCAGTCGTCGCGTTCTCGAACACGTAGAAGTCGTGGCCGAGCAGATCGGTCTGCACCAGCGCCTGCTCCTCAGTCATCGGGGTGACATCAATGACCTTCTCACGGACGAGCAGGTCGTCCTCCTCCTCGGGCAGCAGCAGGTCGGCCAGATCCTCGACGCGCTCGACCGGTGCGACATCCGCTGCGCTGGCACCGCCCTGGCGGTTGTCCACGACCTTGGTCTTGAACTTGCGCAGCTGGCGGGTGACCTTATCGGCGGAGAGGTCGATGGCGGCGTACATATCTGCACCGTGCTCGGCAACGCGAATCACCGAACCGCGAGCGCGAACCGTAACCTCGACGATTGCCGGGTTGGGGTTCGAGGGGTTCTTCTCATAGCGAAGTACAACGTCGACCGTCATGGGCTCGATATCGAAAACCTTGAGCGCCTCGCCGATCTTCTCATCCACATGCGCACGCAGAGCATCGGTTACCGTCGTCTTGCGTCCAGAAACCTTGATATCCATACGTGGCTCCAATCTGCCTCGGGGACTTACTGTACTGGCTATGTACCCATTGCCGTGCATTTAATCACGCGGATTCCCAAAGACCCGAATAACGATTGCTTGATACCGCATACCGAAGTCTCGCACTTTTCTGTGGCAAAGTGCGCTATGGGAGGGCGACGGCGACTTTGGTTTTGCACCTAAAAAATGTCTTTGACCTGCTGGTTTTATGGAAACGAAAAAGCCGGGCTCCCCTGTTGGGAAAGCCCGGCAATGCGTGTTGAAACCGTGAAGAGGCGTCTCTCCTTGCGCCTAGGAGACGCCACCCCTAGCAATAACTAGCTATTGAGCTTGTTAATGTCGTCGTCGGTGATAGTGCCCTCCTGGCTGGACGATTTATCCTCGGAGGTTGTACCCTCGCCGCTCGAATCGGAGGATGCGGACTCGCTGGATCCGGTGTCGGTCGACTGCACGTCGGCGCCCGAGACCGTCTTGGTGGTGAGGTCATAGGGCATCGTGCCGTACCAGACGGAGTGGACCGCCTCGAGCGTGCCATCGACCGTGATACCGTCGAGGGCATCGCTCACGGCACGGCATAGCTCATCGTTGGCCGCAAGGCCCGCGACGTCGAGCGTCGAGGGCGTCTCGAGCGCGCCGACGTAAGAGATCTGGCTCATCAGGCGCGCAAGGTAGCCGCCGGCCGTGGAGTCGCAAATCACGTAGTCGATCTCGCCGGACTCGAGCGCCTCAAAGCACTCGTTGATGTTGGAGAAGGTCTTTTGATTGGCCGTGATGCTCTGCTTGGCGAGCGCTTCCTGCGAGGCCGAGGAGGTCTGAACGCCCAGGGTAGCGGTGTTAAGCGTTTCGGTGGAAACGCTCAGCGACTCGCCGTCGCTCGTCTTTCCGAACACTGCCGCAGCGTCGTACAGGCAAGTACCAAGCGTGCTGACATCACCATCCGTGGAGTTGATGTCGCCAATGAAGATGTCGGCCTTTTTGTCGCCAAGCGCGGAATCGGCAGAAGACGCATCGACGAAAGCAACCTTGAGGCCCATGCGACTTGCAAGGGCGCGGGCAGCGTCGACCGCGTAGCCCGTGAGGTTGCCATCGGCGCCCTGCATGGCCTGCGGGGCATCGGAGGTATCGAGGGCAACCGTCAGGGTACCGGGAGTGACCAGGGCATCGTCCGACACCGTAGGGGTAACGTTCTCGCGCTCGATCTGGTCAATCGTGGGTGTCGTGAACGTGGACAGAGGATTGAACGCGCATCCGCTCAAGCCCAATACGGCAATGACCGCCGCGGTCCCAGCACCTAACCGAGCCGCGTGCATCAAGCTGCCCCTCACCATGTCCACTACCCTGCCTTCTGTGTCGTATACAATCCGTGCGTTGCGCGGAATAACGGGTTGTTCCCACCAGCTGACCTGGTATTTGACCCCACACTTGCGCACCGGGGTGTTTGCTCGGGAGGCCGTAGCCACCTTCACGACTGGCCCGCTCGCCCGCGAGGCGGTATTGCCCCAAAGAAAGTAGAACGGACGGTGCGGCTTACATCTAGGACGCGCCATGATCGCGCCGCGCGCACGCGGTCGCTTACGTGGATCCCTTTGACCGCGTCTGTCTTGGACTAGGATGGACATTTTGTCCGTCCGCAACCACAGCCTGGCAGGAACGTAGCGCATTATAGCTAAGTTCAAGCTAAAGTTTAAGGTTAGGGGCGTCATTCGCACCGTGAGCACAGATTTTGCAGGTCGGAGCGGACCATTCGTGCCCCCATGAAGCCTGGAGCTCGCCTACGGGGAGCTCCAGGGCACCCGTCTCAGGGTGCCGTGGCCAAAAAATAGCAAATATGAGTACTGTTACCAATTTAGTAGCAGACAATTTTGACCTCTCGGACAGATTTTGCGCTCAGTGTCGCCAACCTGATGCTTAGTTATTCTACATTTGTTTATTATCTTCTTACTTTACGACGCCTCCGAGTCCTAAATTCCTTGATTTTGCTGTTACTGATTTAGTGACAGTACTCATATTTGCCATATTTTGGCCAGGGCATATGATTAACCCCCTATTTTCGACGCGAATTAGACCGGCTTAAGCCCAAAACACGCCCGCAGCGTGTTAAGCAACGCCTCTTGCTTCTTCCTGCGGGCATCGACACGATTCCGGTACCGCTTTCGCATACGCTGGTGGATACGCCATGCGAGCGCTTCCATCGCTTCCATGTCGCAGAGCATTTCGTTGTTGACCGTCGCGACCTCGATTCCCATAGTAATCAAGCCCGTGTTGCGTTTTTCATCATGGATACGTCCCCTCCGGGAGGAATGGCCCAGCTCACCGTTGTATTCCAGGTCAAACCGGGCTTCTTCCTGATACGCATCGCAAACTGCATGCGGCATCCCCGAGATTGCCTGCGCGCGGTCATCGAACTCGATCTTGTAGTCGGTCTTAAAGGGACCGCAGGCAAATCCGCCATAGGAAAACGGAAGCGAAAACAGAGCGAGCATGATGCACTCCATGGGCGAGAGCAGGTTTTCTGACAGGTAGGGACACAGGCGCAGCAGCTGTTTGGCCACATTCCCCTTGCATGCCGCAAGGTAATCTGCCAGGCGATCGGGCGTCAGCACCGGCTCGACTTCAAAGTAGCCCACGTCTGCCGGTTGGTCCTTGTCCTTTGCAAGTCTATTCGCAACAGGCGAGGTATAGGGAGGTAAATACTTCCCGCGATCGCTCAGTGAAATCTTGGAACACAGTTCCTGGGCCAGGGCAAACGCCTGGATACAGCCGACCTCGCGGGCGACGGCAACACAAAGGGCCTCGGGAGATAGGCTGTACACCCCCGGTTCCACCTCTAGAATCGAGCCGGCAGGCAACCCGGAACACACGGACCAGCCCACGCCAGGCATGCGGCGGCGCTGCGCCGCAGATCCCACCAGCAAGCACAGATCTTCTTGCACCTCGCCGCTTTTGGCTCCAATTCGCACCAGGTCGGAAAGATAAATATCCTCGGTCGAAGGCGATGACGTGCACAGCACGCGGCGCTCCTCCTCGGGCTCAAGGTCCTTCCAGCCGATGTAGCCCATCTGCCGGCGCTCGGCTCGAATCATACGCAACGCCGAGGCGCCCGTCAGGATCACGGAAGCCGCTAGCTGCTCTTTTGTCGGTTTGTTGCACTGCCTGATTGTTACCGCCACACGAATCACCCCTACCAAACGCGTGCGATAGCAAGGCCATCAACGGCCGCGGCACCGGCGCGTTTGAGTTCCGCCGAAGCCGCTGCCATCGTCGCACCCGTGGTGATAACGTCGTCGATAAGCAGCAGGCGGCGGCCCCGCACGTCCTCAACGGTCTCGTACATGCCTCGGGCGCGTTCACGGCGTTCTTCACGGCCGAGTTCACGCTGGTCGCCATGACCGTACTTAACGAGGGCGTCGAGTAGCGGAACACCCGACAGCTCGCAAAATGGGCGCGCGATGGCTTCCATATGATCGAAGCCGCGTCGCCGAAACGCCGCCGCCGTCGCGGGCACAAACACCACCGCATCGGCACCGGACAACACACCGCCATAGCGATCGGGTGCCGCGACCTGGGCATGTAAGGCGGTGTCGTATAGCAGCTCTGCCAGATACGGCGCCAGGCGTCGCTCGCCCGCGTCTTTGTACGCTTTAATGATCCGCGGCAGCGGGTGCGTGTAAACGGCACATGCCAGGCACCGGTCGAGTGCTTCGGCCATCGCCGAGGACGTACCCTCGACCGAACACTCGGTGCACAGCAAGTCTCCAAACGGGGCGCCGCATCGAGTGCAGCTATGCCGCGGGTCGATGAGCGCAAGCGCCGCCAAGCAGTCTTGGCAAATAAGCGCACCGGAGCACTCGCAGCCGGCGCATCGCGTGGGTGACAACGCCTCAAGCGCCTCGTGCGCCGCCCACTCGGCAAACGGTAGCAATTCGTCCGCAAACGGTAGGATGCCGGCACCTTGCAGGCATCCCAACAGATTCAAATGTCTCTTCACGACACAACCCTCCCTACGCTCGGTCGCAGGGAGGGTTGTTGATTCAGCGCTATGGTACCCCGACGCGTTTGGGGTCGGGCAGGTTAAATCCGTTTGCGGGCGCTATTCGCCGGTGGGCGGTTGCGGTGCGGACGAGTTTTGGGTCGAGCCCTCGCCACCGTCCTGGCGCGGTTTGCGGGAACGACGGCGGCGACGGCGCTTCTGGCCCTGGTCGGCCGAACCCTCGCCACCACGATCTTCGCGCAACTCGCGTTCGTCGCGAGCAGCACCGCGCGCGGCCTTGGCGGCCGCCCCTCCGCCATCTCCGGGGCGACGGCGCGTGACCTTGACCTCGCCATCCGAGACCTGATCGGCCACGGAGGGCACCGAGGGCTTTTGCTGCGTGCCCGAGGAATGGCGACGACGCGGACGCGGGGCGCGCTCGTCATCGTTGCGCTGCTTGCCACCCTTGTCGGCAGGCATATCGGAACCCGAACCACCCTTGGGGGCGGCACCGGCTTCGCGAGCGGCTGCGGCGCGGAAGGCGTCCTCGCGCTCCTCGCTCGACAAATGGCGGCGGCGACGGCGCGTGGGATTCATGCCACCGCCGCGGTTTTGCTGCTGAGGCTGCTGGGCCTCGCGCTCGCGGGAGGAGTTCTTGCCTGCGGGAGCGGCCTCGCCGGCATCGCCCGAACCCGAGCGCTTGCGGCGGCGACGTCCACCGGCAGCCTCCTCGGCCTCGGGTGCCTCGGCCTTGCCGCGACCCTTACCGCGGCCGCGACCCTCGCCCTGGCTCTGACCCGCACGGGTATCGGCGTCCGCATCGCGACGGCGGCGCTTGGGCATCGACGTGCCGGCCAGACGGTCGGCGCTCGACAGGCCATCGCCCACGTCGACGCCGTTCTCGCGGTCGAGCTCCATAAGCGCCAGGCGCATCTCGGGCGACTCGATACGCTCGAGCACATCGCGCGTCACGCAGTCGGGGCGGCAGTTGCAGCCCTGCTCGGCGGCCTTCTTTTTGCAGCCCTCAGAGCAGGTCATGTCGGCCAAGTTGACCTTAAAGACTTTGCCGTTCTCCAGGCGCAACACCAGCTGCTCACGTGGCGTGTCATATTCCTGGATACGCGCCTTGCCAAGCGGCGTATCGATAAGCGTCTTCTTTTTGGGCGCGCGGCTCTTAAAGTCCTTGTACGCCTCGAACTCATAGCGCAGGCAGCACATCAGGCGGCCGCACACGCCGCTAATCTTGGACGAGTTGAGCGGCAGGTCCTGCTCTTTTGCCATGCGAATCGAAACCGGCTCAAACTGTCCGCCAAAGCGCGTGCAGCAGAGCTCCTGGCCGCACTGGGCATAGCCGCCCACCAGGCGGGTCTCGTCGCGCACGCCGATCTGGCGCATGTCGACGCGAATGTGCAGCGTCGAGGACAGGTCCTTGACGAGCTGACGGAAATCGACGCGCTCCTCGGCAGCAAAGTAGAACACAGCTTTCTCGCCGCCAAACAGGTACTCGACACCGACCGGCTTCATCTCGAGGTCGAGCTCCTTGACCAGGCGGCGGAAGTCGACCATGGCCTCGTCACCCTGGATAGCCAGGTCGTCGGCAAGCTGCAGGTCGATGTCGCTCGCTACGCGCAACACGGGCTTGAGCGGCTGGCCAATCTCGTCTTGCGGCACCTCGAAGGGATCGGCCGTGACCAGGCCGATCTCGGTTCCGCGCTCGGTGGAGCAAATGGCATAATCGGCCTCGAGGATGTCCAGATCCTGCGGGTCGAACCACAGGTCGCGCGAGGCGTAGGTAAACTTAACGGGTACGACTAACGGCATTTCAGTGCCTTCCTGATATCGAACAGCATGACCTCGATGGCCAGCTGGGGAGTAACGTTTCTGGCGATGTTGCGCTCAGCGGTCGCGACTGCCTCGAGCGCCCGGGTGGCACCCGCAACATTCGTCGCGGCGGCAAGCCGCCCGATCGTGTCGCGCACGTCCTCGTTCACAACGTCTGCCGCCTCGTCCTGAAGCGTCAGCAGCACGTCGCGCATGAGCGTCCGCGCGCTCGCCAGCGCTTCCATGATACCCGAACGCTCGCGCGCGTTGAGTTCGCGCTTGTTGCGGTCCTCAAGCTGCTTCAATGCTCCACGCGACAGGTAGTCGGCATTTTGCTCGAGCACCTTTTCCTGCGTGGACTTGACCTCGGCGAGCGGCGCCTTGACGGCGACGATGAGCGATTTGGCGCGACTGAGCACATCGGCCTCGTCGGCGGCGATGAGCGAGTCGATGGCACGGACCATCTGGCGACGGGCGTCCTGGCGCTCGGCGCTCTTGAGGAACTCGATACCGCGCGTGGGGCTGCCCGCCACGGCAACGGCCATGCGGCAGCGCGCGGGATCTTGACCGGTGGCGCGGCTCACGGCCTGCGCGGCCACAGCGGGCGACACCAGCCGAAACGGCACGCACTGGCAGCGGCTCACAATGGTGGGCAGCATCACGTCGGCCGAGGTGCCCAACAGGATGAACATGACGCCCTCGGGCGGTTCCTCGAGCGTTTTGAGCAGCGCGTTGGCGGTGTTGGCGCGCAGCTGTTCGGCACGGTCGATGATGTAGACCTTTGCCTTGGCGCGAATGGGCGCCAGGGGCACGTCATCGAGCAGCTCGCGGGTCTGGGCGATGAGGTAGCCCGTAGCGCTCTCGGGCGTGTAATAGTGCACGTCGGGGTGCGTATGGCGGGCGACGCGCACGCAGCTATCGCATGAGCCGCAGCCATCCTGCTCGCACAGGAAGGCCTGGGCAAGCGCCCACGCGGCGTCGAGCTTGCCCGCGCCGGGCGCGCCCAAGAACAGGTAGGCGTGCGATGCGCGACCGCTGGCGACGGCATTGGTCAAAAAGTCGCGCACGCGTTCCTGGGTGTCGAGCTTGGCCAGCAAGCTTGCCTGAGCGGGGGCCATGTTACTCGGCCTCCTGGGCAAGCGCGGCGGCGACGGCGTCTTGGGGAATGTCGAGACCGTGCGCACGAACCAGCTCGACCGTCTGCGCGAAGACTTCTGCAATCGACGCGGTGGCATCGATGAGCTTTACGCGATTTGGCTCTTCGGCAGCGATAGCGCAAAATCCCTGGTAGACGCGCTCCTGGAAGGCCATGCCCTTGGCCTCCATGCGATCGGCCGCACCACGGGCGGCCATGCGCAGCGCCGCCTGCTCGGGCGTGATGTGATAGACGAGCGTGAGCGCCGGATGCGTACCGGCGACAGCCAGGTTGTTGGCATCGCGCACCATCTGACGGTCGAGGCCGTCGGCAAACGCCTGATAGCAGGTCGTGGAATCGTAGAAACGGTCGCACAGGACCACCTTGCCGGCAGCGAGGGCGGGCGCGATGACCTCGTGCACCAGCTGGGCACGCGCGGCCTCGTAGAGCAGTAGCTCGCAGGTGTCGCCCATCGCCGTATTGGCGGGGTCGAGCAGCAGGGCGCGGATCTTCTCGCTGATGGCGGTGCCGCCCGGCTCGCGCAGGCTCACAACCTGGTAGCCAGCGAGCTCGAGCGCACGGACAAGCAGGCGCGCCTGCGTGGACTTGCCGGCGCCGTCGACGCCCTCGAGCGTGATAAAGCTATGTTGAGCGGGCTCAAAAGCCATGGGCGCATCCCCTTCCCACAAGGCGCGAAAGTGCAAGTTATAGCAACCAAGCCATGATACCCCAGCGTCCGGCGCACCCCAAATCCCACCTAGTCATTGGGTAGTCATTGGGGACGTTCTTAAATGACTAGCCATTGGGGACGTTCCCAAAGTGCCGGCCGAAAAGGAACGTCCCTAACTGCCGACCCTCTAAGTTGCGGTGAAATAGGGACTGAATACGCCTTCTAGCAGCAAATACAATCCCTATTTCACCGCAAGTTAGGAGTGGGCACGGGTATAGATGGCGAAGGAAATGTCGCGCTCGAGGGCTAGGGCCTGCTCGCGTTCGAGGTCTTGGGTGAGGATTGCCAGCACGTAAGGGCGCTCGGCGTAGATGATTGCGGCATCGTGCTGAGCATTCGCCAGACTGCCCGTTTTGTGCGCGACCAAAACGCCGCCGGGAACGCCCTCGACAATACCGCGCGCGTCTTCCTGCGCCAGCAGATATCCGCGCGCTCGCTCGCACAGCTCGGGCGTCGCGATTGTCCCCGCCGCCAGCCGCTGCAACACGGCCGCAGCATCACGGGCGCTCGTATAGTTCTCGCGACCTTGTGCCTGGGCCTCGGCATCCATCATCAAACGAGCGAACACGGTCTGGGTCAGCCCCAATGCGCCACACGTTTCGTTGACCGTATCCATGCCAAGTCTGCCGATAACAAGGTTCGCTGCCACGTTATCGCTCTGGGCGATCATAGCGTGCAGCAGCTCGTCAATACTGTACGACGCACCCGCGCCGCGCGACTGAATGTTGCCGCTGCCACCCACGATATCCTGTTGCGTTACCGTTATCTGCTCGTCGAGGGACAGCTCGCCCGCCGCCACGGTCTCGAGCGCACAAGCGAGAACGGGAAGCTTGATGATGCTTGCCGCCACATGTCGCGCGTCCGGCGCCACAGCGGCTTCACCATCGAGCAACGCGAACGTTTGAGGATCAAGCGCCACAGCATAGACCGAGGTAGACCCACCATACGGCTCGACAAGGGCTTCGATATCTTGCTGAAGGCCGGCAATCCAAGAAGCCCGGGAGACAGCTTCCGCCTTTTGAGCGGACGGATGATTCGCTTTTTGTTTGGCAGGGACAGCGGAGCCCTCAGCCTCGTTGCGGCGCGCGGCACAACCGCCGAGACTCATCACCGAGGCAAGCGCTCCGGTCAACATCCCGGCACAAAACACTCGACGCGAGCAATCGCGCGCAGTGAGGGGTGCATCCCCCGGCGGGATCCGGAACGCCTCCACGTTTTCGCCGCCACCCCGACCTTGCTCGCCGCAGTACACAGGCTCACTCCCCACCATCGCATTCTACCGAGCCGTCGATAAACGGCCGCGCCGGACACCCGGCACGCCGCACTCATTGTGACGCATGCGACAGGGCTTGCGCGACATGATCATCCTCACATAACCAGTTGGGTCGGCGCGGCCCAACCGCACCTGAACCACCTTATAATCTAGCCAACACATCGAATGGAAGGAACCATCATGCCCCGGTTTTGTACCCATTGCGGCAAGCTTCTGAATGACGACGAGCGTTTTTGCACCAGCTGCGGAACGCCGGTAACCGATGATGGCCAGGCCTCTCAGTCGCAAGAGAATGCGCAGGCAGCCGAACATGCCGCCGCGTCCGATGCCGCCTTCGACACCGCCGCGACCACGGTTCAGTCTACGCAGCAGCCCGCGGCGACTCAGCCCCAACCGGCAGACGTGACCGTACAGTCCGCCCATCAGCCCGTGCCCGCCCCCCAGCCCGAAGTCGGCACGACGCAGCAATGGGCGGCGCCAGCCGGCTCCGCGCCGCAGCAGCCCATACCGACCGCCGCTCCGCAGGCCAGCGCCCCCGCTGCTCCCAAGAACAACAACGCTCTGTTTATCGGCATCATCGCCGTGCTGGTCGTCGTGATTATCGCGCTCGTCGTGTTCTTTATGATCAAGCCTTTCGACAAGGGCGCCGATGATACCAAGGGCACGACGATCGAGAAGGTCAAGATCGACCACGATAACGACGATGCGTCCGTCAAGGGCGACCCCAACAAGCTTGACGATGATGATGACGATGACGTCCACGATGCCGCCACCATCAGCGAGCAGAACGTCTACGACCAGCTGAGCTCCTACTACAGCAGGCTCTCCGATCTTGATCAGCAGGTTCGCGACTGCGCCACCACGTTTAACACGTACTATCTCAAGGATGACCGCAGCTCGCGCCAATCTGCCAGCGATGCCGCCGAGTCGCTCGAGGATCAGATCGACGACCTGAAGGACGAGGTCGAGGACCTGAACGTTCCCATCGACTCGCAGAATTACGGCTCGTGGAAAGATATCATCACGCTCTATGACGACCTGGAGAATCGCATCGACGTCATTTGCGACGCTTGGGAGATCAGCCTTGAGTACTCCAGCCCCGCCAACCACAAGGACGAGATCGTGGCGCCGCTGGCGCGCGACAACGTAGCGGGCACCAACGACAACAAATACCGTCTGGACTTTGAGGACCGCTACCCCGGCGCCGCACCCGTCGAGGTGAAGTAATCCCAACAACTGATCAAAACTTGTGGTGAAATAGGGATCAATTAGGCCTTTTGCCAGCAAAAACAGTCCCTATTTCACCGCAACTTAGAAGTGGGGCCGGGCGCGCATTTGCATTTGAGCGCCCGGCCCCGCCGTGTCTATATGTGCTCGGTTACTTGTCGGCAGCGGTCTTTTTGGTAGTCGACTTCTTGGCCGTCGTCTTTTTGGCCGTCGTCTTTTTAGTGGTCTTCTTGGCTGCCGCGGTCTTCTTCGCCGTGCTCGCCTTGGTCGCAGTCTTGCGGCCGCGGGCGGGTTTCTTCTCCTTGGTCGGGCAATCCATGTTCACGCAGATACGCCACGGGCCGCGCGCCGTGTTGACCACCACGATGGGGGCGCCGCACTCGGGGCAGGTCTCGCCCGTCGCCTCGAGCTTACCGCGCGCCGGCAGTGGATAGCTCACGCCGCAGTCGTCGTAGTTGGTGCAGCGGATAAAGCGCTTGCCGCTCTTTTCGCTCTTGTGCGCGATTAGGTCGCCATGGCGTCCCGCCTCGGCGCACACCTTGCACTCGCCCACCTTAAGGTCGGGCTCGTAGTTGGTGGGGCACGTGGGGTTCACGCAAATCTCGAAGGCCTTCTGGCGGAACGGCTGGCACTTAATGCGCGGCGCGCCGCACTCGGGGCACACGGCCGCCTCACCCTCGAGCGGGCTGACCTTGACGCCGCTCGGCACCGGATAGGTCACGTCGCAGTCGGGCCAGCCCATGCAGCCGATAAAGCTGCCGCGGGTCTTGGCGCTCGTCTTCATAACCAGGTCCTTGCCGCACTTGGGGCAGGCGCCCACGCGCGCATCGGCCGTGACGGCGTCGCTGATGGCGTCGCCCAGCTCCTGTGTGTGCTTGAGCAGCTCGTCGAGCACGCCAGCCAGCAGCGCGCGCGAGTGCGTCACGACATGCTCTTCGGTATCCTCGCCGCGCTCCACACGGGTCATATCGCCATCGAGCTCGCTGGTCATATCGGGGCTCGTGATGCGCGGGGCAAACTGCGTCAGCGCGTCGATGATGGCGATGCCTAGCTGGCTCGGCTCAACGGGATCATTTTTGAGATAGCGCACGGCGTACAGACGCTCGATGATGCTCGCGCGCGTGGACTTGGTACCCAGGCCGCGCTTTTCCATCTCCTGAACGAGCTTGCCCTGGCTATAGCGCGCGGGCGGCTCGGTCTGCTTGGCCTCGAGCTTAATGTCGAACACGTCGACCGTATCGCCCTGCTCCAGCGGCGGCATCTGCTCGTCGCGCTTAAGGCCGTACGGATAGGCCTCGCGGAAGCCAGGGGTCACGAGCACGTCGCCCGAGGCCACGAACGGCTCGCCGTTGACGTCGAGCTCGAGCTTGGTGTTCTCGATGGTCGCGGGACCCATAAGCGTTGCCAGGAAGCGACGGGCGATGAGATCGTAGAGCTTGCGCTGACCGCCATCGAGCGTGGACGGATCGCCCTCGCCCGTGGGATAGATAGGCGGGTGGTCGGTGGTCTCGACCTTGCCGCGCGTGGGCTTCATGGGACCGGCGAGCACCTTTTTGCACACGGGCGCCAGCGCCGGGTTGATCTTTGCCAGGTCGCTCACCACGGCGCCCAGATCGAGCGTCGCAGGGTACACGGTATTGTCGACACGCGGGTAGCTGATGAGACCGGCCATGTAGAGGGACTCGGCGATGCGCATCGTACGCGCAGGCGAGATACCCTCGGCCGCGGCGGCAGCCTGCAGCGAGGTGGTCGCAAACGGCGTGGGCGGCTGTTGCTTGCGCGAGCGCTTGGTCACCGCGGCAACGGTCGCCGTCGCGACGCCGTCGACATGGCCGTACGCCGTCTCGGCAGCATCCTTGTCGGTAAAACGCGCCGTCTTGTGCGCGATCTTAAAGCGGTCGTCCTCGGCAGCGCCCTGCGCGGCACCCATGCCGCGAATCTGCCAATAGTCCTCGGGCACAAACGCCATGCGCTCGCGCTCGCGCTCAACCACCAGGGCGAGCGTCGGCGTCTGCACGCGGCCGGCAGAGCGCACGTTACCAAAGCCACCGAACTTGGCGAGCGTCAGATAGCGCGTGAGCACCGCGCCCCAGATAAGGTCGATGTGCTGACGGCTCTCGCCGGCGTCGGCCAGATTCTGGTCGAGCGTGACGAGATTATCGAAGGCGTGCGTGATCTCGGCCTTGGTAAACGAAGAATACTGGGCGCGGGCGACCGGCAGGTCGGGCGCAACCTCGCGCACCTTGTTGAGGGCGTCCGAACCGATCAGCTCGCCCTCGCGATCGAAGTCCGTAGCGATGATGACGCTGTCGGACTTCTTGGCAAGGTTCTTGAGCGAGCGAATGAGCTCTTTCTCGGCCGGCAACTTAATGACGGGCGCCCAGGTGAGATACGGCAGGCTCTCGAGCTTCCAGCCCTTGATTGAGATGCCGTCGGCAAGGAACGGCTTGCGCTTGGTGTCGTAGGGCGGACGCGCCAGGCCATCGGGTATGTCGGCCGGCAGCATCTCGCCGTCCTCGGTGACCGAATACCAGCCCAGCTTTTTATCGAACAGCACGCTGTCGCAAAAATCGGGCGCAAGGATGTGACCGGCAAGACCGATCGTCACGCACTCCTCGCCCTTCCACTCAAAACGGTAGATGGCGGTGTTGTACACCTTGTCCTTTTTAGGCTTACCCGTGGACAGCCGCTCGGCGATTTGACGCGCAGCGTCGTTTTTCTCGGCGATGATGAGCTTCAAAAGAGGCTCCTATCTCGTATCTCTGCGGCTACGCCCGCCCGTATGGCGGCCGACTTACGCCCTTGCTTGCTCAATCTGCCCGATGAGCCAATCGCACCAGGCATCCATGCCCTCACCCTTGCGCGCGCTCACGGCAAACCGCGGCGCCTGCGGATTGAGGTCATCGAGTGTCTTAGTATACCTATCCATGTCAAAATCGAAAGCCGGGGCCACGTCGACCTTATTGAGCAGCTGCGCGCCGGCGTGTTGGAAGATACCCGGGTACTTGATGGGCTTGTCGTCGCCCTCGGGCACCGAGAGGATCATGATGGACAGGTTCTCGCCCAGGTCAAAGTCGACCGGGCAGACCAAATTGCCCACGTTTTCGATAAAGATGACGTCAATGTTTTCCAGACCCACAGCCTGGTCGAACGCGTCAATGGCCTCCATGATCATGTTGCCCTCGAGGTGGCACAGGCCGCCCGTGTTGATCTGGATGGCGGGCATGCCGGCTTCCTTCATGGTGATGGCGTCGACGTCCGAGGCGATATCGCCCTCGATGACGGCGCAACGCAGGCCCGCCTTGTCGCGCAGGCGCTCGTTGGTGCCCAAAATCGTGGTGGTCTTGCCCGAACCGGGGCTCGACAGCACATTGATCACATAGGTGTTTGTCTCTTTAAATCGCTCACGCAGCTGATCTGCCAGGCGCTCGTTGCGCGACAGGATCGGCGACGCGATATCAATCGTTTTCTCGGCCATACTCGGCACTCCTTACTTCTGCCATTTGGGGACGGGGTAGAAATGGTAGATTTCGTCGTTGACACTTGCCATTTTGTCTGCTTGCACACATTGGAACGGAATGTCAAGCCGCATGGCGTATCTATTTCTACCATTTATACCCCTGTCTCTTATACACATCTCCGAGCCCACGAGACACTGAGCGATCTCG
>URNM01000019.1 GCA_900549185.1 uncultured Collinsella sp. | reverse complement strand
CGAGATCGCTCAGTGTCTCGTGGGCTCGGAGATGTGTATAAGAGACAGTGCCGGAGACGTGCGCTTCCATGCCGTGGATTTTTCCTACGTGCCGGGCACCCGCGTGCTCACGGACCTCAACCTGTTTGCCAAGCCGGGGCAAAAGATCGCGTTTGTGGGCTCGACGGGCGCCGGAAAGACGACCATTACCAATCTCATCAACCGCTTCTACGAGGTCGATGACGGCGAGATCACGTACGACGGCATCGACGTTAAGCACATTGCCAAGGCCAGCCTGCGCGGGTCGCTCGGCATTGTGCTGCAGGACACGCACCTGTTTAGCGGCACCATTGCGCAGAACATCCGCTTTGGCAAGCTCGACGCGACCGACGAGGAAGTGCGCGCCGCTGCCGAGGCCGCCTGCGCGGATTCGTTTATCCGCCGCCTGCCGCGGGGCTACGACACACCGGTCACGGCCGACGGCGCCAACCTGTCGCAGGGTCAGCGTCAGCTGCTCGCCATCGCGCGCGTGGCCGTCGCCGATCCGCCGGTGCTCATCCTGGACGAGGCCACGAGTTCCATCGACACGCGTACCGAAAAGCTCATCGAGCGCGGTATGGACCGCATCATGCGCGGTCGCACCACGTTTATGATCGCGCACCGCCTGTCCACTGTCCGCGATGCCGACGCCATCATGGTCCTCGAACGCGGCCGCATCATCGAGCGCGGCACGCACGAAGAGCTGCTCGCCCAGCACGGCGAGTACTGGCAGCTGGCGCATGGCTTAAAAGAGCTGGATTAACCCGTTCGAGCACGATGCTTTGATCCCTCCGTGCCCCTCGCCTCAAACCATCACAACATTCGCCGTTTTTTGCCAAAATCGGGAAAAGCATCGAATGTTGTGATGGTTTTTCTGCCACTCGAACGGGTGGAATCGCTTTCTTGCGCACGAAGGTGTGCGGACCCGTGAGCAGGGGAATAAGGTTGGTTATCCGACTCCATTGGAGGGCTCATGGACCTGCCGATCGTCCTGTCCCATAAGACTGCCTGGCTGTACCACAACGTGGCGCGCCCGTCCGAGTCGCTCTCGCGAGCAAGCAGTCTATACGATGAGGACTCGCTTGCTAACGAGGCGGAACCGACCGCGAGCCTGCCCAAATTGGGACTCGATGCCAAGGGGCTGAGGGCTTCAACGGCGGTTGGGATCGTTGCCGACCATCTGGTTTCTCTTGGTATTCCACGAGAAGAGCTCGATCATATCGATACGCTCGTCAACTTCGATTTTGAGCGCTCGACGCCGGCTGGATTTAGGTGCCACGTGTTTGGAGCGCCGGTACCTCCAGGCCATCTTATCGAGGTGGCAGAGGGCCTTCTAGTGGTTGATGAGGCCATGTGCTTTGTCCAAGCGGGTTCGTGGATGAGTGAGCCCGAGCAGCTGGAATATGGCTACGAAATCTGCGCCCGATACCATTTGAATCATCTGTCGACAGACGATTATATCGAGATGGGGCAGAGGTATACCGTTGCCGACTTGATTGCTTATTGCAATGAGAACCGATCTCGTCAGGGGGCTATACGCGCGGCCGCCGTGCTCAGGCGCGTGCACGATGGCGCGCGGTCGCCCATGGAGACGGCCACCGCAATCATGGTCGTAGCAAAACGTTCCCAGGGCGGGCTGGGATACGCCAAGATCGAGCTCAACCATCGGGTCGATGTTCCCAACGAGTTCAAGTATCTCGCAAAGGCCGGGTATTTCGAGATCGACGTATATGCGCCTGCAAACGGTACGGGGATTGAATACAACGGCTCGGACCATCTTGATAAGCAGCGCAGCGCGTCGGATGCGGAGCGTATGACCGTGCTGAGCGCGCTGGGCTTTAGGATGATCGTCCTCACCGGGACTCAGTTTGCCCATCAACTGCAATTGCATCGGGCGATGAATGCCATCGCGCTCGCTATGGGTCTCAAGTGCGACCGAAGCGAAACGTTCCAGAAACGTCAGAACGACCTGCGAGAATTCGTGATTCGGCACTGGGACGGCGGTCTTTAGGGGCGCTTTGGTCCTTCTACGGGGTGCCGTGGGCAGACAAACCATCACAACATTCGACGTTTTTTGCCAAAAATGGGAAAAGCATCGAATGTTGTGATGGTTTGCGCTGAGGATGGGCTTGGGAAGTCCGTTTTGCTCGAAGCGGCCTGTCCTGTCGTACGGGTGTCGGCATGATTCTCTCGTGAGGTATTATGTTTTCCGAAGAATAAAACGCCGCGTGAGGGGAGGGCCGCGTGGACGGGCACGTGCAACATGACGGCTTTGGCCGCGATATCAACTACCTGCGCATTGCCGTTACCGACAAGTGCAATTTCCGCTGCATTTACTGCATGCCGGTCGATGGCGTGGCACCCCGCGCGCACGACGAGCTGCTCAGCGCCGAGGAGATCGCCCGCTTTGTGCGCTTGGTGGCGGGGGAGGGCATTCGCCGCGTACGCCTGACGGGTGGCGAGCCGCTGGTCAGCCGCCGTATCATCCCGCTCATTCGTGACATCCGCGCGATTCCGCAGATCGAGGACATCTCGCTTACCACCAACGGCGCCCTGCTGCCCAAGCTGGCGCCACAGCTCAAAGACGCAGGACTTAACCGCGTCAACATTTCGCTCGATACACTCGACCCTACGCTGTTTGGAAAGATCACGCGCCTGGGCCGACTCGAGCAGACCATGGCCGGCATTGACGCGGCGCTGGCTTGGGGCTTTGAGCCCGTTAAGGTCAACTGCGTTGTTGTGCGACGGCTCAACCAGGATGTGGCGGCCCTCGCACGGCTGACCGTCGACCGCCCCATCCACCTGCGTTTTATCGAATACATGCCCATTGGCGACGAGCGCACGAGCTCGCATTGCGCTGTGGACCCGCATGCGCCCGCGCTCAATCCCGAGCTGTGGGACGCGAGCGATACCGTGCCGAGCGACGAGCTGCGGGCGCGCATCAATGCCGGGGTCGCCGCGACGGGACTGGGCGAGCTCGAGCCGCTCGACATCAACGACGCTCCTGCCGGCGCGGGCCCTGCGCGCTATTGGCACTTTCCGGGCGCGGCGGGAACGGTTGGCTTCATTAGCGCCATGTCCAACCATTTTTGTGCGAATTGCAACCGTCTGCGCCTGACGGCCGATGGCAACGTGCGTCCGTGCCTGTTCAGCGATGCCGAGTATTCGGTGCGTGAGGCGCTGCGCCGTGGTGATGATATGCAGGTACTTTCGATTTGGCGCGATGCTGTGGCCCACAAACCGCAGGAACACGCGATAATTGAGGGCACGCAACGATTTATGTCCCAAATCGGAGGATGATCATATGGCCAAGAGCAGGTACGCCGATGCCACCAAGGCCGCTCGCAGGGCCGCGATGTCTGCCCACAAAGCCTCAGTCGCGGCTAATGCTGGCAACGCCGACGCGTCCGCGCAGCCGACTGCCGGTGCTGCCACTGAGTCCGCCCGCGACGCCCGTCGCGACGAGCTGACGCACGTGGACGCCAAGGGCGAGGTACGTATGGTCGACGTGTCCGACAAGGCCGAGACCCATCGCATTGCCATCGCCGAGGGCACCATCCTCATGCATCCCGAGACGCAGGCCATGGTGTTGCAGGACCGCGCCAAAAAAGGCGACGTGCTTGCCTGCGCGCGCGTGGCGGGCATCATGGCCATCAAGCGCACGAGCGACATCATCCCCATGTGCCATCCGTTGCTCATTACCAAGAGCAAGTGCGACATTGCGCCCATCGCTGCGGCGGGGACGCCGGCCGAGGACGTGCCCGAGGGCTGGGCGCCGGCGCGCGCGGACGGGCAGGTTGGCTTTCACGTGCTGGTCACGGCCGGCGTGACGGGCAAGACGGGTATCGAGATGGAGGCCCTGACCGGCGCGAGTGCCGCGTGTCTGACCATCTACGACATGTGCAAGGCGGTCGATCGCGGCATGGAGATCGTCGACGTGCGCCTGCTGCACAAGGAGGGCGGCCGCTCGGGCATATGGGATCGTGCCGAACGCCAGGCCGCTGCTGTTGAGGCCGTGGCCGCTGACGGTGCCGCGCCCGCGAGCGCACCCGTCGCCGTCGCGCCCGCAGCTCCGGCACCGGCCGTCCCCGCGATCGCGTTTATCGGCTACCAAAACTCGGGCAAGACCACACTTGTCGAGAAGGTTATCGCCGAGCTCACCCGCCGCGGCCTGCGCGTGGGTTCGCTCAAGCATCATGGGCATCACGGCTTTGATATCGATGTACCCGCTAAGGATACCTGGCGCCATCACCAGGCCGGATCCAAGCACGTGGGCCTCATCTGCGCCACGCGCTGGGCGGAGTACGCCGACACGCGCGAGGAGGACGAGATGCCTGCGCGCGAGCTGCTGTCGCGCTACAACGATGTCGACGTGGTGATCATCGAGGGCTACAAGACCGAGGGCTTCGATAACATCGTCGTCGCGCGATCCGGTGTCGACCGTCTGCGCGGCAAGAGCTCGCTCGACCTGGTCGACGGTCACACGCTGGCCCTCGCCTGCAACGAGGCCCTGGCACGCCAGGCCTTCGACGCCGGCTTTGCGACCCGAGCCATCAACATCAACGACGCCCGGGCCATCTGCGATCTGATCCAAGACCATCTGGCCTAAAACCTGCCAAAAAGGGACAGGTTTATTTTGGCAGGTTTTATCTGGGCAAACGTCATTTCCACCACAAAGGGGCCAGGCACCTTTGTGGTGGATTTTGCTTTAGTAGATGTTTGGGACATGCCTTACAATCTACCAAGTAGTTCATGACGGGCGAAAAACGGAGAGAAGGGGCTTGATGCGTCCTTAATGTTTCATGCGGATAGATTGATTTGACAGACGGTGGCGAATGCCCGCCGTCCGCATTCGTATGAAACAAGGAGTCTCCATGCTCGCCCCTCTTTTCTCAAAGCCTCAATCATCGCTGTCCATGCAGGCCAAGCGCCTGGTGGCGATGCGCTTTCTTATCTACATCGGTTTTCAGACCAGCTACTTTATCGGCGTCATCGGAACGCTCACCTATGCAGACGATGCCTCGGTCGTGGCGACATCGCTAGCCGTCCTTTTTATGAACGTATTTGTGATCTTGGGATCCTTTGCGGGTGGCGCGGCGCTTGACGCCTGGGGCCCGCGCCGGCATTTCTTGTTGAGCATCGTGGGCACGCTGGCAACCGGCGCGGCGATTCTCGTTTTTGGCAGCGCGACCGGCATCGTCTTGCTCGGCGCGGTGCTCCTGGGCTTTGTGATGGGGTTCGCCCAGCCCATCGCCACATCCTATCCAGCCTACCTCACCGACGATCCTGTCGAGCTTAAAGGCATCAACTCCGCCATCGCCATGTTTTCAAACGTGAGTATCATCGTTGGCCCCACGCTGGGCGGCTTTGCCGCAGCGGCAGCATCGTCGTGTGCGGTGTTCGTGCTCATGATGCTCTTTACCGTGCTGGCGCATATTGCCGGTTGGGGCTTTAGGCCGCAAGCAGGTCGCGTCGCCGCGCGCGAAAGTATTCCCGCGGATAGCAGCACAACGACAAGTACTGCCAGTCAAAGCTCCGACTCCAGTAAATCCACCCGCGTCACCTTCGTGACCAGCATCAAGACGGTCTTTACCAACAGCGTCCTCGCCCTACTGTTTTGCATTATCTTTCTTTCGAACTTTGGCTATGGCGCCTTTGACCCGCTTGAGTCGTTCTTCTACCGCGATGTTCTGCGCGTCGGTGTCGAATGGATGGGCTGGCTCTCGTCGGCCAGCGGTGTGGGCGCGGTGCTGGGCGCCGTGGCCGCGTTCCGCTTGCCGCCGCACCTGGTCAACCTTAAGACGCTGCTCGTGGCGCTCATGTCCGTGGGTCTGGGAAGCCTGCTCTACGTGGGAACGCCGTACGTGGGCGTAGCCCTTGTCGGCCAGATTGCCCTGGGCGTGGCCTGGGGTGTCGTCAATCCGCTCCACAACACGATCGTGCAAACGACGGCCCCGCTCGAGCAGCTCGGTCGCATCAACTCGGTCATGGGCTTTGGCAACATGTTCGCTGGCGTGGCCCCGCTGGCAATTGCTCCATGGCTGGCGGCGACGTTTGGCATGCAGCAGACGCTCATCGGAGCGGGCATGGTCGTGACGGCAGTCCCCGCGGCGTTGCTGCTGTTTGGACGCCGGCATTTTGATCGTGCTGCAAAGCAATAAAAACCATCACAACATTCAGCGAAAATCGCGATTTTGCCGAAAAACGTCGAATGTTGTGATGCATTGCGTCTCGGGCCAGGCCACCCTTCGGGTTCGGCCACCACAAAGGGGGCAGGCACCTTTGTGACGATCGGGTCCCAACGGCCCGCGCCTTGGTATACCATGTACGCCGTTCACGAATACACCCCACACCGCCGCACAACCCAGAAAGGCTCCCATGGACACCACCTTCAGCCACATCAAAGCCGTGTTCTGCGATATCGACGGCACGCTGCTCACGAGCCAGCACACGGTGTCACCGCGCACCGTGGCGGCGATCCGCGCACTGCGCGAGCGCGGCGTGCTCTTTGGCCTGTGCACCGGGCGCGACGCCCACGCGACCGAGGCCATGTACGAGCTCTGGGGCATCGAAGGCCTGGTGTTCGTGCTCGTGGGCTGCGGTGGCGCCGAGGTCATCGACCGCGCGCACGATATCAACGAGCTGAGCTATCCGCTGCCGGGCAAGACCATCGCGCGCATCTGCAAACACATGGCAGGCCTGCCGGCAACGCCCGTCTGCCCCCGAGACGGCGTGTTCTACGTGCCCGAGAGCAACGCGTGCGTCGAGCACCTGTCGCGCGTCGACGGCGTGCCCTACCAGGTGGTCGATTTTGCCGAGTTTTTGCGCGAGCCGCAGCCCAAGGTGATGTTTACCATGGCGCCCGAGGTAATGCCGCGGGTGATTGAGCGGGCGTCGACGTTTGCCGATGACACTGTTAAGGCGGCGGCTCTGCAAACCACGCAGCGGCTCTACGAGTTCATGGATCCGCGCGTGTCCAAGACGCGCGGCCTTGTGCGCGTGGCGGAGCTCAACGACATGGAGCTCCAGGACATCTGCGTGTTTGGCGATGCCGATAACGACACCTGCATGGTGGCCGACGCCGGCGTGGGCGTGGCCATGGCAAACGGCAGCGATGCCACCCGCGCCGCCGCCGATTTTGTAACCGCCAGCAACGACAAAGACGGCATCGCGATCTTTATCGAGGAGCATCTGTTGTAGCGCCGGGGGAGAACCACCGCAAAGGGGGCAGGCACCTTTGTGGTGGCCTCAGGCGATTTGGGCGAATTGATGCCTAAAATCTGCGCGAAAACCCAAATAACGTTGTCTGAACATTACGCTTCTAACCACCGATGAGTTAAAGATATTCCCATCAATTTGGTAGTCTATTCTTCCCGGTAAATGACCTACCGCTCACGGTCGATTTTCAACCGTTCACAGGATGTTTACTCTTGAGCAAAATGTTGTGCAAATAAATAAAATGCTATTAAAAAATGATAGGCAACTAAATTACCAGCAGAAATAAAAACTAAATATCGAATAAACGAAAGCAAATCCGAGCAAATGTCAAGAGAATTGAGAATTCGCTACAAAACTATCGGTATTTTTGCCTAGATGTTCAAACAATCGTTACAATATGTACTATAAGCGTGCGCAATTACAGATTGCGCAGATACGTTTGATAGTGAAAGAGCAAGATCGCGGTCTCTTGGGGAGGAGACATCGATGAAAGCGAATTCAGAAAAAACTAAGCAGAGTAAAAAAGCGACGCGCCGCGTACTGGCAGGCGTTTTGTGCGGAGCCTCCGTGTTGAGCCTGGTACTGTCGCTCGTCATGCCTCCGATCTCGCAGGCCATCGCCAACGATGCCCAGACAGATTTTGCCGAGGAAACTGTGATGGGGGGGTTCCTCAACTGAGTCTACTGATGTAGACAACACCAACAACGGGGATACCGAGAACCAGAATAGTGACGACGCAGAGGGTGGCGAGACTGGAGATGATGTCCAGTCTGAGGGGCTGTCCGAGGAAGACTCGCAGGACGAGGATGCCGAGCAGACCGCGGATGACGCTAGCAATGAAGGCGCAATTCCACCTGTTGCGGAGGATGCGACCGAATATACGCTGATTAATTCTGCAGACGACCTATCTCACTACCTTCAAACTGATAAAAAGGCCGGCAAATATCGCTTGAATCTCGATATTGAGTATGCAAGCGACATTACGCTTGGCCAGGGTGAAACCACCATCGACCTCAACGGCCATAAGATCAAACACTCGGGCGTGGAGCCTGGCAAGTCGTCCAACATGTCCATGTTCAATGTGCCCGAGGGTGCGACGCTCACGATTGAGGATCTGCAGCAGGCGGCTGATAACAAGTTCGAGCAGGGTGGCGACAAAAACGGCAACCTTGCTAAGCTCGATTACGACGGCACAACGCCCAGTAAGCTCACTTACTACGTGACTGAGTCGACTTCGAGTGACATTGCTACTACCGAGACCCTTTTCAAGCACGAGGTTGCCATCAATGGCGCCATCGTGGGCACCACTGCTCACTCTACGATGAAGCTCATCAACGTCTGTGGCGGTACGTTTAACCTTCAAAGCGGCGTGCTGACCACGAATCACGACGCAAATGTTGGCAACCTGATTTATGCCGATAACGGCTCTACCGTCAACATGAGTGGCGGATACGTTTGTGGTGCTTCTATGGGCAGCAGTGGTGCTGGTGCTGGAATTCATGTAGAGGGCTCAACCCTGGAGATTTCTGGCGGCGTAATCGCTGGTAACTATGCCCCCAGTGGCGGCGGCGTTTATGCCCGAAATTCTACGGTATACATGGTTGACGGTATTATCTCCGGCAACGGTACAAATAATTATCAAAACGGTTATGGCGCGGGAATTTGTGCTGAGGGCTCTATGGTGACCATTACGAATGGTTACATTACTAACAACAAATATCAGTACTATATCGATGAAGGACACAAAGGTAACGGTTGCCATGGTGGTGGCGGCATTGCTGCTTTCAATGGCGGCAGTCTCACAATTAACGGTGGTTACATTACCGGTAACTACTCTGCCGAGGCTGGCGGCGGCGTTTATGCTGGCGCTTGGAATCGAGCTCTTTCCGGGTTTACGTTTTCTGGTGGAATCATCGCCAGCAATGTGGCGCAAAACTCAGAGGGTGGCGGCATCCGTATCGCTGCGCCTACAGTTGGCGAATTTAATGTGAGCGGCAAGAAAGCCTACATCACTAACAATACGACCAATACCACCAACGACTGGGGTGGCGGCGGCGTGTTCGTCCAGGGTGGCAACAGTGGCGAAAACGTAGATTCAGCGAGCCTCAAGATTTACAACGCGCTGATTACTAACAATTCGGCCGAGGGCTATGGCGGCGGCTTTGCCGCCTGCCCGACTGGTAAGACTGCCATTACCGATACCAATGGCATCGCAATTTTCGGAAACCGCGATGAAAACGGCAGGAATCTATCGGGTGGTACTGGCGGCAAGAGCGAGGATCGGGATAAAGGTACCGAGGGCACTGTCGGAGAGATCACTGAAAACTTCAAGAATGGGGGTCACAAGGACCTTTTCCTAATCCATCAGTCGGGAAATACAGACTACATCGCAGCCGTAACGGGTCAGATGCTTGGTGGCGGAGCCGCCAACTGGTCGGGCACGATCGACGATGCGCCAACGTCTATCGGTAAGTACGAGGGCGCCCAAGCTAAGTACATGATTGGCCTTAAATCTGAGCCGATTCAGGAAGATATGGATGCTGCTACCGCGGCTGCGTCCCTCTTCATCACGGGCAACAGATCCAACATTCACGGTGGCGGCATCATGACCAACGGCGACGTAATCGCTGGCTCCACCACGCAGGTGAACGTGTACCCCAAGATGAAGCTCAACGGCACTAAGGCGCTAACGGGTCGTGCGCTTAAAGACGGAGAGTTCAAGTTCCAGCTGCTCAAACAGGGTACAAAAAAGCAGGATCCCTCGTTTGCCGATCACAAGCTGCAACTCAATGGCTGCACAAAAGTTGGCAATGGGGTCAAGAACGACGCTGGCGGTAACTTTTTCTTTGATTTGGGCAGGGTCTACTCCGATGGAGTGATCGTCTACTACCTAGTTGAGGATCCCGGTAACATGGATCCCGGTGACAAGCCCGTTCCTGGTGTGACTTACGACCAGACTATCTACAAGATTGAGTTTAAAACAACGAAGCTCAAGGAACAGAGTGTGCTGGGCATTACATACACCTACTACTCGGTTAATGAAGCAAAGGTCACTAATGTCACTGATCCTACCAAAGGGAGCTCGATGGCGGCCGTCCAGTCCGATGGCAGTAATGTGTCCATTAATCTCACGACCGAAAAGACCTTTACAAATAAATACGCACCCAAGGGCTCTTGGACACCTCAGGTGACCAAGAAGGTCGTCGGCGGCGAGCTGAAGAAGTTCAAGTTTGAACTTGCGAACGACGAGAACTTCACCAATCCGGAAACGGGAACAGTCGATCCGTCGAAAGCTACACCCGACGAAAACAAGACTGCGCCGGTCGAATTCGTGACGAAGGACTATCTGCTCAAGGACCTTGAAAATGGATCTAAGACCTTCACGTATTATGTGCGCGAGCAGGCGAAAGCACGACCTATCCGCATTACAAGTTCGATCAGTCGGTCTATCGATTTGATGTCACGATGACGGATCAGAAAGATGGCAAGATCACTGCCACGAAGGTGACCTACACCCAGATCAAGGATGCTGACGGTAATGCCATCGACGAAGGCAAGCAGACTCCCGTGAATTACAACGATGGATCCGATACTACCAAGCCCAAGTCCACCCCCACCTTCATCAACACCTACTCCACCTCTTTGCCCCTTTCTGGTATGTCGGGCGTCACTCTGACGTACCTTGCCGGCGCGGCGGTGCTTTGCGCTGCTGCGGCCTGGATGCACATTCGTCGCAAGGCGAATGCGAAGGGAGGTGAGCATCGTGAATAAGAAAGTTTGCTCCTTCCCGATCTTGTTTGCACTGCTTGCCCTCCTGATCGGCACCTGCGCGGTTGTGTTCCCCGCATCCGCGCAGGCCGTGCCGACCTCGACCGGTTCCATCACGGTGAGCGGCACCGTGGCGCGCAGCTACGACGCCTACCAGATCTTTAGCGCCAACGTCGTCGACGGCGACAGCGACGCCAAGATCGCCACCGACCTCGCCTGGGCAAGCGACGCCGTGCGCGACGCCGCACTGCCCGTGCTGCGCAGCGCCGGCATGCCCAATTCCCAGACCACCGCGCAGGAAGCTGCCGAGTGGCTCAACACCGATTCCCACCTTACGAGCGCGCTGAGCGCACAGCTCGCTCGTTCCCTCCAGAGCTCTGGCGCCAAGTCCGTGGCCCTTAATGCGGGCACGACGGCCGAGCTGCCCTGTGGCTACTGGCTCATCGTCGCCGACGACGACGCCATCGCCCAGAACGAGGCCGGCACCGCGCCGATCATGGCACTGGTCGGCGGCAGCGCCGTCACCGTCAAGCCCAAGGCCGCGACCCCCAAGGTGTCCAAGCATGTGCTGGAGGACAGTGCCGTCGCCTGGCAGAAGGCCGCCGACGCCACGGTCGGCGACGACCTGTACTGGCGCCTCTCTGCCACGGTCCCGGCAGGCCTTGCCGCCTACGACACCTACGCGGTGCAGTTCGTCGACACCATGAGCGCGGGACTCGACCCCTCCAAGGTGGCCGCGAGCGTGCGCGTGTACGTGGCGGCGGGTGCGGACGGTGGGTTCGATGCCGTCTCGACCGGCAAGGACGGCCGCGCCGGCACCAAGCCCGCGCAGGGCTGGACCGACATCACGGCACAGTGCAAGGTCTCGGTCGACGGTAAGACCTTCACCGTGCGCACCGGCGACCTGATCGCCGCGCTCGGCGGGGCCGACGCCTTCACCGCGGGCGCCCGCGTGGTCGCCGTGTACAATGCGCCGCTCAACGGCGCGTGCAACCACGGCATCGCGAAGGGCAACCCCAACGAGGTCTACCTGCGCTACCCGCGCTCTCCCTTTGCCGACCAGTCCGGCGACGCGGGCTTCACCCGCACGCCGAGCGACGACGCGTGCGCCTACACCTGGGATCTCGCGCTCACCAAGCGCGGCAGCGACGGCGACAAGCCGCTTGCCGGGGCGGTCCTGAGCATCGCCGATGACCGTGGTCGCACGCTGGCGGCCGACGGCATGTGGGATGCGGAGGGCAAGGCCACCGTCACCACGGGCGAGGACGGCCGCGTGACCGTCTCGGGCGTGGACTCGGGCAAGCTGGAGGTCCGCGAGCTCAAGGCGCCCAAGGGCTACACCGCCTTTGAGGGCACGCGCTCCGTGACGGTCAAGGCCGAGGGCCTGGACGTCGACCAGGTGGCCGCCGCCAAGCCCAAGCTCACCATCACGGCCGAGTCGCCCCTGCGCGCCGACAGCGCGGACGGGTCGACGGGCAGCCTGGAGGCGTCGCTCATCAATACGCCCACCGGCACACCCCCTAGCATTACCACCGGAGGCTTTATGCCCTCGACTGGCGATATGGCAATGTACGCCGCGGCCGCCGCAGCGGCCGCCGGAGCCGCGCTCATCGTGGTCGCGCTCCTGGTCAAGCGGGGAGGTGGCAGCCATAAAGAGTAGCTGGCAGCCCCACAGAGAGCGGGGCGAGACGTAGCGAAGTAGATGTTAAGACACAGACAGATGATGACCGATCGAATGAGAACCAACCGGAAAACGGAGGAAAAGAAGATGAGCATGAGCAAGAACATCGCGCGCCTGGCAGTAACCGCCGGCCTCACAGCAGCGTTGAGCTTCGGCGGCGTCATGGCCCCGGTGACCATGGCGTTTGCGGCGGAGGGTGCCGCCCCCAGCTATTCGCTCACGATTAACCAGGCCGCGGGCAATGGCCACACTTTGTTCAAGGCGTATCAGATTTTTACTGCTGACGTTATGGACGGAAAGTCCGGTAAGGTTACGTCCAACGTTGAGTGGGCGAGTGGTGACGCAAGGGATGCGGTCCTGGACGAGCTTGTTAAAAATAACGCCCCTGGAATTACCAAAAAATCGACCGCTTCTGATGTTGCCGACTACCTTTCCAAGATCACTGATACCACTGATACCACGAGTTTGCCGCAGGGCAGCATCCTTAACGAGATTGCCTTGGCTGTAGAGAAGCGTGTTACCGCTACGGGCAATCCCTTTGCTGCCGGTTGCACTTTCACCACTACGAGCGCCGGCTACTACCTGTTCATGACCGATACCGACTCGCTCAAGACGAAAGAGAAGCAGACCGGTACCTCGCCGATCTTTGCGGTCGTGGGCGGCGGCGCAGTGAGCGTTACCGAGAAGACGGGCATCCCGACCGTGACGAAGCAGATCAAGGACGATGCTACGGGCGTCGATTGGTTTGACAAGGCGGACTCCCAGATGGGTCAGACCGTTCAGTACAGGCTGACCGGCACGGTTGCAAACAATGTCGACACGTTCGGCACCTACTATTATGAGTTCTACGATGAGCTGTCTGCCGGTTTGACTGTTGATGAGTCCTCTGTCAAGGCCGTGATTGGTGAGACTCCTATCAAGCCTACTTCTGTGACCGTGTCTAATTCCGATTCAAATGACAAGACGGTCTTGAGCGTAAAGTTTAAAGATCTTAAGGCTGCCGCCGGGGCGGCCGGTGTCACTGTTGACGAGAACACAAGGGTCGTTGTCAGGTACAGCGCCAAGCTCGACCCGAATAACTCCCAGCATGTCGTTGTCGGTGGCACGGGCAACTCCAACGCCGTCAAGCTCATCTACTCCAACAACCCTGGCCACGATACCAAGGGTGAGTCTGTGTCCGACACCGTGCGCGACTACACCTATGCGCTCAAGCTCGTCAAGAAGGACGCGACTGATGAGAATAAGAAACTTGCCGGCGTAAGGTTCACCATCTGTGCCACTAATCCCGACGATACTACATCCAAGGGCATTTATGTCCAGGATAATGGCTCCCTCGATAAGGAGCCTTATGAGTTCACGACCACCGACTCCGGCGAGATTAACGTCAAGGGCCTCGATGCCGGCACCTACACCGTCAAGGAAACCCATACGCTCGCCGGCTACAACACCATCCCCGATTTCACCTTCACCATCAAAGCCACTGGCCTCGACAAAGCAGAGGGCGTGGGAGAAAACAAGCTCACGGTCAAGACGAGCACCAAGGGTTCCAATTTGGTCGAGGTTGACACGACCAACACGGATAACGGTACTGCTGCTTTGATTGTCAAAAACAAGCAGGGCTCCGGTCTCCCCCTCACCGGTCTTAACGGCGTGACCTTCACTTGGATCGCTGGTGGCGCGGTGCTGTGCATCGGCGTGGCGCACCTCATCCGCAGCCGTAAGCAGGCTGAGGAGTCCGAGCAGGAGTAACGCTCACTCACCCATCCCTTTGGCAGGTGGGATGTGATGGCCATGAGACTTGCGGACACTTTTCTCGTCTATCCACGTTCTTGCTTTGCCATTCACTTTTCGGGGCAGACTCCGCACTGGAGTTTGCCCCGTTCTTTTTGAACAGCGCAGCCGGGGCGCCGTCGCTCGTATGATCGAGCGTATGATTAGCGAACAAATGTTTGCAAATATTGCGTTTACCAGCTGTAAGTGCGAGTGCTCGCAGTAAAATACCCTTACGACGCATTCCGTGCGCGGGCGGCCGACGACTCGATCGGAGGTCCCCAAATGCTGAAATTCCTTAACGCGCTCGCCGCCCTCGCGGCGGTAGGCTCGTTCGTCATCGCGTTTCTTGACTCGTATGAGGTTCGGTTTAAGGTCCGTAGGCGCACGCGCGGTGCGGACGGTAGAAGGCATTTGCGCTGCAACAAGCGCAAATAAGAATGCCCGGGGTTAGAGGCCCGGGCATTTAACAAAACCAGAAAACTAGGCCGCCCGCGCTTTCGAACACTTACGCGGGATGCGTCGTTTTCTATTGCCATTGTATCCCGAATCGCCCAGCCGATTCGGGATATTTTGAAAACTCAAATGCGGGCCCATACTTGCACTGCGCAATGTTGCCAGGCTGCGTTGCGCAGCGCATGAGCTCGCTAATCGGCTATTATTTGTTTAGACAACCTGAGCTGTAGAGGAGTGACTGGCGATGGTGCAGGGCGCCAAACATATGAAGAGCAATAACGCCGCGGACAACGGCGGCTCAAGCCCTCAGCCCAAACCTCAACCAAAACCTAAGCGCCGTCGCAAGCGATTGCCGCGCTGGGCTGACCGGCTCATCACCATCGTCATCATCCTTATTGGCGTGGGCCTTATGACCTGGCCTTGGATCTTGGACCGGCTCGAAGCCTCGGGCGTGTTCAACCAGATCAGCACCGTGTCCAGCACCGTGGACGCACTGTCTGCCGAGGAGCGCGAGCGCATCCTGCTCCAGGCGCGCTCCTTTAACGAGCAGCTGGCGGGCGAGGCCACCGAGCTCCCCGCCGACCAGATCGAGC
Source organism: uncultured Collinsella sp. (assembly GCA_900549185.1). GTDB lineage: Bacteria > Actinomycetota > Coriobacteriia > Coriobacteriales > Coriobacteriaceae > Collinsella. The sequence goes on along the minus strand of URNM01000019.1, from coordinate 3,862 downwards.
CCTACGCTCAGCAGCTCATCTTTGACCGCGACCCCATGATGAGTTGGGTCGAGATCCCCTCCATCGACGTGAGCATGCCCATCTACCACGGCACGAGCGAGGAAGTCCTTATGGCGGGCGTCGGCCACCTGGAGGGCACGAGCCTGCCGGTGGGCGGCACCTCGACGCATTGCGTGCTCACCGCGCACTCGGGCATGCGCAACCTGAGCATGTTCGACGACATCCATTCGCTGGAGCCCGGCGACCTGGTGCTGCTGCACACCATGAACAAGACGCTCGCCTATAAGATGGTAGACTCCGAGGTCGTGCTGCCCGAGGAGATGGAGTCGCTGACCATCGAGCCGGGCGCCGACAAGGTGACGCTCGTCACCTGCACGCCCTACGGCGTGAACGACCATCGCCTGCTGGTGCATTGCGTGCGCACCAAGTACAACAAGAAGGACGTCGACGAGCAAAAGTCGCTGGCCGGCCGCCACTGGGGCAAGCGCGAGTTTGCCGTGCTCATCGTGGTCGTAGCCATTGTGCTGTTGCTGCTGGACATCGTGATCCACGCGGTCCGCAAGCGCCGCAAGGCCAAGGCCTCGGCATAAGACATCGTTCAGAACCACCACAAAGGGGACGGGCACCTTTGTGGTGGTCGGGGCTTCTAAACCATCACAACATTCGATGAAAATCGCGATTTTGGCGAAAAGCGTCGAATGTTGTGATGGTTTGCGTTTCGGGCGGCGCGGTCTTCGTTGTGGGCGAGACGGTCTTCGTTGCGGGCGAGACGGTTTTCGCTATGGACGGTGCGGTTTCGCTGCAGAACCGCCAGCTCGCCGCCTGCCAGCCGCCGCCCTCGTTACGTTTTCGCTGCATTTGGGTAAAGCGCCTGCTCCAAGCCGGCGCCGCCCTGTATACTAGAGCGGTTTAACTGTTATGCGGAAGGGAGCGCCTATGGCACTCAGCGAGAAAGACGTGCGCGGCATCGCCGAGTACGCAAAGATCGCACTGACCGATGACGAGCTCACCCAGATGACGTCCTACATGAACGACGCCGTCCAGATGCTCGAGCCCGTCCTGCAATATGACTTGCCCGACGTGGAGCCCACGTTCCATCCTATCGGAAGCCTGTCCAACGTGATGGGCGATGACCTGCGCGAGCCCGAGCGCGACCTGCCGCTCGATGTCGCACTCGAAAACGCCGTTAGCGCGCGCGACCGCTACTTCCGCGTGCCGTCCATTTTGGGAGAGGGGGAGAGCGAGTAATGGCGCTAAGCTTCGATTCCCTTACCGCCGCCCAGATCGCCGCGGGTGTTGCCGCCGGCGACTTTACCGCTACCGAGGTGGCCAAGGCCTCCCTTGCCGCCATCGAGGCGCGCGAGGGCGGGGTCCAGGCATTCCTGCAGGTGGCGCCCGAGCTGGCGCTCGAGGCCGCCGCACGCGTGGATGCCGACCGCGCCGCAGGCAAGCCGCTGCCCCCGCTTGCGGGCGTGCCGCTGGCCATTAAGGACAACATGAACCTTGTGGGCACGCGCACCACCTGCGCTTCCCGCATGCTCGAGAACTACCAGAGCGTCTACACCGCCACCTGCGTCCAGCGCATGCTCGATGCCGGCTGCCTGCCCATGGGTAAGGCCAACATGGACGAGTTTGCCTTTGGCAGCTCCACCGAGAGCTCGGCGTTCCACCGCACCAACAACCCCTGGGATACCGAGCGCGTGCCCGGCGGCTCCTCGGGCGGCTCCGCTGCCGCCGTCGCCGCGGGCGAGGTCGCGCTCTCGCTGGGCTCGGATACCGGCGGCTCCATTCGCCAGCCGGCGTCGCTGTGCGGCGTGGTGGGCTTTAAGCCCACGTATGGCGCCGTGAGCCGTTACGGCGTGGTTGCCTTTGGCTCGTCGCTCGACCAGGTGGGACCCTTTGGCCGCACGGTCGAGGATGTCGCGCTGGCCATGAACGCGCTTACCGGCGCGGGCCACGATCCGTACGACTGCACCAGCCAGGATTGCGCCGTCGACTTTACCGAGCACCTCAACGACAGCATCGAGGGCAAGCGCGTGGGCATCATCCCTGCGTTTATGGAGGCCGAGGGCCTGACGCCCGAGGTCAAGGCTGCTGTTCAGCGCGCCGCCCAGGAGCTGCAGAACCAGGGCGCCGAGCTGGTCGAGGTCGACCTGCCGCACCTGGACGCCGCCATCGCCGCCTACTACGTCATCGGCCCGGCCGAGGCGTTCTCCAACCTGGCCCGCTTTGACGGCATCCGCTATGGCTACCAGGAGGAGGGCTGCGCCAACCTGTCCGACCAGAACTCGCTTTCGCGCGCCCACGGCTTTGGCGCCGAGGCCAAGCGCCGTCAGATGCTCGGCGCCTACCTGCTGAGCTCGGGCGTGTACGACAAGTACTACTACGCTGCGCAAAAGGCCCGCACGCTCATCACGCAGGACTACGACGCCGCGTATGCCAAGGTGGACACCATCCTCATGCCCGCCTCGCCGCGCACGGCCTTTAAGTTTGGCGAGATCAACGACCCCACGCAGATGTACCTCTCCGACCTGTACACCATTTCGCTCAACATTTGCGGTAACGGTGGCATCTCGGTGCCGCTGGGCCTGGGCGAGGATACTCAGCTGCCCGTTTCTGCCCAGCTGGTTGGTCCGGCCTTTAAGGACCGTCAGCTGCTCACGTTTGCCCGCGCCCTGGAGCGCGGCTTTGCCGATGCCGCCACGGGTGCGCCCGCGCTTTCCGTCGCGCCCGATTTTGCCGGGAAGGGAGGCGAGCTGTAATGAAGGAGCTTTCCGAGGTCCTGCAGGATTGGGAGGCCGTGATCGGCCTGGAGATCCATACCGAGCTCACCGCACTCGATACCAAGATGTTCTGTAACTGCAAGCTCAGCCACGATGACGAGCCCAACGCCAACGTGTGCCCGGTGTGCCTGGGCCTGCCCGGCGCCCTGCCGGTGCCCAACAAGCGCGCCATCGAGAGCATCGTCAAGGCCGGCCTCGCCACCAACTGCGAGATCCAGCGCCACTCGATGTTCTACCGCAAGCACTACTTCTATCCCGATATGGCCAAGAACTTCCAGACCACGCAGGGTCCGGTCGCCTTTGCCATGTACGGTCACCTGGACCTGGACGTGACCGGTCGTGGTGCCGCCGAGCGCCCCGACTGCGCGTTTGGCGAGGCCGAGGCCCAGAGCCTGGCGAGCGCCTCGGCTAACGCCGAAGGCCTGTCCACGTCCATGACGTCGACCATGCGCGAGGGTAACCAGCGCGCCGGTCACCTGGCCAGCTACGATGCGTCCAACCTGCAGATGCCCGAGCGCCGCGAGGACGGTTCCTACACGGTGCCCATCCGCATCCTGCGCATCCATATGGAGGAGGACGCCGCCAAGATGGTCCACGTGGGCGGCGCCGAGGGCCGCATTACCGCCGCGGCCGAGTCGCTCGTCGACTACAACCGCTGCGGCACGCCTCTGATTGAGCTCGTGACTGAGCCCGATCTACGCACGCCTGAGGAGGCTCGCCTGTTTATGGAGAAGCTCCGTCGCATCTTTGTGACGCTGGGCATTTCGGACTGCTCCATGGAGAAGGGCTCCATGCGCTGCGACGGCAACGTGTCGCTGCGCCGCCGTGGCGAGACCAAGCTGGGCACCAAGACCGAGCTTAAGAACCTCAACTCGTTTAAGAGCCTGCATGACGGCCTTGCCTACGAGATTTGCCGTCAGGCCGAGGTGCTTGAGGAGGGCGGTATTATCTACCAGGAGACTCGCCACTGGGAGCCCAGCCGCAAGCGCACCGTGGTCATGCGTGTGAAGGAGACGGCCGACGACTATCGCCTGTTCCCCGATCCCGATCTGGCGCCGTTCGATCTGGACGATGAGTTC
>URNM01000018.1 GCA_900549185.1 uncultured Collinsella sp. | reverse complement strand
TTTTTTTTCAAGCAGAAGACGGCATACGAGATGAGCGCTAGTCTCGTGGGCTCGGTCGCACTCGATCCCGACCGCCGCGAAGTCACGGTCGGCGGCTCGCCCATTGCGCTCACGGCCCGCGAGTTCGATGTCCTCGCCTTGCTTATGGCGCATGCCGAGACCGTGCTCACGCGCGAACGCATCGCGCACGAAGCGCTGGGCTACGAATACGTGGGCGACACCAACAACGTCGACGTGCACATCGCGCACCTGCGCGCCAAGATCGAGGACGCTGGCGGTGCCCGCATCATCCAAACCGTGCGCGGGGTGGGCTATGTCTGTCGCGCGTAACGCCGAGATCAAGCGCGTCACTTCCATCGCCCGCGCCATCAACTGGAGCTATATGTGGCGCCGCCTGATGAGCTACGTCTGGCTCGATCTGTTGCTGGTGGCGATTGCGGCGGCGATCCTCGTCTATGGATACAACCAGACGCTGCCCGACGGCACGTTTACCGCAGGATGGATTCCCGGCGCCGCCGTTCACGGCATGTCACTGACGCCCGCGCGCGGCTGGGACCTGACAACGCTCACCTATACTGTCGAGCTTGCGCGTACCACCAAGACCTTCCCCCTCGCGCAGGACCTCGTCACGCTATGGCCTCTCTACCTTGTCGTTGTAGGTTGGCAGGTCATCAGCGTGCTCAACATGCTCGGCGGTGCCCGCCGCGTGCGCCGCACCATGGCACCGCTCAACGACCTGGCCCTACGCGTAGACGAACTCGGCCGCATGCAGCTCTCCGGCGGCAAGATGGAAACGCTGGAGCAGGCTATCGAGCGCGCAAGCGTCGACTCGCCGAGCGTCACCACCGGCGACGCCGACCTGGCAAGCATCGAGGTTGCACTCAACCGCCTGCTGCGTCAGATGCAAGAGGCCAAGCTGCAGCAGATGCGCTTTGTCAACGACGCGAGCCACGAACTGCGCACGCCCATCGCGGTGATTCAGGGCTACGTAAACATGCTCGACCGCTGGGGCAAAGACGACCCGGCCGTGCTTGCAGAATCCATCGCGTCCCTTAAGGCCGAAAGTGAGCACATGCAAGAGCTCGTGGAGCAGCTGCTGTTTTTGGCGCGCGGCGATGCCGGGCGCACGGTCCTGCGGCGCGCGAATACCAACCTGGCCGCATTGGTCGGCGAGGTATGCGAGGAATCACAGATGATCGATACCGAGCACACGTATCGGCTGGCTTTTGACGCTGCATTTGCCAACGACCCGTGCTGCGACGCGCCTGTCGACGTGGCGCTCGTGAAGCAGGCTCTGCGTGTGATCGTGCAAAACGCCGCCAAGTACTCGGGTGCGGGAACGACTGTCACATTTGGCATAACGCCCGATGCGAGCATGGGCACGATCGACATAAGTGTTGAGGACGAGGGCATCGGCATGAACCAGGAATCCGCAGCTCACGCGTTTGAGCGGTTCTACCGCGCTGACAACGCGCGCGATGCCGGCGCACAGGGCTCGGGCCTGGGGCTCGCCATCGCCAAGTGGATCGTCGATAGCCACGGCGGCGTCATCGGCGTCATGGCTCAGTCGAGGGCGTCGGCAGCCGCTTTACGATTCGCCTGCCACGGTAGGGGCGTCTCTCACGAATCGAAGGTGAATGTTTTTCCGCGAAGTGAACGACCTATTTTGGACCCCCGAAGCATCCGCACTTTTTGGCGCCAAAACCGCAGGAAAAACCTGACAAAACCGCAGGAAAGAGCGACGTAAAAGTGTCGATGCTTCAGGGGTTCGATTTCACTCGTTCACTTCGCGGAAAAGCATTCACCTTCGATTTACGGCAGCCCGTCAGTCACCCTCTCGGCATTAAAAATGGGGCAAGGCCACGCGCCTTACCCCATTTTTCGTTAGCTATAGCAGCTTGTGCGCTACTCGCGGCACAGGTGCACGGCGAAGCCGGCGAACTCGCGCTTAAAGTACACGAGCTTGGTGCCGCCGTCGGGCAGCAGCACGCGCGACTCCTCGTTGACCTCGAGCCCGCGCTCGGCAAACCACTTCTCGGCCGCATCGATGTCGTTGACGGCAAAGCCGATGTGGCCCTTGGCGCCACGACCGTTCTGCTTCATGATCTCGACCAGCGAATCGTTAAAGTACGAAACGGGGGTCTCGATGACGGGCAGGCCCATCATCGTCGAGAACAGCTCCGCGATCTCCAGGGCGTCTGCCGGGTCGGCAGCGTTAATGCCCACATGGGCAACGCGCATGCCAAAGAGCTCGACCGGATTGGCGTTCTGCTCACTCATACAGTCAGCGCCTACTGAGCCATGACGTCGAGGACGGCCTTCTCGGCAGCGACGCGGTTCATGCCGGTCATGAAGGGCACGCCGCTCACGTACGGGCAGGTGAGGCCCTCGGGGGCAACGGTGGTGGCGATCAGCAGGTCAGCACCCTCGTCGCAGTAATCCTTGGCCTCGGAGATGGCGCACTGCACGATCTCATACTTGTCGGCGTAACCGTTGGCGTCGAGCAGGGTGGCGACCTTCTGGGCAACGAGCGTGGAAGTAGCAGCGCCAGCACCGCAAGCCAAAACGATCTTCTTCATAGGTAATGTCTCCCTTCATGGTTTACTTTAGGTAAGTGTACCGCAGCGAGCGATGGCACTCGGCCTCGATGAGCTTTTATGCCAGTTTGCTTGCGCGCTGCGTATAATACATCCAGTACGTGTTGTCATACCGCTCGCTTTATGAGCGACTAAGGACCCTAATATGCCCGATTCCCGCACACTCTGGACCGCCGTCGTTATCATCTGCATCGCCGTGTCGGTGTTCTTTAGCGTCAAAAAACGCACCACGTTTAAACGCCTGCAGCAGCTCATGGCCGCCAAGCAGTGGGACGAGTTTGATCGTTTACTCGACGGCAAACTCACCAGCATGCTATACCCGCGCTACAACCGCGACTACCTGCGCCTGAACTCCTATCTGCTGCGCGAAGACCACGAGCGCGCCAGCGAGATGTTCGACCTGCTGCTGGGACTCAACCTGCCCAAGATGCAGCGCGTCGACCTGGTGATCAAAGCTTTTAACTACTACGTTGGCCAGGAGGACCGCAAAAAGTCCAAGGAGTTGCTACACGAGATCAAGGGCTTTGAGGGCGGTCAGGCCGAGGCAGTTGCGCACGAGTGCCAGCTGATGTACGACACGATGATCCTCAAGCGCCACAACGACATTCCCGAGCTGGAGCGCATGCTCGAGGATGTCGGCGACGACCCGGTCAAGCGCTGCCGACTGGAGTACCTGCTGGCTCTGCAGTACCAAAACAAGGGCGACGAGGCAAAGTTCCAAGAGTTCCTCGAGAAGTCGGGCCAACACTCGATGGCCGTCAACGCGTAGCGGACGGCTTGTGCTAGACTTCTAGTCTCACGGGGGCGTGGCGGAATTGGCATACGCAGGAGACTTAAAATCTCTCGCCGCAAGGATTGTGGGTTCGAGTCCCACCGCCCCTACCATTTGGCTTTCACGGGTCCGTGTCCCTTTGGGATGCGGGCTCGTTTCTTTTTCACGCCGGCGGGGCTCTAAGTTGCGGTGGAATAGTTAAAGGGCGCTGAGGCTCGGGGTCCAGGCGATGGTAGGGGTCGCGCCGTCGAGAACCTCGTTGATGGTGGCGACCATGCCGGCGAGGAGGCTGTTCTCGCTTACAGTGAGCGTGTCGTAGCCGCCGGCTCGCATGAGCTCGCGAATCACCACGGCGCCAGCGAGAATCACGCCTGCACGCTTGGACTGCACGCCCGGCAGCGCGGCGATGCCCTCCACGTCCAGCGTGGACATGCGCTCGATAGCGGCCGAAACCTGGTCCAGCGAAAGCTCGCGCAGGTGCACAAAGCTCGAGTCGTACGGCTCCAGTTCGTGGACCAGCGCCACGAGCGTGGTGACGGTACCGCCCACCGCGACCAGACGCTCTGCACGCTCAAAATCGCTGGGCAGGCCTTCAAAATAGGCGGCGAACTGCTCACCTGCCCACGCGGCAGCGGCAGTAAGCTCGCCGTCCGCAGACGGCAGCGCCGAGAAAAACCGCTCCGTCACGCGACGGCAACCGATGTCCAGCGAACGCGTTCCCTCCGGCGCAAAGACCCCGCGCTCCGGCGCGTACACGCCCGTCGCAAGCTCCGTGGATCCGCCGCCCGAATCGGCAACAATGATGCGCTCGCCGGCAAAGTCGTGCGCCACGCCAAAAAATGTCAGGCGCGCCTCGACCTCGCCCGGAATCACCTGTGGCTCAAGCCCCAAATCGCGCAGGCCGTCCAGCAGCAGCGCAGCGTTGGACGCATCGCGCGCGGCACTCGTGCACGTGGTGCAGACGCACGCGGCCCCAAAGGCACGGGCCTCATCCACAAACATGCGGCACGCAGCGAGCACGCGCTCAACGGCCGCCTCGCAAAAGCGCCCCGTCGCATCCACGCCCTCGCCCAAGTCGGTAATCTCGGTATGCTTGGACGATTCCACGATCGCCCCGCCCTCGACCTGGGCCAACACCAGTCGCGACGACACCGTTCCCAGGTCAATCGCCGCCACCTTATATCGTTTGCAATTCGTCATTGCAGGCTCCCCTCTGGGCGCTACTCACCTATTTGCCGTTGGACACGACCGTCTGACCCTCGACGCCGTTAAATCCAAACAGCATGTCGAGCGTCTGAATGTACCACGGCGCGTCCTTGCCGACTTCTTCGATTTCCTTGGCAACTTCGCTGGCCTTCTTGGCGTTCGACGACTTCTGGCTCGACGAGGCATCCGAATCGCCGTCCAGGCCCTGCACTTCAATCCTCTTCTCGCCAGGCATTACCAGGCCCAGGTCCTCGGACGCCGCGTCCTTGATGCCCTCCTCCGAGAGCAGCTTGTCGACGCTTTTTTGCAGCTCGTCGTTATATTGCTCGCGAATCTCGACCTGCTTGGCCAAGATGTCGCTCGAGCGTTTTGCCACATACAGGTCACGCACGGGGAAATACAGGCTCACGAGCGCCAGGGCAACGACAATGCCAACAAACAGCCCTCGCTGAGGACCGTGGGTAAAGTCGTAGATTGCTTTGACCACCGCGTTGTCGTTGGCGTAATGCATGAAGTCCGAGCCTGAAAGACGGTTCGAGGGCCTGCTCGACCTATCGTGCGTTTGAGCCGACGAGCGCTGAGCATGCGACGAACGTGCCGGGCGCACTGGTCCATCTGTCGAAGTATTCATTTGAGCATTGGAGCGCGAGGTACTTGTCGGGCGCTGCGCGGAGCGGTCGGCACCGGCGTAGGCGGACCCACCGAGCTGCACCGTGCGCGCACGACGAGACGACGGCTCACGCGAACCGGCGGAATAGTACCTGTTGTCGTAAATCTGATCCATGTGCGCCTTGTGCGGTTGAGGTTTGTTTGCGCTAAGTCCTTTAGTTATAGCACGAGCGCGCGCAACGCCTTCGGCGGCCCTTGCTCGACATAAAAAAGGCGCTGAGCCATATGGCCCAGCGCCCAATGGCGGCCATCAGAAGTGGAGCGGAGCCGAGTCAACCCCGCCCCCGCGAGCACCACTTGTTTAGCGAATGTTGTAGAACGCAGACTTGCCGGCGTAGTGCGCGCTGTCCTCGAGCTCGTCCTCGATGCGGATGAGCTGGTTGTACTTGGCAATACGGTCGCTGCGGCACGGGGCGCCCGACTTAATCTGGCCGGCGTTGACGCCCACGACCAGGTCGGCAATCGTGGAGTCCTCGGTCTCGCCAGAACGGTGGCTCACGATGCAAGCGTAGCCGGCCTCCTTGGCGGTTTCGATGGCCTCGAGCGACTCGGTGAGCGTGCCGATCTGGTTGACCTTGACCAGAATCGCGTTGGCAGCGCCCAGTTCGATACCCTTCTTGAGGCGCTCGGTGTTGGTGACGAACAGGTCGTCGCCCACCAGCTGCACCTTGTTGCCAATGCGACGGGTGAGCTCGACCCAGCCGTCCCAGTCCTCCTCGGCCATGCCGTCCTCGATGGAGATGATGGGGTAGGTGTCGACGAGCTTCTCCCAGTAATCGACCATCTGGGCGCTCGTGTACTCCACGCCCTCGCCCTTGAGCTCGTACATACCGGTCTCGGCGTTGTAGAACTCGGTGGACGCCGGGTCCATGGCGTACATGAAGTCGACACCGGGCTTAAAGCCAGCCTTCTCGACGGCCTTGGTAATGTACTCGAACGGTTCGGCATTGGTCTTGAGGTTGGGCGCAAAGCCGCCCTCGTCGCCCACGCCGCCGCCCAGGCCTGCCTCGTGCAGCACGCCCTTGAGGGTGTGGTAGACCTCGGCACACCAGCGCAGGCCCTCGGCAAAGCTCGGGGCGCCCACCGGCATGATCATGAACTCCTGGAAGTCAACGTTATTGTCGGCATGCACACCGCCGTTGAGGATGTTCATCATGGGCGTGGGCAGCAGATGAGCGTTGACGCCGCCCAGGTACTGGTACAGCGACAGGCCCGCCGACTCTGCCGCGGCGCGGGCGACGGCCAGCGACACGCCCAGGATGGCGTTGGCACCGAGCTTGGTCTTGTTGGGGGTACCGTCCGCGGCGATCAGCGCGGCATCGACAGCGCGCTGGTCGAAGGCATCGAGGCCCACGACGGCATCGGCGCACTCGTTGTTGACGTGCTCGACGGCCTGCGAGACGCCCTTGCCCAGATAGCGGCCCTTGTCGCCGTCGCGCAGCTCGCACGCCTCAAAGGCGCCGGTCGAAGCGCCCGAAGGCACCATCGCGCGGCCGAAGCTGCCGTCCTCGAGCACGACCTCGACCTCGACGGTTGGGTTGCCGCGGCTGTCGAGCACCTCACGACCGTAGACGTCCAAAATATCACTCATGTTGTCTCCCTCTCACTTGGAAACGGGTTGAATGCTTGGCGACCGGCCGACCGGGCACCGTCGGTGCGCCTCCGTAAGTTAGCCTTGTCGCACTTTTTGCATTATGCCCTAAGTTAGCCGAGGGATACACTTGTTTTTCGAAAAAATTTAGCGGGAACGATAGGGCATGTCAGCCCGTCGTTCCCGCAGTCTTACTCCTCCGCCTTGGCGGCATCCCAGAGATCATTGAGGCCGTGGGTCGAAAGCTCAGCCAGATCCACGTGGGCGTCGGCCGCCATCTGCTCCATCGCAGCCCAACGACGGCGGAACTTTGCCGTGCTGGCGCGCAGAGCGCTCTCGGCATCGATTCCCTCCTTGCGCGCAACGTTGACCAGGGCAAAGAGCAGGTCGCCAAACTCCATCTCGCGCTCGGGCGAGCCGGGAGCCTCGGCCTCAAACTCGGCACGCTCCTCGGCAACCTCGTCCCACACGTCCTGGACCGTCTCCCACTCAAAGCCCACGGCAGCCGCCTTGCGCGACACCTTCTGAGCCTGCATCAGCGCCGGCAGGTGCGTGGGCACGCCGTCGAGCAGGCCCTCGGGCGCAGCCTCGCCCGCCGCCACGGCCTTGTCCTTGGCGGCCTTCTCGGCAAGCTTGACCTCGTCCCAAATCTTGAGCACCTCGTCGGAGCTATCGGCATCCGCATCGCCAAACACATGTGGGTGGCGACGGATGAGCTTGGCGTCGATATCGCGTGCCACATCGGCCAGCGTAAACTCACCGGCGTCCGCCGCAATCTGCGCATGCAGTACCACCTGCATGAGCACGTCGCCGAGCTCCTCGCGCAGATGCGCCGCGTCGTCCGCCTCGATGCAATCGAGCGCCTCGTAGGCTTCCTCGATCATGTTCTTGCCGATGCTCTGATGCGTCTGCTCGCGATCCCACGGGCAGCCATCGGGCTGACGCAGACGCCAGATAGTCTGCACCAGATGCTGCAGCTCGGCCGACGCGTCGACCAGCGTGGACAGATCGCGCGAGCCCTCGGCATTTTGCTGAGCCATGTGCTGCGCCATGGTTATTCCTCCTCCAGGATCACGTGACGGAACGCACCGCCCTCGTAGATGCCGTAGCTGTGCGAGCCGTCCTTGGGGATGCTCACGCTGCCGGGGTTGAAGAGCCACAGGCCCGGGTGCGCCTCGCTTGCCTCGTTGACCTTGATGTGCGTGTGGCCGTAGACGAGCGCGGACCCCTCGGGCAGCGCGGGCGCGTGGTCGATGCTGTTGTGCATGCCGGCGCCAAAGACGTGGCCGTGCGTCAGGAACAGCTCGCGGCCGGTCTCGTCGAACAGCGTGGCGTAGTCGGCCATGACGGGGAAGTCGAGCACCATCTGGTCGACCTCGGCGTCGCAGTTGCCGCGCACCGCGATGATGCGGTCGGCCAGGGCGTTGAGCAGCGGAATCACACGCTTGGGGGCGTAGTCGCGCGGCAGGTCGTTACGCGGGCCGTGGTAGAGCAGGTCGCCCAGCAGGACGATGCGGTCGGGCTGCTCGGATTCGATGGCGGCGCAGAGGCGCTCGGTCCAGTATGCCGAGCCGTGGATGTCGGAGGCGAGGAGGTATTTCATGGGGGATCCTTTCGGTGGGGTTGATGGGGCTGGGCGTGGCGTGCCACCGGCCGCGTTACTCAAATCGCAGCGCCGCGGCTTGTGCCGCCTGCATCACGCGCTGGAGTGGCACGTCGTGCTCGCGAGCGAGGCGGGAGCAGTCCTCGTACTCGGGCGCCGCACGCTCACTGCCGTCGGGCAGGGTGGCTACTTTAACGGCCACCTCGCCCCAAGGCGTCGCCACCTGCTCAAAGCGGCGCGGCAGGCAGACGCGCTCCATAATCTGGCGCCGGATACCGTTGGTCGTGGTTTCCAAAAAGATGATCGTCTGCAGACGGTCAATGTCCTCGCGGACGCAGATTACCTGCAGCTGCCAGCCGGGACGACCTTTTTTGCAGTAGAGAGGCAGCCAGTGCACTTCGCGGGCGCCCGCCTCGCGCAAGCGGTCGGCGGCATAGGCGAGTACCTCGGGCGACGCATCGTCGATGTCGCACTCCAGCTTGACGATGGTTTCGGGCGCATCGGTCTCGCGGGACAGCGGAGATGTACTTCCACGTTGCATACGGTCCGGATCCTTTCCGCACGGGCTCGTTTTATTCATCCAAACGCTAGCACATCGCGGGCGGCGCAAGTGTGGCGGCGCGCGATGAACGCGATTTTCCTTGTCCGCAAGAAACCGACACTCCACCGCCTCACCCAAACATGTACGCCAGCCTCCAAACATGTCATTTTTTGCAGCTTTTGGAGGCTGACGTACATGTTTTGAGAGCAAGCGAGGCCGCACCACACAGCGCGCAGCCTTTCCAATCGATTTCGAGCTCCGGCGTGCCCGGCGTGTTGAAAGCTGCACCATTACAATGGAGCGGATTCGCCAAATGCAAAGGAGCCGCCATGCCTGCTTGCCCGCTGGTCGATTGCCACACCCACACCTCGTTTTCGGACGGCCATGCCTCGTTTGAGGACAACGTCCGCGCTGCTGCCGCCGCCGGCTGCCGCGTCATGGTCTCGACCGACCACCTCACCCTACCTGCCAGCATGGATGCTAACTGCGAGGTGCAAGTCGTCGAGGGTGATCTGCCGGCACATCGTCTGGCCTTTGAGGACGCCCGCAAACTCGCCGCGCAGATCGCGCCGGAGCTCGAGCTTATCTATGGCTTTGAATGCGACTGGTACGAGGGCTGCGAGCCTTTGGTTGGGCGCTGGTCCGCGGGTGCCATAGTGCGCTTGGGCAGCGTGCATTGGATTGGCAACCCGGGAGATATTGCGGCAGGCGCTGCGGGCACGACGGGGACAGAAGACGTCGCTCGTCCCGATACGCCCGATTCGTGCTGCGGTTGGATCGACGATGACACCAACCTGCACGTTTGGGAAAACCTGGGCGTGCGCGGCGTGTGGGAGCGCTACGTCGACGACTGGTGCCGTGCTTGCGAAAGTTCACTCAACTTTGATGTGATGGCCCACCCCGACCTGGTCATGCGCTTTTCGAAGGAAGGGTTTGCGCCCGACTTTGACCCCGCGCCGTTCTGGGGGCAGATGGCAGAATGCGCACACGACACGAATCGGCGCGTTGAGGTCTCGACTGCCGCGCCGCGCAAGGGACTCGACGACTACTACCCCGCGACCGGCCTCTTGCGCTGCTTTGCCCATGCCGAGGTACCCATCACCTTTGGCTCGGACGCGCACCGCGCCTGCGATATCTGCTGGAATATCCGCGAGGCCCAGGACCACGCCTACGACTGCGGTTATCGAACCTTCGACATCCCCCACCCCCCCGGAGAATGGCAACCCACGCCCCTCGCCTAAAACTAGTAGCGGCGAGCGTTGAGTTCGCCGGCCAGTTCGTCGAGGGTGATGCCGTAGCGCTCAAGCGTCACGAGCAGGTGGTAGACCAGGTCGCCGGCCTCGTAGCGGATGTGGTCGTGATCGTTATCCTTGCAAGCCATGATGACCTCGCTCGCCTCCTCGGCAAGCTTCTTGAGCAGCTCATCCTCGACATCGGTCAGCAGGCGAGCGGTATAGCTCTCCTGCGGCGACGCGTCGCGACGGCCATGAATCACCTCGGCCAGACCCGTCAGCGTCTCGCCGATATTTCCATCCTGAACATTTGCGGTGCGCACACCCATAGTTCAATCCTTTCCGTTTTACCGAGCGCCCAACAGGGCGCCCGCCTTAGGCGAGTTTCTTAAAGAAGCAGGTACGGTTGCCGGTGTGGCAAGCCGGGCCCGGAGAGTCGACCTTGACCAACAGCGTATCGTTATCGCAGTCGGCCCAGAGTTCCTTGACCTCCTGCATATTGCCGCTCGTCGCGCCCTTGTTCCAGAGCTCCTGGCGGCTGCGACTCCAAAACCACGTGGTCCCGGTCTTGAGCGTCAGCCCCACCGATTCCTCGTTCATCCAAGCAACCATAAGCACCTCACCAGTGTCATATTGCTGAACCACACAAGGAATCAGCCCTTTGGCGTCATATTTAAGATCAGCTGGAATAGTAATTTCTTTCATTTCAATTCCCCAATTTAAACATCGCCGGTCGGCGAGGGTTGTCCAGGTACCGCAGGTTGCCGCGAAAGAGGAGCGACGCGTACTTTGGTACGCAAGCGACGGTTTGAGCGGCAAGATGCGGTGCCTGGGCAAGCCGCAGCACTAGAAGTCCAACCTCACAGGAATGCCCTGCGACGCCATATACTCCTTCACCTGACGAATGCTGAAGGTTCCAAAGTGAAAGACGCTGGCCGCCAGCACGGCGTCGGCTTCGCCCTCGATCACGCCCTCGGCAAAATGCTCGAGCGTGCCCACGCCGCCGCTCGCGATGACGGGAATCGGCACCGCGCGCGCCGCGGCGCGGGTGAGCGCCAAATCGAAGCCGGCCTTGGTGCCGTCGCGATCCATACTGGTGAGCAAGATCTCACCGGCGCCGCGACGAGCCGCCTCCTCGGCCCACGCCACCGCGTCGATACCCGTGGCGTTGCGGCCGCCCGCCGTAAAGACCTCCCACTTATCGGCGCCCGGCTCCCCGGGCAGCCCCACGCGTTTGGCATCGATCGCCACGACTACGGCCTGGCTGCCAAACGCCGCGGCAGCCTGGCTGATCAGCGACGGATTGCGCACGGCGGCAGAGTTAAGCGACACCTTGTCGGCGCCGGCGGCAACCATGGCCCGCATGCCCGCCAAGTCGCGGAAACCGCCGCCCACGGTATAGGGAATAGCGAGCTCCTCGGCCGCGTGTGCCGCCATCTCGATGGTCGTCGCGCGGTTGTCGCTCGTCGCGGTAATGTCCAAAAATACGACCTCGTCCGCACCCTCGCGGTCGTAGGCGCGGGCCAGCTCCACCGGGTCGCCCGCATCGCGCAGGCCCACAAAGTTGACACCCTTGACCACGCGGCCGTCCTTAACATCCAGACAGGGAATCACGCGTTTGGTAAGCATGGGCTACTCCTCCCCTCGGGCGGCGGCCAACGCCTGGGCCAGCGTAAAGTTGCCCTCGTAGAGTGCACGGCCGGTAATGGCGCCCTCGATGGCATCCTCGCCCACCGCGGCAAGCGCGCGGATATCGTCGAGTGTCGAGATACCGCCCGACGCCACGACGGGAAAGCCCGCGACCTCGGCCACATGGCGATATGCCGCCACGTCGATGCCCGTCTGCATGCCATCGCGCGCGATATCGGTATAGACCAAGTGTTTAAAGCCCAGCTCGGTGAGCTGCGCCACGGCGTCGTCGAGTGCCACGCCCGCGCCGTCACGCCAGCCGTTCACCTTGACCTGACCGTCGCGCGCGGCGATGTCTGCCACCAACAGCTCGCCAAAGCCGCGAGCCACCACCTCGGCAAATCCCGGCTCGGTCACGAGCACCGTGCCGAGTGCGATGCGACGCGCGCCGTAGCCGGCCAGCTCGTCGATCCGCGCGAGCGAGCGGACGCCGCCGCCCACGTCCACGGACAGACCGTCGACGCTGCAGATGGCCTTAATCGCTGCCGAGTTGGCAGCGCACGCGTCCTCGTCCTCGCCAAAGGCAGCGGACAGGTCGACGACGTGCACCCAGCTCGCACCCTGCTCGGCAAAGGAGCCGGCAACGGCCACGGGGTCGTCGGAATATACCTTGCAGCGGCTCCGGTCGCCGCGCTCCAGGCGCACGACCTTGCCGCCGATCAAATCGATTGCGGGAAACAGAATCATCGGCCGGCCCCCTCGACGATGCTCACGAAGTTCTTGAGAATGCGCTGACCCAGCGCAGAGGATTTCTCGGGATGGAACTGGCAGCCCCACACGTTGCCGTGGCGCACGATGCACGGGAAGCTCCGCGTGTAGTGCGTGCGTGCCAGAACATCGGCGGCATCGGCATCGTCGGCCACCGCATAGCTGTGGGTGAAGTACATATTGGCGCCCTCGGCAAAACCGGCAAGCAGCGGATCGGCCGCACCGGCGGACGTCATGTGCACCTGGTCCCAGCCCACGTGCGGTACCTTCAGGCGGCTCGACTCCAGGCGCGTGCACGAGCCGCGCATAATACCCAGGCCATCGACCCAGGGACCGCCAGCCTGCTCGGGAGCGTTTCCGTCCGCGACCGTGCCCTCGTCCGCCGGCACGCCCTCGTTGCCGCGCTCAAAAAATAGCTGAAGGCCCAGGCAGATGCCGAGCAGCGGAGTTCCGGCGGCAACGGCATCGAGCACGGCCACCTCCTCGCCGCTCTGGCGCATAAAGGCGATTGCGTCATAGAACGCGCCCACGCCCGGGATGACCAGGCCGTCGGCGTTGCGGATCTGCTCCGGATCGTCCGATGTGCAGGCGGCGGCACCGGCGCGCGCAAGCCCGCGCACGACGCTCGACAAGTTGCCCTTGTGGTAGTCGACCACCACAATCTTTGGTTCGCCCACGCGACCCTCCACTTCTCATCATCCAAAACCACCACAAAGGGGACAGGCACCTTCGTGGTGGTTTTACCCTTGTGACGGTTACAGTGAGCCCTTGGTGCTGGGGATGCCCTGCACGCGGGGATCGAGCTCGCAGGCGTGGCGCATCGTGCGGCCCACGGCCTTAAAGGCGGCCTCAATAATGTGATGCGAGTTGCCACCCGCCAGTTCGCGCACGTGCAGCGTGAGCTTGGCATCGCGTGCGAAGGCATAGAAGAACTCAACGGCCAGCTCGGTATCAAAGCTGCCCACGCGCTCGGTCGGCACGGGCAGCTCGCAGTAGGCCTGGCCGCGACCCGAAATGTCCACGGCAGCCATCACGAGCGTCTCGTCCATGGCGATCGCCGCGTCGGCAAAGCGCGTAATGCCCGCCTTGTTGCCCAACGCTTGGCAAAACGCCTCGCCCAGCACGATGCCCGCATCCTCGACGGTGTGGTGCGCGTCGACCTCAACGTCGCCTACCGCATGCACCGTCAAATCAAACAGTCCATGGCGACCAAAGGCGTTGAGCATATGGTCGAAAAACGGCACTCCGGTCGAGATATCGCACACGCCACTTCCGTCCAGGTCGAGCTTGACGACAATGTCGGTCTCACCCGTCTTGCGGGTCACCTCGGCATAGCGGCCCATCTACATCTCCTCCTTCACCAGCGCGGCAAACGCGGCCAGCACCTCATCGTTTTCCTGCGGCGTGCCAACAGTGATGCGCAGGCAGTCCGCGAGCCCCGGCGCGTAGCTAAAGTCGCGCACCAAAATCGAATACTCGTCGCGCAGGCGCTCACGCACGCGCGTGGCATGCGGCGTGCGCACGAGCACAAAGTTCGCCGCGCTCGGCCATGCCTCCACAGGCAGGCCCTCGGCAGCCATCGCGCGCAGGGCACACAGCTCGCGCTCGCGCTCGGATGTGACCTGCGCCACCACGGGCGTGTACGCATCGCGGGCACGCACGCAGGCAAGCGCCGCCGCCTGGCTCAGCACATTGACCGAATAGATCTGGCGAATCGCCGCGAACACGTCGATGACCTCGGGCGCCGCAATCACATAGCCCAGACGCGTGCCGGCGGCGCCAAACGCCTTGGACAGCGTATGCAGAATCACCAGGTTGGGATGCTCGGCAATAAGCCCCTGCGCCGTGGTGGCCACGCCAAACGAATCGTCAGCAAACTCAACGTAGGCCTCGTCGACCATTACCATGCCGGGGCACGCATCGCACAGGGCCGCGACAAAGTCGAGCGGCGCCACGTCGCCCGTGGGGTTATTGGGCGAGGTCACGATGGCGAGGTTGCACTCGGGCGCTGCCGCGAGCACGGCTGCCTGGTCGAGCTCAAAGGTCGCGGGGTCGCGCCACACGTCGCGCACCTCGGTCTGGCAGAGCGACGCAAAGAACGCGTACTCGCTAAAGCACGGCGGGCAGTTGAGCAGGGTCCGTCCCGCGCCGCCAAACGCCAGCAGGTAGTTATAGAGCAGCTCGTCACCGCCGTTGCCCACGCAGATGTTCTCGCGCGCCACACCATGCCAAGCGGCAAGCTCGTCGCGCAGGTCGTTGGACATGGGATCGGGGTAGCGGTTGAGCGGTGTAGCAGCCAGGGCGGCGTCGACCGCCTCGCGCACGCCAGCTGGCACGGGATAGGTGTTCTCGTTGGCCGAAAGGTTGATGCGCGTGGGCGTAAAGTTAGGATCGTAGGGCTCAATACCGGCCAGGTAAGGCTGGATGAGCTCCTTCATGCGGGGCGTCAGCTCGGCCATTTTAGGCCTCCTCGACAACCGCGTCGGCGGCACCGCCCGCCGCCGCCAGGTCCACACCCTCGACGACCGTCGCGGTCGTATCGCCCGGCCAGGCGACCTTGGTCAGGTCGGCCGCGGCCAGAGACTCGGCACTCACAGCATCCTCGCCCTGCTCCAGCACGCGGCGACGCAGCGCGGCGGATAGCGCGTGCGCCCACAGGCCCTCGGCCTCGGCCAGGCGCTGTGTGGCGGGAGCGTCGGAGAGCAGGCCCTCGGGCGTATAGCAAATGACGCTCGAGCGCTTGACGAACTCTTCGACCGAAAGCGGGTTGGAGAACATGGCCGTACCGCCGGTCGGCAGCGTGTGGTTGGGGCCGGCAACATAATCGCCGAGCGGCTCGGAGCTCCAAGCGCCCACAAAGATGGCGCCGGCGTTGCGAATACCGCCGAGCAGACCCATCGCATCCTTGCAGTGCAGCTCCAGGTGCTCGGGCGCCACGGTATTCACGGCCTCGACGGCGGCAGCCATGTCGGCGGCCACCACGATGGTGCCTTCGTTGTCGAGCGAAGCGCGCGTGATCTCGGCACGCGGCGACTGCGCCACCAGAATGTCGATGCCGGCCTCGACCTCGCGCGCAAACTGCTCGTCGCAGGTCACGAGATAGCAGGCTGCCAGCGGATCGTGCTCGGCCTGGGCCATCAGGTCGGCCGCGACCACCATGGGCTTGGCCGTGGCATCGGCAAGTACGCAGACCTCGGAAGGGCCAGCGACCATGTCGATGCCCACGTCGCCCGAGACAATCTGCTTGGCCGCAGCGACAAAGGCGTTGCCCGGGCCGGTGATCTTGTCGACGCGCGGAATGGTCTCGGTGCCGTACGCCAGCGAGGCCACGGCTTGAGCGCCGCCCACCATATAGATCTCGTCCACGCCGCCGAGCTTTGCCGCGGCGAGCGTATAGGGGCTGATCAGGCCGTCCTTTTGCGGCGGCGTCACCATGACCACGCGCTTAACGCCAGCCA
Organism: uncultured Collinsella sp.; assembly: GCA_900549185.1. Lineage (GTDB taxonomy): Bacteria > Actinomycetota > Coriobacteriia > Coriobacteriales > Coriobacteriaceae > Collinsella. The sequence continues at coordinate 3,711 of URNM01000018.1, read as the reverse complement.
CCTTGGCAGGGATGGCGTTCATAAGCACCGTGGAGGGATACTGCGCACGACCGCCCGGCACGTAAATGCCGGCAGCGGCAAGCGGGGTCACCTTAACGCCGAGCATCGTGCCGTCCGGGCGCGTGGTAAACCAGCTCTGCTCGACCTCACGCTGGTGGAACTCGCGGATCTGGCGTGCGGCCTTTTCGAGAGCCGCGACAAAGGCAGGATCGAGGCCTTCGAGTGCAGCATCAATCTGCTCCTGCGGCAGGCGAAAACTCTGCAGCTCAACGCCGTCAAAACGCTGGCAATAATCGCGCACCGCGGCATCGCCGTTGGCGCGCACGTTGGCCACGATATCGCGGGCGGCGTCGACGATGTTTTGCGGCAACACGCCCTTGCGGTTGAGCTGGTTGGTAACGAGGCGCTCACCGGGAGCAAGCTTGATGGTCTTCATTTCGGTATCCCCTATCGGTCGAGGTTGCGTTTGAAAAACGAGAGGCCGGACGGCGGCGCCAGTCGACCCGCAGCCCGTACGTTGGGGCGCCCGTGCGTGCTCGCGCTATTGTGCCGAGCCCGCGACGGGCTCAAAATGCTTGTCCTTAACAGCAGCTGCCAAGCGATCGGCAAGATTGCGTACGCGCGGATCCAGGCGCGCGGCACCCGGATTGACAAAGAAGCGCGCCGTGCAGTCCATAATGCGACCAGTAATAACCAGGTCGTTATCGCGCAGGGTGGCGCCCGTGGCGGTAATGTCCACGATACGGTCGGTCATACCGACGATGGGGCCCAGCTCGATGTTACCGTGCAGCGAAACGATGTCGGCATTCACGCCGCGCTCGGCATACCAGGCGCTCGCGATGCGCGGATACTTGGTGGCCACGCGAAGCGACCCGCGACGGGCGTAGTTGCGCTCGGCCTGGCCAGCGCGCCACGCGGGCTCCGCCTCGATAAACGTGCACAGGCCGTAGCCCAGATCGACCAGCTGCAGCAGGTTGAGGTCGGCCTCGATGAGCGAGTCCCAGCCGCAGATGCCGCAGTCGGCGCCGCCGCAGCCCACAAAGGCGGGCGCGTCGCTGGGGCGCACGATGACAAACTCGATATCGCCGACCGTGCCCTCGCCGGCACGCGTGTCGCGGCCGCGCACGATCAGGTGACGACCGGGATCGCGCAGCTCCGAGACATCCAAGCCCGCGGCCTCGAGCACGTCGAGTGTGTCGGCCTTAAGCGAGCCCTTGGGCACGGCAATGCGCAGCGGACCCTCGGCGCCACGGCCCGCGGCGTGATCGCCATCGGAAGCAGCGTCCTCGGCCGAGGTGTGCGCGGCCTCCAGGCGCTCGAGCGAAAAGGCGAAGCCCGCCGCCGGCACCTCGATGCCATCGCCAAATGCACCGGTAAAGATGGAGTCGTAGCGTCCGCCCGAACCCACCGGATCGGGCAGGCCACCGGCATAGGCCTTAAAGACCAGGCCCGTGTAGTAATCAAACGAGTTCATGATGGAGAAGTCGAAGGACAGCACCTGGGCGTCCTCGGGAGCCAGGCCCTCGACCAGGGCACGCAGCTCGCGCGTGAGCGGCGCGACGATACCGGCGGCAACCAGCAACGCGTCAACGCGGTCGAGCACTTCGGGGCCACCGTGTAGACGCGGCAGCTCGCTAATGGCGGCCTTGACAGCATCGGACTCGGCGCTTGCCGCCACGCGAGAATCGAGGCCCACAAAGTCGTTGGCGTGCACGCAGCGCAGGGCCTCGGCAGCCAGCTCACGATCCTCGCATGCCGCGAGCAATTCCTTAAAAGGACGCACGCTACCTGCGATAATGCGCGCATCGGGCAGCGCAAGCTTGCGCACCGCCTCGGCCACGAGCGCGACGATCTCGACATCGCCTGCGGTATCGCCCGCGCCGATGAGCTCAAAACCCAGCTGCGTAAACTGACGCGAGCCGCCGGCATTGCGCTGACACTCGCGGACCACCGGCGCCTCGTAGCGCAGGCGCAGCGGCAGATCGGCCGCGCGCATGCGAGTCGAAACCAGGCGAACGATCGGCAGTGTGTTGTCGGGACGGACCACCAGCAGGCGACCGTCGTCATCAAAGAGCTTAAACGGCGTGTCCGCAATGCGGCCGCCCTCCTCGAGCGAGCCCTTGTCCTCGAGCAGCGGCGTCTCGACCGGAAGGTAATGATGCTCCCTAAAGCAGCCCTTCACCGTCAGCGCAATCTCCTCGCGCGCCTGAGCCTCCTCGGGCAATATGTCCCGGAATCCCCACGGTGTGGCCGTCATCTGGTGAGCCTCCTCATGCTGTGTTTCATATAGAACAGAAGACCGGCATAGCTCCGCCGGTCTTCTGGGTACTTTAGCATACTAGAGTGTTTGCGGGGAGAATCATCCTTCACGGCTCACAGCGTATTCATTTGGAAACATAGGGGAAAGCGCGTCCCGCCCGCCAGCCAAAAACTGGGATGCGGTTTCCGGTTGAAGTCCTCAGCGGAAAGTGCGTCCCATTCTGAGCGCCTGTTCTGGGATGTGCTTTCCGCCAGAAGCCTCAAGCGGAAAGCACGTCCCGTTTCTCAAAAAGCGTCAAACGCAAACTCGGCGCCCTGTCCCACTTAGGCGCCAATTGCGCGTCGGTACTCCGCCATAACCTGAGCGTCGGCTGCCGCGGGATTGGCGAAATAGCGCCAATCATAGGTCTCGGCCGAAACAACTCCGCGATAGCCGCGCGCCACCAGCCTATCCAGGTCGGCGCGCATATCGCGGTCGCCGTCACCCCAAGCAAGATGCGTCGTGCCGTCTGCCGCAACATCAACAAAATGCACGTGGGCGACATCATCGCCAAGCAGATCGAAATAATCGTCGATGGTATCCCCTGCCACCGCCATAGCGCCCAAATCCAGACACGCCTTAAGTGCCGGATGATCAACTGCCTCGATCATGCGCTTCGTGTCGGCCGCCGAGTTCACGATCATCGACTCAACCGGCTGTAGGGCCTCGAGCACCAGTCGCACGCCGCGCTCTCCCGCATGCTCGGCAATCGCACGCAGCATCGAGGCGCTGCGACCCCACGCGTCCTCGATCGGCTCGTTCAAAAATGCCCAGCCGCTCGAGACCATGACCTGCTCGGCTCCAAGTTCCGCCGCGATATCTACAACGTTCTTAAAGTACGCGAGCGTGCGGGCACGCGCCTCATTCCCGCGCGCCGCGATATTCCACGGCTTGGGGTTGTTCTGTTCGGGACAAAGCCCCACAATCCGAACCCCATACCGCTGCGACAGCTCCCGTACCCGCTCGAGCGAATCGTATCCATGGCAATCGACATACAGATGCATCGCCCCGGTCCAAAGCTCGCAACACGTGTAGCCCGAAGCCGACGCCGAAGAAAAGAACTCCTCAAGATCAAAGTAGCGATGGCTGATATTCATAACGGCAAGCTGGGGGTAGCTCATAATTACTCTCCAACCCAAACGGGGCCCCGTTCCATATAGGAGCGGGGCCCAATTACACAAACGTTATTTGCTCTTAGTAATCGAACTGGTGATAGTAACGACGGTAGTTGAGGTTGTGTTTGGTGACCGTCTCGTAGTAAGCGGCAAGGCGATCGGTAATCAGCGAAGAGAGGATCCACGGAGACACGATGACGCGGAACTCGTCGTCAAGGCCGGGGATCGCGAACTCGGCGGTATCGATGATGTTGATGTCGGTGTCGCCGGTCACGCCGCGGGTCAGGAACGCGCGGA
>URNM01000017.1 GCA_900549185.1 uncultured Collinsella sp. | reverse complement strand
AGATGTGTATAAGAGACAGCGTTGGCGCCGCCACATTGGGGGCAGCGGCAATGGAAGCGATCGTGGTCGAAAACCTCGCCGCAATCCAGACACTCGCTTTGTGGATGGACCTCCTCCACGGCAAGCTCGCAGCCTTGCGTGAGCGGATCCTCGTCGCGAAACGTCTCCCACGCAAAGTCGAGCGCCTCGCGCACAACTTCGGTCATATCCCCGATACGCAGCGTTACCAAAACGGCGCGCGAGGCCCCCGCCCCACGCGCCGCGCGAATCACTGTATCGAGTATGCCGTTGACAATGCCAACCTCGTGCATACCGATTTACTCCTCGTCGCCCTCATCGTCCGAGAACAGGTCCAGACGACTCACAAACAAGCCCTCCTTGCCCTCGCGCGCGGTAATGACCACTCGGGCGATGGCAAGCGAAATCTCGTAGAGCGAGAGCAGGGCGCCGTACATGAGGCCCAGCGTAACGGGCGAGCCGTCGGGCGTGATCACAGCCGAGCCCACGAGCAGGCCCACGTACACGTAGCGCCAGGCGCCGCGGAAGGCCGCATAGGACACGATATGGAAGACGGACAGGTAAAAGATGATGAGCGGCAGCTCAAACGCCACACCAAAGCCGATCATAAAGAGCAGCTCCATGTTGACGTAGTTCTCCAGGTCGGGCAGCGCCGTGGCGACGGCAGAGGTCTCGCCGATGAGCCACTCAAAGCCCGCTGGGATGATGATGAAGTAGCAGAAGATGGCGCCCAGGAAGAACAGCACCGTCGAGGCGAGCACCGTGGGCACGACCCACTTGCGCTCGTTGGGGCGAAGCGCCGGCAGGAAGAACGCCAAGATCTGCCAGATGATCATGGGCGTACACATGACCACAGCCATCTTGATGGCCAGCGAGAAGCGCAGGCCAAAGCCGCCGAGCGTGGTGGTGATGTAGAACTTACCTTCCGGCACAAAGGAGCGGATGGGGTCTTCCAGGATGTCGAGCACCACGGGCGTGGCGAAATACAGCACGATGGCGGCGGCAAACACCGATACGACCACGATGGTCAGACGGCGACGGAGCTCTCCCAGGTGATCGAAGAGCGGCATTCGCGCAGGTCCGATAGGCATTACTCATCGCCTCCCTTCGAGGCGTCGGCGGCAGCGACGTCGTCCTCGGCCTCGAGCTCGCGAGCGAGCTGGTCGACGACGGCCTTGCGCTTGCGGGGACGACGGGCGTAGAGGTCAGCCGTCGTGGGCTCTGCCGGCTCGGGCTCCGGCTCCGGCTCTGCAGCAGGTTCGGGCTCGACGGTGGCAGCGGCAGGCTCGGCCTCGGCGGGCTCGGCGCCCCCGGCCTCGTCGGCAGCACCTTCGCCCTCAGCAGCACCCTCGCTCGCGGCCTTCTCGGCAGCAAGACGGGCACGGCGCTCGGCAAAGGTCTCCTTCTTGGCGGGCGCAGCCGTCTCGGCGGCATCCTCGTCCGCATCGGAATCGTCATCGACGGCAGCCTTCTTGGGCTTAACCGGAGCCGAAGCGGCCTCGCTTACCGGATCGATGATCTCGGACTGAACAACAGCCGTCATCTTTTCCTGCGTCTCGCGGAACTGACGGATGGCACGGCCGATCGTGCGGCCCATCTGCGGGAGCTTATCCGGGCCAAACAGCAAAAAGCCGAAGACCACGATGATCGCGAGCTCACCCTCTCCAATACCAAACACACATACCTCCAAGGCTCGATGTGAGTCGAGCCCGCACCGCGCCATTCGGCCGGAACTCGTCTATTCATTCGGTCAAGTATAGCGCCCGGACGCCAAAACGTCCGAGCGCATCACAAACATATGCCAAACGGCTCGCCCTTTTGGGGGCAAAGATTATACAGCGGTGATCGAAATCTCCTGGTCGACACCCAACAGCTGAACCACGCGCATCACCGGGGGCTGCACATTGGTGCAGCTAAAGCGCTTGCCGTGGTCGACCGCGTGGTGCGCGGCGCCTACGAGCACGCCAATGCCCGTCGAGTCGATATAGCTCACCTGGGCAAAATCGAGCTCAACGGCCTCGGTGGGCTGCTCGAGCGCCAAGTCGATGGCGTTGCGCAGGCTATCGGCGTTAGAGATATCGATCTCGCCGGTTACCTTAATGGTGTAGAGCTCTGGCGTGGGGTTGGTGGAAATACCCAGATCCATGTATACGCTCCTTTACGTATCGAAAGTGCGGATAGTACGGGAAGCCGCGCGTTAGGCGCGCTCGGCACGCGCGAGCTCGGCAGCGACGAGCTTAACGGCCAGCACCAGCACGTCGAGCGCGGCCTCCAGGTCCTCGACCGTGGGATAGCTCGGCGCGATGCGGATGTTGGTGTCGCGCGGGTCCTTGCCATAGGGCCAGGTAGCACCGGCCGGCGTGAGCTTGACGCCCAGGTCTGCGCAAAGCGCGGCGACCTTCTGGGCCGAGCCCTCGGGACCATCGAAGCTCACAAAGTAGCCGCCGCGGGGGTGCGTCCAGGTGGCACAGCCCGTATCGCCCAAGCCCTCGGTGAGCTTGCGCTCGACGGCCTCAAAGCGCGGGCGCAGGAACTCGGCGTGCTTTTTCATGTGCTCCTTGACCGCCTCGATGGTGGGAAGGAAGCGCACGTGACGCAGCTGGTTGAGCTTGTCGGCGCTGATGAGGCCGGCCTTCAGGCACTTGGAGAACTCGGCGATGACCGCGGGGCTCGCACCGATAAAGCCGATGCCGGCGCCCGGGAAGGTGATCTTGGATGTCGAGGCAAAGGCCACCACGCGGTCCTCGGTGCCCGCCACGCGAGCGAGGTCAAAGATGTTTGCGAGCTCGTCGGTCTCGTCGTACAGGTCATGCACGCAGTAGGCGTTGTCCCAGAAGATGCGGAAATCGGGCGCGGCCGTGGGCATCTCGACCAGGCGACGCACGGTGTCCTCGCTAAAGGTGATGCCCGTGGGGTTGGAATACTTGGGCACGCACCAGATACCCTTAATGGAGTCGTCAGCGGCAACGAGGCGCTCGATCTCGTCCATGTCGGGGCCGTTGTCGGTCATCGCGACGGGGACGTTCTCGATGCCCAGGTCGGCGGTGATGCCAAAGTGGCGATCGTAGCCGGGCACCGGGCACAGGAACTTGACCTTCTTGCCATCGTGCGCAGCCTCGTAGGCGTCCCAGGGCTCGCTGCCGCACGAACCGCAACGCCAGAACATGCCGGCGATGTCGTGCTCGATCAAAAGGCTCGACGAACCCAGCACGAGTGTCTGCTCGGCGGGACAGCCCAGGAACTCCCCTGCCAACTTGCGTGCCGAGGGAATACCCTCAAAACAGCCGTAGTTGGAACAATCGACGTTGCCGTCGTGCAGATCGGCGTCGGCATTGAGGATATCGAGCATGGGGCGCGAGATGTCCACCTGGGAGGGCGACGGCTTGCCGCGCGCCATGTCGAGCGCCAGGCCCTTGGCCTTGACCTCGGCGACCTCGGCTTTGAGCGCCTCGATGGCGGCATCGAGTTCGGTGGTTTCCATCTTCTGGTAGATCGTCTGCATGGGTGCGACCTTTCGCAAAGCGGGACGTTGCAGTTCGTCTAAGTATAGACCGCCACCGCCGCAACGTTATGAAGCCGTGATAGATTAAGTCCATCGCAATAAATTACGAATCGCCGCGCATGCCGGCGTGGGGGCCCAAGGAGGCACTATGGAGTATGGATCGTTCCAGGCCGAGGAATTCGGCGACCTGCAGCGCCTGGTCGACGGACTGTTTTACGACCGCCACGCCATCGACCGCCTGGATCTGATCGTACAGGCCGAAATCTTGGACCTGGCGCCCGATCTCATGGAGATCGTCAACCTGCTACCGCCCGGCTATTACGACCGCCAGTCACTTTGCGACCAGCTCAATTCCGCCTTAGCCGCCCACGGCTGGGGCGCCGTCTACGGCACCGTGGAATAAACCTCGAGGCCGACGATTTGGCCCGTTTCCCGACCCTGGCGAGGCTTGTTTTAGGGCTTGTGGCCAAAAAAGGGCAAATATGAGTACTGTTACCTTTTTAGTAGCAGCGATACTTGGTCGAAATCGGCAAAACTGGACTTGAAACTCCCTAATCACCGTCAGTTAGCGCCGAATTGGAAGTCGATGGTCACCCATTAACGTACAGCTCTTATAACTTTGTTCATTATTTTCCACACCTAAAATGAAACGCCGTTTGTGACAGTACTCACAAACGGCGTTTTTTGACCACGGGGGTATCTGGCAGGGGGCCAGTAGCACCCTGATCCGAGTTTCGAACGCATCCAAACCGGTTCTGGTGTCTGTTTTCGAGCTTTTACTCGCCCTTGGGCGCGGGGTGTTTGCAGACCACGCTCATGTAGATCATGCCGAGCACGGCTGCGGTGACCGAACCGGCAAGGATGGCGGCCTTGGCAGCCAGAACCTCAAACTGGGCGGTCGGGAAGGCAAGTCCGCTGATGAGAATCGACATGGTAAAGCCGATACCGCCCAGAATGCCCACGCCGGCAATCATGTGCCAGTTGACGTTGTGCGGCAGCTCGCAGGCCTTAAGCTTAACCAGGGCAAACGTCATGCCAAAGATGCCGATCGGCTTGCCCAGCAACATGCCAAAGTACACGCCGAGCGTCACCGGGTCGGTGAGCAGCGTGCTCATGTCCACGCCCACCAGGCGAACCTGCGCGTTTACGAACGCGAAAATCGGCAGAATCACAAAGTTGACCGGCGTGGAGATCAGACGCTCCATGCGGATGAGCGGCGGGGTCACTCGGTGCATGACGCGCTCGACCTTGGTGGTCGAGACGGTAAAGTCATGCTGGCCCAGGATGTGCGCCTCGTCGTCGTAGCGGTCATCGAGCAGCGGCAGGCACTCGCCCAGCCAGTCGGTCAGACTATCGAGCTTAACGCCGCACTTGGCCGGAATGGTGAAGGCCAGGATGACGCCGGCGAGCGTAGCGTGCACGCCGCTCTTGAACATGCAGAACCACAACATCAGACCCAGTACCGAATACGGGGCAAGGCGGTAATGCTGCGTCTTGTTGAGCCATACGAGCGCGCAGGTCACAAGCGCGGCGGCGCCCAACCAAAACGGATTGGGGCTCTGACCGTAGAAGATGGCGATGGCGGCGATGGAGATGAGGTCGTCGGCGATGGCGAGCGTCGAGAAGAACACGCGCACGCCGTTGGGCACGCGGTTGCCCAAAAGCGACAGCACGCCCAGCGCAAAGGCAATATCGGTTGCCATGGGGATGGCCCAACCGTTGCGGGCGCCGGCATGGTTAAAGATCAGGTAGATGCAGGCGGGAACGACGACGCCGCCCACGGCCGCCAGCATGGGAAGCATGGCCTGACGCGGGTTTTTAAGCTCGCCGACCGTCATCTCGTACTTAAGCTCGATACCCACCAGCAAAAAGAAAATCGCCATGAGGAAGTCGTTGACGAAAAGCTCAACGGTAAGACCGGCCGTCAGGTTGCCCAGACCCACATACAGCGGGGTCTCCAAAAAGTGATGGATGGCCTCGTAGGCATCGGTGTTGGCACAAATGACGGCGGCGATGGCGGCGAAGACCATGACGGCGGCGGAAATCGTGCCGTTCTCGGCGATGCGCTCCCAAATGTCGTGACGCTCAAAGCGCTTGCGCTCACGAACGTTAAACAGCTGCTCAGTTGCTGCCATGGGCGGCTCCTTTCACGGGAAAGCTCCCGTCTTAAAAAAGCACGGCCCGCCTAAGTGGCGGCGCCGCGCTCTAACGTATTACGCTTGCATCTAGCCTACCCTGCACGACAAGCACGCAGGCGTGGCCGAAAAGCGGAACCACAGGTTGAACATTATTTGCTCAACGGCGCGGGCGCGCCTGTCCAAGAGACGACGCGGCGCCGTGCACAAAAAACGACCGGAGCGCGGGTCGTCCGCGATCCGGTCGTGGCGTTTGGTCAACTAAACCTAGCAGGCGGCCATGATGGGGGCAGCGACCTGCTTCTTACGGGAGAGGACGCCCGGCATCCAGACGCCGTCGTGCTCGTCGGCAATGCCCAGGCCCTTCTGAGCAGCCTCGGTCTCGCCCTCGAGCAGGACCTGCGAGCCCTCCTCCATGATGTCGGTGATGCACAGGACAATGCCGTCGGCACCCTTCTCGGCGGCGTAGGCGCGCATGGCCTCGCGGATCTCGTCGATCATACCGAGCGCACGGCTCTTGTCGACGGTCTCGTACTGGCCGATGAGCAGCTTCTTGCCAGCGGGCTCGAACATCTTGATGTCGTTGCCGACCATCTCGGCTGCAGTGAAGGAGCCGGACGGACGGGTAAGGAAGACCTCCATGCCAAACTTGACCGGGTCGACGCCCACCTGCTCGCCGAGCTTGGCGGCGACGGCGCGATCGACATCGGTGGTGGTGGGGCTCTTGAGCATGAGCGTGTCGGTCATCATGGCCGAGAGCAGCAGCTTGGCCTGGACGTCGGAAAGCTCAACGCCGAGCACGCCGGCGAGCTTGGTGACGATGGTGCAGCTGGAGCCCCAGGGCAGGCAGATGTAGTGCAGCGGGCCGGCGGTCTCGAAGTCGCCGATGCGGTGATGGTCGACGACGCCAAAGACCGTGGCGTCCTTAAGGCCGGCGACGGACTGGGCAGACTCGTTGTGGTCGGTGAGGACGACGAGCTGACCGGCCTCGACGGACTCGATCACGCGGGGCTCGGCGATGCCGGCGTCGGCGAGCAGCTTGGCGGACTCGGCCGGAAGCTGACCAAGGGCGCAGGCCTCGTAGGTGTTGCCGGCATACTCAACCTGGTTGAGCAGCTGGGACAGGACGACGGCGCTCATGATGGCGTCGTTATCGGGGTTCTGGTGACCAAAGACAAGAACGTTTGCCATGGATATCCTCCACTTGATATGTGTACTTGGACGTAGCTATGGTAGCACGCCGATGCCGAGCCTTCGCAGACGGAAGGGTCACGGCATATTTTGGGGCAGGCATGGGGGCCAAGACTGTCCCTTTTGCACCGTGTTGGTGCAAAGTAACCTGACCCCCTTGCACCAGCTATTTACCGGCGGCGCGCAGGGCTACGTAGGCGGCACCGATGATGCCGGCGTCGTTGCCGAGCGAAGCGACCTTAATGGGCGTCTCACGCGAGGCGGAAAGCGCGTAGCGCTGGAAGTGCTCACGAACGGCGTCGAGGTAGACATCGGCCGAGGCAGACGCACCGCCGCCAATCAGGAACATCTCGGGGTCGACCACGTTGGCAATAAGCGCCAGGGCACGACCGAGGTAGTCGGCCATGGTATCGGCAGCTGCCAACGCGAGCTTGTCACCCTCGCGGCAGGCCTGGAACACGTCCTTGGAATCAGAAGGCCCGGTGAGCTCAATGGGCTCGACGCCCGCCTTCTTGCACTCGGCAAGGTAGTTGCTCACCACGCCTGTGGCGCTGGAATACTGCTCCAGATGGCCATGGCCGCCACAGCCGCAGGTGCGCTCCTCAGCCGGGTTCAGGCACATGTGGCCAATCTCACCGCCAGCACCCACAACGCCCGACACCACGTCGCCGTTGACGATAACGCCGCCGCCCACGCCGGTACCGATGGTGACCATCACCACGTTCTGTACGCCCTTGGCAGAACCGAGCCAGGCCTCGCCCATGGCAGCGGCGTTGGCATCGTTCTCGTACTTAACGACCGCGTCGGGGCAGTGCTGCTGAATGGCGATCCTCAGCTCGGGCAGGTTAATGGCAATGTTGGCCTTGACCTTGGCATCGCCCGACGCCGGGATGGGGCACGGAACGGCCAGGCCAATGCCAGCCACAAAGGCGCGCGGAATCTGAGCCTTGGCGACCACCTGGTCGATAGCCTCGGTCACCGCGGCAAAGCCCGCAGCGTCAACGATGGGAGGCGTAGGCACGCTGGCCTTGGCCAGCAGGTTGCCGTCCTCGTCGAACAGGCCCTCCTTAACCGAGGTGCCGCCGACGTCGATGCCGATGTAATACTGCTTAGGTTCCATGGGAGCCCACCTTTCTCGTTTAAACATTGCCTGTATGGTACCGCTCTCAAGGCAAAAACCTACCAAAAAGGGACAGGTTTGTTTTGGCAGGTTTTATCTGGGGAAACGCAAATGGCCGCTCAACAGGCCGCTCAAGACCATCCCAAAAAATAAAGGCGCCGGGAGGCGGAGACTCCCGGCGCCCGTCAAAGGGACTATGTTGTCTGTCGGGCCGCATGGTCCTTCGCGGCGATAACGCCGACTAGGCCTTAAGTGCCTGCAGCTGCTTGTGGATTTCGATGAGCTCCGTCGCCATGACGCGCATGGTCTCGGTGCCGGCCATCTGGTCCTCGGCATGCAGCAGAATCAACGGGGCCTCGCCGTTACGCTCGCCGTTGGCCTCTTTCTTCAGAAGCCCCATGTGAACATCGTGGCCACCGTTATAGGCCTCGTCGCCCTGCTTGATAAGCTCCTCGGCGGCGTCAAAATCGCCCTCCTTGGCCTTTTGCACGGCATTGATGTACATGCTCTTGGCGGTACCGACGTAGCTGATGATCTCAAAGCAGGTCATCTGCAGTTCGTTCATATCCTCCATGCGGAGCACCTAGCCCATCACGCTGACGCAGTGGTCGATGATGCCGGCAGCGTTCATGCGGCCGTAGTCGACCATGTTAATGACCTCGACCGGGAAGCGGCCGGCGGCCTCCTTCTCAAAATCGCCCTTGGTGTAGCCGATCTGTGGGCCAAGCAGCAACATGTCGCACTCGTCCAGGTGATCGTGGGCCTCGTTCATGGGACGAGCCTCGACCTCAATATCCAGACCACGGTTTGCAACCTCGGCCTGCATCTTCTGGACCAGCAGGCTCGTGGACATACCGGCATTGCAGCAGAGCATGATCTTCTTCATGGTTTCCTCCTTATAACTGCGCGGCGCGCAGACGACAACTGGTTTTATTCCTTGCGGCTATTGTGCCCACCCCCCGCATCTTTACACAAGGGAGAGAGCCGCGGGCACCGGCACCGCGTACCGGTGCCCGCAAAGGTGAAAGGGACGAACGTTAGGCGTTCTACTCGGCGAGAGCCTCCTGCTTGGCGATTGCCTTTTCGGAAATCTTCATAAAGGGCAGGTAGACGGCCATGCCAATGACAATCTCGAGAGCCTGCCACACGCCGGCGCGCCAGTCAAAGCCCGTAGCGAGCAGGGCATTGATGACGGGAGGCATGGTCCAGGGCACCTGGGCGATGCAGGGGCTGATGATGCCTGCGCAGGTAAGGCCATAGGTGATGCCGATGAACAGATCGGGGAGGAGGACAAACGGAATCATGAGCGGCAGGTTGTACACGATGGGGTAACCGTAGATAACCGGCTCGTTGATGTTGAACAGACCAGGCAGGATAGCCATCTTGGAAACGGTCTCGGAAGCCTTGTTCTTGGAGAACAGGAGCGTGTCGAGCAGAAGCATGAGGGTGCAGCCCGAGCCGCCGATGAGGGCAAAGCTGTTAACGATCTGCATGTTCATGTAGTGATCGGGCTGGATGGTGCCACCGGCGGCGAAGGTAGCCATGTTGTCGACGATGAGCATGGTCAGGATCGGCTCGACGGTAGCGCCAGAGATGGTGGACTGGTGAATACCGACGCAGAACAGCAGGTTAGCAAGGGTGTAGATGAGGATAACAGCCCACGGACCGGCGTTCATGATGTTCTTGAGCGGGTTGGAGATGCACGTGGAGATGATGGCGCACAGATCGGTGCCGGCGCACACGGCGAGCAGGGCTGCGGCAAGAGCGAAGATTGCGAGGTTGAGCAGCATCGGGATCATGACGTTGAAGGAGTTGGAGACCGCGGGAGGCACGCCCTCGCCCAGCTTAACCTTGAGCTTCTCGACGCCAGAAATCTTGATGAAGAGCGAAACGGAGAGCAGAGCGATGATAATGGCCGAGAACAGACCGTTGGTGCCGGTGTTGGCAGTCGAAAGGGCGCCCGTGACCTCGGCGGAGGTAATCTTGTCGGTGAGCAGCGGGCTCGTGGCAGCAAGCGAGGCGGTGATCTGCTGCGGCATCATGATGACGAAGGCAGAGATGGCGACGACCACGCAAGCGAGCGGGTTATCGAAACGCTTGTTCTTGGCGAGGCTGTAGCCAATCAATCCGGCCAAGATAATGGCAGAGACGTTGAGGGTGCCCAGCGTAATTGCCGAGCCCCACGTCTGAAGGTTGGCAAGGCCCGCCGCATCGAGCGGGAACAGAGGGAACACGACGTTGTTAATAAGAACCGCGATACCCGCAAGGATATAGAGCGGCGTGATGGTCGCGAAGGCGTCACGCAGGGAACGCAGGTGAACCTGGTTTCCCACCTTCGCAGAGACCTCGGCAAACTTGTCGAGGAAGCTCTTTCCGTTGTCACTGGCCATGATTGCTCCTAACTTTCAAATCCGGCCTTTTCCTATGCGCACGGTGGTCTGTCGCCCTCTGCCACCAGATGTGCCATGTGTTGCGCGCGGCGGCGCGCGGTCTGGGCGTTCGCCCGGTCGCTAATCAACCACGTGGGTCGTGGCGACCTGTTTGAGCCAGGCTGCCGACTTCTTAAGGCGGCGCTTATAGCCATCCATCAGATCGACCTCGACAAAGCCGTAACGATTCTTAAAGGCATTAGCCCAAGACCAGTTATCGATGACGGCCCAGTAGTGATAGCCCCGGCATTTGGCACCCTCGGAGATTGCCTTGGCAACCCACTCCAGGTGCTGGCGTACAAAGTCGACGCGGTAGTCATCCTGGATGGTTCCTTCGGCGTCACGGTTCTTGTATTCGTCCATGATGCCGATGCCGTTCTCGGAAACGAACCACTCAAGATCGGGGTAGTTCTTAGCGCAGTCCATGCCAAAGTCGTAGAGGCCCTGCGGGTAGATCTCCCAGCCGCGGCTCTCGTTCATAACGGCGTCGGGCCATACGTACTCGTCGGCAAAGTGCGGCAGGCCGTACTGGTCGACCTTGCTCGCCGGTGCCTGAACACGCGTGGGGTGGTAGTAGTTGCAGCCGAGCCAGTCGACAACGCCCTGCTTGAGAATCTCTTGGTCGCCGGCACGGAACGGGAGCTTAACGCCGCCCTCGGCCAGGCTGTCGAGCACGTCGGCAGGAAGCTCGCCCTTGGTAATAAGGTCGAGCCACCAGCGATTGTTGATGCCGCTGGTCATACGCACGGCCTCGAGGTCTGCCTCGCTGGGGTTCTCCTTGGTGTAGACCGGGGTAAAGCAGTTGATCATGCCGATCTTGGCATCGGCGCGAATAGCGCCCTCGTCATAGGCGCGACGGTAGTTGGCCACGGCCAGCGCATGTGCCAGCGAGATGTGATACTGCACGGTGCGGGCGCGGTTGAAGTCGTGGAGCTGCGGGAACCACACGCCCTCCTGATAGCGCTGCTCGGGCTCGACGATGGGCTCGTTAAAGGTGAACCAGTACTTAATCTCCTGGCCAAACTCGTGGAAGGCGACGTCGGCGTAATGCGCGTAAGCCTCGACGACCTCACGGCTCTCCCAGCCGCCACGGTTAAAGAGGTAGGTGGGCATGTCAAAGTGGTACAGGTTGACGAACGGCTCCAGACCAGCCTCGCGAGAGGCGCGGAACAGCTCGTGATACCACGCGGCGCCCTCCTCGTTAAGGTTGCCGTCGGCATCGAGCAGACGGCTCCACTGGATGGAAGTGCGATAGGTATTCAGGCCCAAGTCCTTCAAAATGCGAAAGTCTTCCTGGTACTTGGCCATAAAGTCATTGCCGGCATAAGAGCCAACGCAGTTGTAGAACGAACCCAGATCCTGGATGGACCAGGTGTCCCACAGGTTCTCGAGCTTGCCGCCCTGGTTCCACTGACCCTCAGTCTGCGGGCCGGACATAGCAGCGCCAAAGAAGAAGTCGTTGGGCAGCTGATACTGTGCCATCAAAGTCCTCGCTTTCGTGTTCTAGAGCTTCCGGTTGGAGACGGGTTTGCTTTGGCAGGTTATCCGGCGCGGGCGCGCACCGGTCATACCGATATCCAACCTGCCAAAACAAAACCGTCCCCAAACGGTCGATCCTGTTGTGTGGAAGGATTCCGTTCGTTGCTTAAACTATAGCGCTCTAATTTTAAAAGTAAAGCGTCTTTTTCTTTTTTCTTTCTCGAACTTCTTAGATAAAAGTAATATGGGTGCCCTGTTGAGGGTTATACTTACTTTTGTATTCATATATGTCGGAAAGGAGGTTCCATGATTCCCAAATACGAGGCGATAGCTGCAGATATTCGTCGAAGTATCGAGGATGGCGCTCTTAAACCGGGCGACAAGCTTCCCACCGTCGTTGAGTTCTGCGAGCTCTATAGCGTTTCCAAAATCACCGTCAAACGAGCTATTGAACAAATCACCGAGGAAGGTCTTATTACCAGCCGACGCGGATCGGGTACCTACGTTAAGGACACGGCGGGGCTTCCCGGCCAGGCGTTTCTCCAGGGCAAAAACGACCGTGCCCAGGGTTTTTCGTATGAGCACCGCGGGGAGAAGGTGACCTCGGTGGTCTACGATTTCTCGATTGTTAATCCACCAGCGGACATCGCAGCCCAGCTGGGAATTGCCGAGGATGACTTTGCCTATCACGTCGTGCGCGTGCGTCAGGCCGATGAGAAGCCCATCGTTATCGAGTACACCTACATGCCCCTCGAGCTGATTCCGGGGCTGAAAAAGAAGGACCTGTACGGATCGCTCTACCGCTTCATCCGCGAGCAATGTGGGCTGAAGATTTCGAGCTTTCACCGTACCATTCGCGCCGTGGCAGCAACCGAGGAAGAAGCCGAGCGTCTGGACACCAAACCTGGCTCTCCCCTGCTCGAGCTCACCCAGATTGGCTTTTTGGACAGCGGTGCCGCCTTTGAGTATTCGGTCTCGCGCAACGTTGGCGACCGCTTTGAGTTGCACAACGTAACGTTGGCATAGGTTTTATGGTCATACGGGCGCTCGTCTTGAGCAGTTTTACGCGGCGCCCGCGCAGCACAATGGGAGTATGAACATGTCCGATTTGATTAAACTGACGCCCATCTTCCACGAGAAGATCTGGGGCGGCCGTCAACTCGAAACCGTATTTGGTTACGACATTCCCGATGGTCCCATCGGTGAGTGTTGGGCCATCTCGGCCCATCCCAACGGCGACTGCCAGATCGCTGAGGGCCCGTACGCCGGTCACACGCTGTCATGGCTGTGGGCCGAGCACCGCGAGCTCTTTGGCAACTGCGAGGGCAAGGAGTTCCCGCTGCTCATTAAGATTCTGGACGCCAAGGACGACCTTTCGATCCAGATTCATCCCAACGACGAGTACGCCGCCAAGCACGAGAACGGCAGCCTGGGCAAAACCGAGTGCTGGTATGTGCTGGACTGCGAGCCCGGCGCCACAATCATCGTCGGACAGCGCGCGCATGACCGCGTCGAGGCCGCGCAGATGATCGAGGACGGCCGCTGGGACGGCATGCTCAACGTACTGCCGATCCACAAGGGCGACTTTTTCCAGATTGATTCCGGTACCGTGCACGCCATCAAGACCGGCACGCTCATTTTGGAGACGCAGCAGTCGAGCGACGTGACGTATCGCCTGTACGACTACGACCGTCCCGGCACCGACGGCAAGCTGCGCCCACTGCACATTGAGCAGAGCCTCGACTGCATCGACTTTGATGCCCAGGCTCCGACCGACGGCACGATAACCGCGCCCGAGGTGGACGGCGTGACCGAGCTCGAGTCCAACCCCTGCTACACCGTCGATCGCGTGCGCGTCGACGGCAGCAAGACCCTCGACCAGCGCTGGCCCTTCATGTGTCTGTCGGTCATCGACGGCGAAGGCACCATCTGCGGCGACCCCGTCCACAAGGGAAGCCACCTGCTGGCCCCGAGCACCGTCAGCACCATTGACCTCGAAGGCCAGATGGAACTGATCATCAGCCACCTCTAGGTCGCAACAACAACCAAAACGAAACAAGGGGCTCCCCCGTTCTTTAACGGGGGAGCCCCTTGCCATGTCTAAGTATTCAGCCCACCCGGCTCTCCAGATCAAAAAGCGAACGAGCAAAGCGACGTTCGCAAGCAGCGTTACCCAAGGACCTGGGCGGGCGTATGGGGCAACATCGATCGCGAGTTCCGCACGCAAAGGAGGCCACTTAATGTGGCCTCCGTCTTGCGCAGGACTGCCCGAGCAGGCGATGTTGCCCTATACGCCCGCCCAGGTCCGCCGAGACTACGACAGCTTGACGATCGGTGCAAAACCTTTCATTAGCTTTTTGGTCTGGCCGGTCTTTTCGAATTGAACCTCGATCATGTCTCCGGCGACCGAGATCACGGTACCCGTGCCAAAGGTCTTATGGCTCACGGTATCGCCTGCGGCAAAGTCCTGCGACGCGCTGGCGCGATCGACCTTGCGCTCCACCGTCGGGGACACCTTGGACGACGGCTTTTTGGCTCGCGGCGCGCCCGAGCCAAAGGTCGAGGCAACACGGCCGGCGTCTGGCGAGACCCCACGATGACGCTCGGTCCCGTAACTGCTGCCGCCAAAGAAATCGTCAAAGCTCGACCCGCCGCGCGAGCCGGAGCCGCCCGTCGAGCGCGTATGCGAACCGAACACCTTGCCGCCATACATATCCGAGCCCATGCCCGAGCCAAAGGTGCCGTGACGGTCGCCGCGCTTCTCCCAGCCCGTGCCCTCAAAACCGGCAGAGCCGATACCGCTGAACTCGATATCCTCAAACGGAATCTCGTTGAGAAAGCGCGAGCGCGGGTTGGCAGAGGTCGAGCCGTAGGTGCGACGCGTGGCCGCATAGGTCAGGAACAGGCGCTTACGGGCACGCGTGATGGCGACGTAGGCCAGGCGACGCTCCTCCTCGAGCTTACCTGGATCATCGCTGCCGGCAAAATCGTGCACGTGCGGGAAGATGCCCTCCTCCATGCCGGCCACGAATACCGCCGGGAACTCCAGGCCCTTGGCGGAGTGGATGGTCATCATGGTAATGGCATGCGTCTCGCCGGCCAGGGAATCCAGGTCGGAGCGCAGGGCCAGCCACTCCATGAGTGCCGGCAGTGCCTTACAGGTGAGCGGACCGTAGGTGTGCTCGATCTCGTCGGCATGCACGGCACCCGCCGGCATCTCCGTCGGCGCGGCATACGCGTTGCCCGCGATGGCGGCGGCCAGGGCATCCTGCGGAGAAAGCGCCGGAGCGGCCAGGCTATCGAGCGGATTGGAGCCCGCGGCGTCATGAGCGCCGACGAGCGCCTCAAACGAGGATGCCGGGGCAGACGGCCCCGGTTCGTGCGCGGGCGCACTCACCACGACGGGCTCGGCACCGGCAGGCACGTCGGCAACACCGGCCGCGCGCAGCTCTTCTAGACTCTCGAGCGTGCCCTCGATATCCTCGTGCGTCTCTTCAAATTCGGCAGCGACGCCCAGGAATTCCTGGATGTTCTCGGCGCGGCTCTCGGACTCCATGGTGCCCTCGGCGCGGAACGCCTGCAGCAGGCCCGTCTTGTCGACAATCATCCCGACGACGTCCTTGAGCTCGCCGTCCATGCGGCGACCCTCGCGCACCAGCGACACAAAGCTCGACAGGCCGTTGCGGACCTTGGCGCTAAACATGCCCGTCTCGGCCGTCGCGATCTCGCAGGCCTGGAAGAACGAGCAACGGTTGTCGCGCGCCAGCTGCTCGATCTTTTGGATCGAGGTGGAGCCGATGCCGCGGCGCGGCGTGTTGATGACGCGCTTGACGCTCATCTCGTCGGCCGGGTTCACGATCATCTTAAGGTAGGCCATGACATCACGGATCTCGGCACGGTCGAAGAATCGCGTGCCGCCCACGATCTTGTAGGGCACGCCCGCGCGCAGGAACATATCTTCGAGGATACGCGACTGGGCGTTGGTGCGATAGAACACGGCAATGTCGTCGTAGCTCGTGCCTTTGGCATGCAGCTTCTCGATCTCGCCGGCAATCCAGCGGCCCTCGTCGCGCTCGTCGCTCGCCTGGAAGGCCTGGATCTTCTCGCCATCGCCCTCGGCCGTAAACAGGCGCTTGTCCTTGCGCTGCGAGTTGTGGCGTACCACGGCGTTGGCGGCGTTCAGGATATGACCCGTGGAACGATAGTTCTGCTCCAGCTTGACGGTCTTGCAGTTTTTAAAATCCTTCTCAAAGTCCAGGATATTGGTGATGTCGGCGCCACGCCAGCTGTAAATGGACTGGTCATCGTCGCCCACGACCATGAGGTTTTGGTACTTGGCGGCCAGCAGGTTGGCGATTTCGTACTGGACGTGGTTGGTGTCCTGATACTCGTCGACGCTAATGTAGCGGAAGCGCTCTTGGTACTTATCGAGCACCTCGGGGCGGGTGCGCAGCAGCTCAAGCGCGCGCACGAGCAGGTCGTCGAAGTCCATCGCATTGGCGGCGCGCAAGCGACGCTCCAGCTCCAAGTAGACCTGTGCGGC
Organism: uncultured Collinsella sp.; assembly: GCA_900549185.1. Taxonomy (GTDB): domain Bacteria; phylum Actinomycetota; class Coriobacteriia; order Coriobacteriales; family Coriobacteriaceae; genus Collinsella. Next base: position 4,440 of record URNM01000017.1, on the reverse strand, counting down.
CTTTTTATCGTTGGGGCTATCGGCGCTCTTGAGCATGTCCTCGGGGCCGATCATGGCGTTTTTGGCCGAGCTGATCTTGCTGCGGATCATGTTGATGGGGAACTGCTTTTGCTCGATGCCGAGCGCCTGCATAATGTCGCGCACCATGCGCTTTGAGTCATCGTCATCGTAGATGGTGAACTGGCCGGTGTAGCCCAGCAGGTCGGCGTCCTCGCGCAGCATGCGCACGCACATGGCATGGAAGGTGCACACCCACATGCCGCGGGTACCGCTGGGAATGAGCGCCGCCAGACGCTCGCGCATCTCGGCCGCGGCCTTGTTGGTAAACGTGATGGCAAGAACCTGCCAAGGCTTAACACCCAGGTCGCCGAGCATATGTGCGATGCGGAAGGTCAAGACGCGGGTCTTGCCCGAGCCGGCGCCGGCGAGCACCAGCAACGGACCCTCGGTGGACAGGACCGCCTCGCGCTGGGCGGGATTAAGGCTGTCAATGTCGACGAGCGGCTTGGCGGGCTTGGGCGCCGGCGCGGGAGCGTCGTAGATGTCGAGCGGGACGAGCTCGGGCTCCGGCGCTGCAGGGGCGGTGTATGCATCGAGCGGCACGGGTTCCGGCGCGGGCGGCACGGGTACCGCGGCGTTCTTTTCCCAGGGCAGGGGCTGGGTCATGGGCGACTCCTCATCTGACGGACGGCGCGCCTGCGGGCAGCGCCATAGTTTGAGCCGTACCAGTATACCGAGCCGCGCGGACACCGACGCAAATCACACCACGACTCCGTGCGCCACCGTCAGACCCGCCCCAGCGGATTTGGCGCAATGGGGTCAGGTTGCTTTGCACCAATCTATTGACAATCACGGAACCGCCGATGTCATGGCCACGGTAGCGAGCGGCGGCCAGGGCGAACAAATTGGCATGAAAAGAGGGCGGCATAGACCTTTTGGTCATGCCACCCCCTTTGAATGACAAGTTGTCGCCCCGGCCGCCGCGCAGCGTCAACTAAGTTAGAGGCCGAGCATCGGCTCCAGGACAAAGAAGTACGCGAGAACCACGATGCCCAGGATGATGCGGTAGACGCCGAAGCACTTAAAGTCGTGACGCCGCACGAAGCCCATAAGCCACTTGATGGCAATGAGCGACACCACAAAGGCGACGACACAGCCCACGCCCAGGATGGCGATTTCGTTGGTGCCGAACGTGCCGCCCTTAATAAAGTACTTGACCAGCTTGAGCGCACTCGCACCAAACATGACGGGAATGGCCAGGAAGAACGTGAACTTAGACGCCACCGAGCGCGTGCAGCCCAGCAGCAGGCCGCCGATGATCGTGGAGCCGGAGCGCGATGTGCCCGGAATCAGCGAAAGCACTTGGAAGCAACCGATACCCAGCGCGGTCTTCCAGCTCAGATCCTCGAGCGTAGTGATGGAGCCAAAGTCCAGGTTATCGTCATCGTCTGAAGCGGCAGCCGCAGCGGGAGTGGCAAAATGCGCACCAGCGGGGCGTCCGCCCGCCACCACGGCACGCGAACCAAACGAACCGGCAAGAGCAGCCTGGTCGCGCTTGTTCGCGCGCCAGTTCTCGATCACAATAAACAGCACGCCGTACACAATGAGCGCCAGCGCCACGACGGGAGCATTATAGAAATGCTCCTCCATCCAGTCGTTAAGCGGCAGACCGATCGCCGCAGCGGGAATACAGCCGAGCACAATCTTGCCCCACAGTACCCAGGTGTCGCGACGACCCTCCTTGCCCTTGCTGGGAGAAAACGGGTTGAGGTCGTAGAAGAACAGGACGCAGACAGCCAAAATGGCGCCAAGCTGAATCACGACCAGGAACATATTCCAGAACGTCTCGCTCACGTTCATCTTGACGAACTCGTCCACCAAGATCATGTGACCGGTCGACGAAACAGGCAGCCATTCGGTGATGCCCTCGACCAGGCCCATGAAGGCAGATTTTAGAAGCTCGATGATATCCAAAGGGACCCCCTCGTTAGACACCCGCCGATATTGTTCTGCGGACGGTGCGGGCGATGTCCCATTATCAACCGTTGGCGGCGCGCCTGCGCCTACCCTTACCAAAAAACTCGCCCGTTCACAGAATTGCGAGCGGTCAAACCCAAATCCTTGGGTATAACTGCAACAAGATAAAGTGTCCGGCGGCCACGCATCCGCGCCCGCCCGATGCACGAGCCCCACGCCCGTGCGATAGACCAAGGAGGAAACCATGAACGAGGGCTACACCAAGGTATTTGTTTCACTCGACGGTACTGAGCAGCAGGATTTTGTGCTCGCACGCGCCATCAAGGTCGCCGCGAACAACGGCGCCAAGCTGATTATCGGCCACGTTATCGATTCCACGGCACTCGAGAGCGCCGGTTCCTATCCGGTCGATCTGGTCAACGGCCTAGAGGAGGCATTTAAGAACTCCATCGCCAAGCAGCTCGAAGAGGCCAAGGCCAATCCCGACATTCCCGAGGTCGAGGTCATGATTCGCGCCGGCCGCATTCGCGAGACGCTCAAAGACGAGATGCTCGACGTGGTCAAGCCCGACCTGGTGCTCTGCGGCGCTCGTGGCCTGTCCTCGATCAAGTATGCACTCCTGGGTTCAATTTCGACGTTCCTGCTGCGCAACACCGACTGCGACATTTTGGTCGTGAAGTAGGTTCCTTCCCGCCGGCGCAAGGCCTGCGGGGTTATCACGCCGACGTCCTCGCCGCTTCGCGGCTGCGGGATGTCGGCTTAGATAACCCCTCCCGGCCTTGCGCCTTCGTCACCGTACTTCAGCGAGTTAGCTGATAAAAGATTGCGTGCCGCCCCGATTGGGACGGCACGTTTTTATGGGGCGATTCATTTAAATCCTTGCAGCTATATTCACGTTCGGGAACATAGCCGTCCGCACCGCAAGACGGCCCGACTATTCAAAGTATTGGAACTTGTTGGTCGAGAAGGCGAATGTTACGACGAAGCCTTCGCCGGAGTCGGATGCCGCGGTAACATCGATGCCCATCTTGGAGCACAGACGCGCCACCAGGTAGAGGCCGATGCCCGTTGCGCGCTTGGTGGTGCGGCCGTTATCGCCGGTAAAACCCTTCTCGAACACGCGCGGCAGGTCTGCCGCGCTCACGCCGCAGCCGTTGTCCGCAACGGCAAGCTCGATGCGCTCGCTCGCCAGGCCCTCGTCCAGCAACGCGCCCGAAAACACGATCTTCGCGCCGTCCTCGCGCGCATATTTAATACTGTTCTGAATAAGCTGGCCCAGAATAAACTCGAGCCACTTCTCGTCGGTAAAGACCTCGAAGTCGAGGTTCTCGCACACCGGGGCCACGTGCGCCGCGATGAGCTCGCGCGCGTTGGCCTTAATCGCGCCCGTCACCAAAGTCTTGAGATCCCAGCGGCGAATCAGGTAGTCGCGCTCCACGACTTCCGAGCGCGCGTAGTACAGTGCCTGATCGATATAGCGCTCCACGCGAGCCAGCTCGCGACCCAGGTCATCCACACGCGACAGGTCGTCTTCGCTGCCATCCAGGTTTTCCAAAATTAGATGGGCCGCCGCCAGGGGCAGCTTGGCCTCGTGAACCCAGCTCTCGATATAGTCGCGATAGTCATCGGTCTGACGCCTGCCTTCGGCAACCTCGTCGCAGGCAGCTTTGCCCACCCGGCGCAAGACCTCGTATTCGAGCACGCCCTCGGCATAGGTCGGGCATTGCACCATCTCCTGCACCCATGCGGGACTCTCGAGCTCCTCTGCCGCGCGCTCCAACTGACGCAGGAAACGGCGACGGCGGGCGTACTCGATCACGATGCCGAGCATACCGAAGATAAAGGACACGCCGACCGCCACGACCACGACAGAAACGGGCGCGCCGGCGACCGTCAGCACAAAGCAGCTCAACAGCACACCACACGTCCACACGGCGACAGGAAGCAGCGCATCTTTAAAAAACTTGCCAAACGACATAGCCGGCCCCTAGACCGAATAGCCTTGGCCGCGATGCGTGGTCAGATACCCCTTGATGCCGATTTTTTCGAGCGTGGTGCGCAGGCGGTTGATGTTGACGGTAAGTGTGTTGTCGTCCACGAAGGCGTCGGAGTCCCACAGGTCCTGCATGATAGCCGAGCGCGAAACAATCTTGCCCGCGCGGCTCAGAAGCAGCGAGAGGATACGCAGCTCGTTTTTGGTGAGCTCGGTGCTAGCACCGGTTTGCGTGTTGGCGACCATGGAGCGGGCGAGGTCGAGCTCCAGTCCCTTGTGGACGAGTGCGCTGCGCTCGCCTGCCGCCGTGGTGCGGCGCAGCAGGGCATTGATGCGGGCCACGAGCACGCGCGCGCTGTAGGGCTTGGGAACAAAGTCGTCCGCGCCGAGCGTCATGGCCATAACCTCGTCGATCTCGGTCTGTCTCTTATACACATCTCCGAGCCCACGAGACACTGAGCGATCTCGTA
>URNM01000016.1 GCA_900549185.1 uncultured Collinsella sp. | reverse complement strand
CGAGCCTCATGGAGACCGAGGGGCAGTGGTCCCAGCAGCGCGTGTTCTCCGAGGCCTCGGCCGCCGAGGGCTTCGCCGAGCCCGCGGACAGGCCGGCCCCGACGGAGGGGAGGCGCCGCGCGCTCGGGCGGCGCGCCAGGGAGATAGTGGACGAGATAGTCGAGAGGCGCGGCCTCAAGAAGGAGTAACATCGGGGCTTGCAGCGACGGACCTCAGGACACTCTTACACCACGTCTGCGCGCGCCACCTTCGAATCGCTCAAATTAGGCAATTTGCTCTCGATTTTGCTGCTACTAAATTGGTGACAGTACTCATATTTGCCACTTTTTGACCACGAGGTGTTCAGAGGAGCTCTCGAGAAGCATCTAACGGTACAATAGCTACCACGTGGCTGGGTTTTGCCGGCCGAATGTGCGATGCCGCGGGAGGGGACATGGTCGAGTTTACAAAGACGATTAAAGATCCGTTGGGACTGCATGCCCGCCCGGTTGCGCTGCTCTATGACATCATTGCCAAGCATCGTAGCGACGTGTCGGTCAGCATCGGCGACCGCCATACCGACGGTCGCGACGTTATGGGCCTCATGGCTCTCTACGGCGAGTGCGGCGAGGACATCATCTTCCGCGTTTCGGGCGTGGATGAGGCTTCCTGCGTCACGTCGATCAGAAACCTCTCGCTCTAAGCATGACAGGGCGCGGCAAAGGACAGCTCTTTGCCGCGCCTTTTTGTTTCATATAGGAAACTTTTTCGAAATCTGAATAGGGACCCTTTCCAAAAAGTTAACCACGTGCTAGTTTACTAAAGCGAACATAGACGTGGTTAACTTTTATCGCGTCGATGTTGAGGACGAACTGACGTTAGGAGCCACTCATGTCTTGCGGACCGCAGATGCCGGCCATGCCGCTTTCGATGGTAAAAGCGGGCGAAACCGTGCGCGTGTCTCGTGTAAAGGGCAATGAGGACATGAAGCACCACCTCAAGGACCTCGGCTTTGTCGAGGGCAACGAAATCCACGTGGTGAGCTCGAGTGGCGCCAATATCATCGTCACTGTGCTGGGCGCACGCTTTGGCATCGATTCCAAGGTCGCCATGCACATCATGACCGTCGGTTAGTTCGCAGCATTTGATAAAAACCGAAAGGGGGACAAGAGGATGAAGACGTTGGGTGACGTTAAGGTGGGCGAGAGCTCCACCATCGTCAAGCTTCACGGTGAGGGCGCGCTTCGCCGCCACCTTATGGACCTGGGGCTCATCAAGGGCACTTCGTTCAAGGTCGTGAAGGTTGCACCGCTCGGTGATCCGGTCGAGATCAACGTGCGCGGCTACGAGCTTTCCATCCGCAAGGAGGAGGCGGCCGTCGTCGAGGTCCAGTAGGGGCTTGCAGCGTATATTTCTGCAGATAAAGTTAGGTTTTTCTAACTTAATGCAGCATTTTTGAAGCACATTATCCAGCCCGCGCGGAGAAAGCAGCGCGGGCACACAAGGAAGAAGGATTGAATGGCGGATTCTCAGATCCATGTCGCGCTGGCGGGTAACCCCAACTGCGGCAAGACCACGCTTTTCAACCTGATCACCGGCGCCAACGGCTACGTTGGCAACTGGCCCGGCGTCACGGTTGAGAAAAAGGAAGCCAAGCTCCTAAGCGACAAGAACGTTACCATCACGGACCTCCCCGGCATCTACTCGCTTTCCCCCTACAGCCCCGAGGAGCAATGCTCGCGCGATTACCTCATGAGCGGCGAGCCCGATGTCGTCGTCCAGGTTGTCGATGCCACCAACCTCGAGCGTAACCTGTACCTGGCGCTTCAGGTTATCGAGACCGGCCTGCCCGTGGTCGTTGCCCTCAACATGGCCGACTTGGTCGAGAAGAACGGCGACAAGATCGACACGGACAAACTCTCCAAGAAGCTCGGCTGCCCGGTCATGATGATCTCCGCCCTTAAGAACAAGGGCATCAAGGAGCTCTTCGAGCAGGTCAAGAAGTCTGCTGCTTCCAAGGGCGAGGTGCCGGAGCACAAGTTCGACTCCTCCATCGAGGACGTTCTGACGCACATCGAGAACAACCTTCCGGCGAGCGTTCCCGCCAACAAGCGCCGCTATTACGCCGTCAAGCTGTTCGAGCGTGATGCAGACGCCTGCAAACTCATCAACCTCACCAAGGAGAAGGCCACTCGCGTGGAGGAGCTGGTCGCCCAGTGCGAGCAGGGCTGCGACGACGATGCCGAGTCCATCATCACCGGTGAGCGCTACGGCGTGATTGCCCACATCATTGACGAGTGCCTCACCAAGGCTCCGGCCAAGATGAGCACCTCCGAAAAGATCGACCGCGTGGTTACCAACCGTATCCTGGGCCTGCCGATCTTTGTGGTCATCATGTTCTGCGTGTACTACATCGCCGTTTCTACCTTGGGCGGCACGGTGACCGACTTCACCAACGACCAGCTCTTCGGCACCGACGGCTGGTATGTGCTCGGCCAGGGCCGCGACGTCTACGACGCAGCTGTCGAGGCTGCGGGCGACAATGCCGACTCGGTCGACCCGGCACAGTACGGTCCCTATGTCCCGGGTATCACCACCGCGGTGCATAACGCTCTTGTGGCGGGTGGCACCGAGGACGGCGGTCTTGTCGATTCGCTGGTCTGCGACGGTATCGTGGCCGGCATCGGCGCCATCATGGGCTTTGTCCCGCAGATGTTCTTGCTGTTCGTGATGCTGTCCTTCCTGGAGGACTGCGGCTACATGGCCCGCGTCGCCTTCATCATGGACCGCGTGTTCCGCCGCTTTGGCCTGTCCGGTAAGTCCTTTATCCCCATGCTCGTGTCCTCGGGCTGCGGCGTTCCCGGCGTCATGGCCACCAAGACCATCGAGAACGAGAAGGACCGCCGCATGACGGTCATGACCACCACGTTTATTCCCTGTGGCGCCAAGCTGCCGATCATCGCCCTGCTCATGGGTTCCATCATCGGCGATTCTTCCACCACCGCCGCGTGGATCAGTCCGCTCTTCTACTTCCTGGGCGTCTTTGCCGTCGTCGCCTCGGGCCTCATGCTCAAAAAGACCAAGCTCTTCGCCGGTCGCCCGACGCCGTTCGTTATGGAGCTTCCTGCCTACCACTTCCCGGCGATCCGCTCTTGGGCGCTGCACGTGTGGGAGCGCTGCTGGGCCTTTATCAAGAAGGCCGGCACGGTCATCTTCGCGTCCACTGTCGTGGTTTGGTTCCTGTCCAACTTTGGTAGCTACAATGGTTCCTTTGGCTACCTGCCCGCGATGGACGGCATCTCCGAGGAGTTCATGGACTACTCCGTGCTTGCCATGCTCGGCAACCTGGTCTCCTGGATCTTCGCCCCGCTTGGCTTTAGCACCTGGCAGGCAACAGCGCTGTCCGTCTCGGGCCTTGTCGCCAAGGAGAACGTCGTCGCCACCGCCGGCTCGCTGCTGTCCGTTGCCGACGCGGGCGAGACCGACCCGAGCCTGTGGACCGCGTTTGCCGGCATGTTCCCCACCATGGGCGCCTGCGTCGCCTTTGGCGCGTTCAACCTGCTGTGCGCTCCGTGCTTTGCTGCCATGGGTGCCATCCGCAACCAGATGGATTCCGGCAAGTGGTTCGCGATTGCCATCGGTTACGAGTGCGCCTTTGCTTGGGTGATCGGCCTGTTCATCAACCAGTTCTACAACCTGCTTGTTCTGGGTCAGTTTGGCTTCTGGACGGTTGTGGCTATCGTGCTGCTGGTTGCGATGCTCTTCCAGATCTTCCGTCCCATGCCCAAGCATGCATGGACCGACGAGGACGAGACCAACGCTGCTTCCGCCGCAGTTTCCGCTTAAGTCCGAATAAGGATTAACCCCTTTCCATGAGCCCGGGTGTCCCAGCGACACTCGGGCTTTTTGGTGGGGGAGATGTGGCGTTTCCGCAGATAAAACCGACCAAAATAAACCTGTCCCTTTTTGGTAGGTGGAGAATGGGGTAAAGTAAGTGGTGGTTAACTAGAGGAGGCTTGCTATGGCACCTATCGATATTGTTGTACTGGCTGTTATCGGCGTTGCGTTTGTCGCCGTGTGCGTGCGCATCTACCGCAAGGGCACCTGCGCCGACTGCGCTCAGGGTGGCGTTTGCACGGGGCATTGCTTCAACAAAAAGACGTGCGCCGCACTTAAGGGCGTGGACAAAATCGCCGAAGACTTGGGCCGCGGTATCAAATAAGGCCCGTCATCGAGGCGCCCCGCGGGCATCCGTTCGCGGGGCGCTTTGTGCATTTGGACGCGAGCGCGGCGAGTTGAAGAGTATTTTTTGGGTATCGTTAAATCAGTTGCGGTGGAATACGGACTGTTTTGGCTGTCAAAGGCCTTATCTACTCCGTATTCCACCGCAACTTTTTTTGGGATGGGCTAGAGACGCTGCATGCGGTACCCGACACCCATGTGCGTCTGAATCATCTTGGGGTGAGAGGGGTCTGCCTCGATCTTCTTGCGCAGGGTGCGCATGAACACGCGCAGGCTCGCCAGATCGCTGTCCCAGCTCGTGCCCCATATCTCGCGGGTGATGAAGGTGTGGGTGAGCACCTTGTCGACGTTTTTCGCTAGAAGGACGAGCAATTTGTACTCGGTTGGGGTAAGCGAGAGCTCGCGTCCGTCTTTCGTCGCGTATCCCGCGGCGTAGTCGATATGCAGCGGACCGTTGTCAAACGTGCTCGCTTCTGTCGACTCGCTTGACGCCATCGAGGAGCGCCTCAAATTCGCACGGACGCGCGCGAGCAACTCATCCACAGAAAAGGGCTTGGTGAGGTAGTCGTCTGCCCCTGCGTCAAGTGCTGCAATCTTGTCGGAATCTTCGGTGCGCGCCGAAATGACGATAATGGGGACTGCCGACCAGCTTCGGATTTTCGTGATGACCTCGATACCGTCAATGTCGGGAAGGCCGAGATCGAGCATGATGAGGCTGGGGCCGTGCGACACCGCATCCATGATGGCGGCCTGGCCGTCGCAAACCTTGCTCACGACATAGCCGTGGAGGTCAAGCGCGGTCGAAACGAGGTTTTGAACGGTCAGGTCATCTTCGACCAGGAGAATGCGTGGCTTAGCGGCATTATTCATGAATCTCGATCTCCTCGGCAGGCAGGGTAAAACGGAAGACGGCCCCATGGGGGTGGTTGTCGCGAACTTCGATGACGCCGCCATGCGCCTCCACGATGGAGCGGCAGAGCGACAGCCCAAGGCCGATGCTTCGACGCGAATCCACGGGCCGCGTATTGCTTGAGGTGAAGAAGCGCTCAAAGATATGAGGCTTGTCGCAGTCTGCTACACCCGGCCCATCGTCTGCGACGTCCACCACGATGAACTCACCCTCGCGACGTGCGCTAATGGTGACAGTCGAGTCCTCGGGCGTGTATTTGAAGGCGTTCATGATGAGATTCGTAAGCACCTGCATGATGAGATGGACGTCGATGCGTACCAGCAGGATGTTGTCAGTATGCTCGATGGTGACGGCACGTCCATGCGATGCTTGGGCGACATGGCTGAGAGCGGCCTCGATGACCTCGTCGATGAGCTCGGATGTTAAGTTGAGGCGAATGGTGCCGTCCTCGACGCGTGTGATGGCGAGGAGGTTCTCCACGGTATCGATAAGCCAGAGGGAGTCGTCGTAGATGGCATCGGCAAGATCGCAGCGTTGTTCGAGGCTGAGCTTCTCGTCGCTCTTCCGAAGGATTGCCGCAGATCCGGATATAGCCGTGAGGGGTGTCCTCAAATCGTGGCCGATGGAGCGCAAAAGGTTGGCGCGCAGCTGCTCGTTTTTCGCCAAAACCGCAGCCTCTTCGCGCTCTTGCGCCGCCCGGTCGCTTTCGAGCGCCAAGGCGCATTCGCCTACGATAGATAGGACGATCGAATGCTCGAAGGCTTCGATCTCGCGCCCCTCCAGGGCGATGCCGATGACACCGAATACCTTGTCGCCGGTGCGAACCGCGAGGTAGAGACAGCGCGCCTCAGGCAGGGTCCGCGTGCTTGCGCCCGCGCGCTTGTTGTTGGTGTAGGTCCAGGTTGCAACGGCGCGCTCGTAGTCGGTGAGCAGCGACGCGGATCGGTTTTCGGTGCCAGCGGACTCATAGAGCGCCTTGCCGAGCGTGCCGTGTTCGGCGGGGTAGAAGACCACGTCGAGTTTTAGCAGTTTGACGAGTTGGTTCATGGCGACGCGGGCGCACTCCTCCGCGCTATGGGCTTGCTGCAAGAGCTGGTTCGTTTCGAGGAGTACGCGCGTTTTGAATGCGTTCTCGGCGGATGTACGGGCGTTGTCGGCGATGCGCGCAGTTAACTCGCCAGCGACCATAGCGGTAGCGAACATGATGCCGAACGTGACCAGATAGCTTCGGTCGTAGCTGGCGAGCGAAAACAGAGGCGTGACGAAGCAGAAGTTGTAAAGCACTACAGAGAGCACGCTCGATACGATCGTGCAGATACGCCCCGTCGTGGTGACGGCGGTCAGCAGGGCCGTGAGGATATAGAGGGATATGATGCTGGAATCGGCAAATCCCAGATGGCGGAAAGCCGTGCCGATCGCCGTGGCGGCAAGAGAGAGGGCCAGCGTGCGAAGCACGTTTCGGCTGCTGGGCGGCTGCAGGGCGAGCGCATGGCGGCGTCCTTTGGGTCGGGAGGGCGGAGTCGACTGTTCTGGAATGATGTAAATGTCGAGGTTCGGGGCGAATGTTATGAGCTGTTCTACGAGAGATTTGCGGCCGAAGAGGGCCTGACGGACGCTGCTGCGCTCGCCCGTGCGCCCCATGACGATCTTCGAAATACCCGACAGGCGCGCGAACTCGGAGATCTGAAACGCGATGTCGTCGCCATAGACGGTTTCCATATGTGCTCCGAGCTGCTCGGCTAGGGCGATATTGGCTGTAAGCTTGGCGCGCTCATCATCGCTCATGGCTTGCGTGCGCGGGCTCTCTACGAACAGGGCGACGAGCTCGCTGCGAAACGCTTTCGCCATGCGTGCGGCGGCACGGACGATGCGGGGATTGGTCGGCGCCGGGGAGACACAGACTAAGATACGCTCCCTGGTGTAGTAGTCACGGTTTCCCAGCACGCGTGCGGCGTCCGTGAGGTGGCCGGTGCGATCGGCGCAGCGGCGCAGCGCGATTTCTCGGAGTGCGGTGAGGTTTTCGACGGTAAAAAAATGCTGTTGCGCTCGGTCGGCTTGTGCGGGACGGTAGACGAGGCCGGCGCGAAGGCGCTCAAGTAGGTCTTCGGGCTCTATGTCGACGAGCTCGACCTGGTCGGCATCATCGAAGATACGGTCGGGGATTCGTTCGCTCACGACAACGCCGGTGATGGATGCAACCATGTCGTTTAGGCTCTCCGTTCACGGTCGTATAGACGTCGATGCCCGCATGTAGAAGTTCCTCGACGTCTTGATAGCGTTTGTCGTGGCGAGACCCCGGCGCATTCGTATGGGCGAGCTCGTCGACAAGGATGAGCTGAGGGGCGCGTTCGATAGCCGCATCTAGATCGAACTCGCCGAGCGTAATGCCGTTGTGCTCGATGAGTTTACAGGGCACGTTCTCAAGCCCTTGTGCAAGATGGGCAGTTGCCGGACGTTCGTGCGGCTCGATGTATCCCGCGACGACGGCGACACCCCGCCGCTTGGCGGCGTGGGCGGCTTGAAGCATCGCATAGGTTTTGCCTGCGCCAGCAGCGTAGCCAAAGAAAATCTTGAGGTGTCCCCGGCTGGTTCGAGCGTCATCGGCGACCTCGCCTTTCTCAATTGCCTTGAGGATGAGGTCTGGATTGACGCGAGTGTCCGATGCGACGCGCTGCATAGCGTAGCCTTTCTGAAGCGTTGTCCATGCGTGCATACGCGGCGAAGACGCCACTGTATGCTCGCGAGGTCGAGTATAGGCGCACTGCAGCCGCAATAGTGCTTTCTACCTGCATCTTTACGGCATCTTAAGGTCGTGAGCCCCGGCCCTCACGCCTCTTTAATCCCTAGAAGCGTTTACTGTCCCCAGACGCTTGCGAGGGTAGGCGTCCGAGACATCGGACCGCGCGTGAAAGGGGCGGTAAATGGACATCCTCATTCCCATCATCGGAGTCGTCTGCATTGGACTTCTTATCTATTACATCTACATTCTGATGAGGAGTGATTCGTAAACTATGGACGCTGCGATTCAGTACATCTTGTACTTTGCCGTGCTCATCGTCCTGGCCGTTCCGCTCGGTCGGTTCATGGCCCATATCATGGATGGTGAGCATACGTTCCTGTCGCCTGTGATTGCTCCTGTGGAGCGTGGCGTCTATCGTCTGCTTCGCATCGACGCGGCAGAGCAGATGGGGTGTAGGCGCTATCTGGCGAGCGTGCTGGTCTTTTCGGGGATCGGCCTCGTGGTTCTTGTGGCACTCCAGACGCTTCAGTCCTTCTTGCCGGGCAATCCCCAGCACCTGCCGGGTGTGTCGTGGGACCTGTCGTTCAATACGGCTGCTTCCTTCATAACCAACACCAACTGGCAGTCCTACTCCGGTGAGACCACCCTGTCCTACCTTGTGCAGTTCATGGGCCTCACCGTGCAGAACTTCGTTTCCGCTGGCACCGGTATCGCGGTCATGTTCGCGCTGATCCGCGGCTTCCGTCAGGTCAAGGAGCAGGGTTTGGGTTCCTTCTGGGCCGACCTCACCCGCACCGTCCTGTATGTGCTCATTCCACTGAACCTCGTGTTCGGCATCTGCCTGGCTGCCGGTGGCGTCATCTCCAACTTCCAGCCGGCTCAGAAGGCTGAGCTCGTAGAGCCCGTCGCTGTCCAGCCTAATGCAGACGGCGGCTGGAGCGTCATCGACGGCGCCCAGATCGAGGGCGACACGGTCAAGGTCGACGGCAAGGTTGTCGAGGGTGCGCGCGTGGTTACCGAGCAGTTCCTGCCCCAGGGTCCCGCGGCTCCTCAGGTCGCCATCAAGCAGTCCGGCACCAACGGCGGCGGCTTCTTCGGCGTGAACTCCGCCCATCCGTATGAGAACCCCAGTGCCTTCACCAACATCATCGAGATGACCAGCCTGCTGCTGGTCCCGGCCGCCTGCTGCTTCACCTTCGGTATCGGCGTCAAGAACACCAAGCAGGGCAAGGCCATCTTCGCGGCGATGCTTATCCTGCTGGTGATCTTCACCGGCATCATTGCCGTCAACGAGCATGCGGGCACCCCGCAGCTGGCCGATGGCGGAGCGGTCAATATCGAGATGACCGACGGCCAGGCCGGCGGCAACATGGAGGGCAAGGAGAGCCGCTTTGGCATCGCCTCCTCTTCCACCTGGTCCGCTTTCACGACGGCTGCTTCCAACGGCTCGGTCAACTCCATGCACGACTCCTACACCCCGCTCGGCGGGTTTGTCCAGATGCTCCAGATAGCGCTGGGCGAGGTCGTCTTCGGCGGCGTGGGCTGCGGCCTGTACGGCATGATCGGCTTCGCCATCCTCACAGTGTTCATCGCCGGCCTCATGGTCGGACGCACGCCTGAGTTCCTGGGCAAGAAGATCGAGCCGGGCGAGATGCGCTGGGCAGTTGTCCTGTGCTTGGCAACTCCGTTTGCCATTCTGGTGTGCTCGGCCATCGCCTGCATGGTGCCCGGTCTTGCCGACCAGCTCAACAATGGTGGCGCGCACGGCTTCTCCGAGGCGCTGTATGCCTTCACCTCATGCGGCGGCAACAACGGCTCGGCGTTTGCAGGCATGAACTGCAACATTCCCTGGATCAACGTCATGCTCGGCCTCGAGATGCTGTTCGCCCGCTTCATGCCTATCATCGGTACGCTGGCTATCGCCGGCTCGCTGGCCAAGAAGGGCAAGGTCGCCGAGAGCGCCGGTACCCTGTCTACCACTAACGGCATGTTCGTATTCCTGCTCGTGTTCATCGTTCTGCTGATCGGTGCCCTGAGCTTCTTCCCGGCCCTGGCGCTTGGCCCCGTTGCCGAGTTCTTCCAGATGATTGCGTAAAGGAGGGCGCAGATTTATGACTATGCAAAAAGACATGATGGGCCGCGCGGTCCGCGACTCGTTTGCCAAGCTGGATCCTCGCGTCCAGATTCAAAACCCGGTCATGTTCCTGGTGTGGCTTTCCGCCGTCATGACCTCCGTCCTGGCCGTCGCTTCCATTTTCGGCGTGCAGGACGCGGGTGTGCCCACCTACTATGTGGTCGCCATCGCGGTCATCCTGTGGCTTACCGACCTGTTCTCGAACTTCGCCGAGGCGCTTGCCGAGGGCCGCGGTAAAGCCCAGGCCGATTCCCTGCGTGCGGCCAAGAAGGATGTCGAGGCCCATCGCATCGAGTCCGTTGAGGACAAGGAGCACTTCACCGTCGTTCCCGGCACCGAGCTCACGCGCGGCGACCTGGTGATCGTACGCGCCGGCGAGCAGATTCCCGGCGACGGCGACGTCATCGAGGGCGCTGCTTCCGTTGACGAGTCCGCCATCACCGGCGAGTCCGCCCCCGTGGTCCGCGAGGCCGGCGGCGACCGCTCTGCCGTTACCGGCGGTACCACGGTGCTGTCCGACTGGATCATCGTCAAGATCTCCAGTGAGCCCGGCCAGAGCTTCCTGGACAAGATGATCGCGATGGTCGAGGGTGCCGCGCGCAAGAAGACCCCTAACGAGATCGCTCTGGAGATCTTCCTGGTGGCCCTCTCCATCGTCTTTATCCTGGTCACGCTGGCCCTGTATTGTTACTCCTGCTTCTCGGTCGGTCTTAACGACATAGACAACCCCACGGCCGTGACCACGCTCGTGGCGCTGCTCGTGTGCCTGGCTCCTACTACCATCGGCGCCCTTCTTTCCGCCATCGGCATCGCCGGCATGAGCCGTCTGAACGAGGCCAACGTGCTGGCCATGTCCGGCCGCGCCATCGAGGCCGCCGGCGACGTCGACATCCTCATGCTCGACAAGACCGGCACCATCACCCTGGGTAACCGCCAAGCCGCCGAGTTCATCCCGGTCGACGGCATCGATCCCGCGGAGCTGGCCGATGCCGCCCAGCTTTCCTCGCTGGCCGACGAGACCCCCCGAAGGCCGTTCCATCGTCGTGCTCGCCAAGGAGCAGTTCGGTCTGCGCGGCCGCACACTCGAGGATAAGGGTATGGAGTTCATCCCCTTCACCGCGGCGACCCGCATGTCCGGTGTGAACTACGAGGGCAATGAGATTCGCAAGGGCGCTGCCGATTCCGTGCGCACCTATGTGGAGGCAGCCGGCGGCGTGTTCTCCCAGGAGTGCGACGAAGCCGTCGAGCGCATCGCCAAGGCCGGCGGCACCCCGCTGGTCGTGACCAAGAACTGCCGCGTGCTGGGCGTTGTGTACCTCAAGGACATCATCAAGTCCGGCGTTAAGGAGAAGTTCGCCGACCTGCGCAAGATGGGCATCAAGACCATCATGGTGACGGGCGACAACCCACTCACCGCCGCGGCAATCGCCGCCGAGGCCGGCGTTGACGACTTCCTGGCCGAGGCCACCCCTGAGGGCAAGCTCGAGAAGATCCGCGAGTTCCAGCGTGAGGGCCACCTGGTCGCCATGACCGGCGACGGCACCAACGACGCGCCGGCGCTGGCGCAGGCGGATGTCGCCGTGGCCATGAACACGGGCACCCAGGCTGCCAAGGAGGCCGGCAACATGGTCGACCTCGACTCCAGCCCCACCAAGCTCATCGAGGTCGTGCGTATCGGCAAGCAGCTGCTCATGACCCGCGGTTCGCTTACGACCTTCTCGGTCGCCAACGACATGGCGAAGTACTTCGCTATCATCCCGGCCCTGTTCTCGCCGATCTACCCGGGCCTTGGCGCGCTCAACATCCTCGGTCTGGCAAGCCCGCTGTCCGCGGTTCTTTCGGCCATCATCTATAACGCGCTCGTTATCGTCGCGCTGATCCCGGCCGCGCTGAAGGGCGTTAAGTACCGCGAGGTCCCGTCCGGACAGCTGCTGACCCACAACCTGCTCGTGTGGGGTCTGGGCGGCATCGTTGCCCCGTTCGTATTCATCAAGCTCATCGACATGCTGCTCGCGTTCTGCGGCATTATGTAAGTGGAGGTTTGTATGTTCAAAGGTGTTGCATCGCGCGCACTGGGCGTGTTCGCGCTGTTTACCGTTGTCTGCGGCCTGGGCTATACGCTTGTCGTGACCGGCATTGCCCAGGTTGCGTTCCCGTATCAGGCGAACGGTTCGCTCATTACGGTCGACGGCAAGGTTGTGGGTTCCGAGCTCATCGGCCAGAACTTCGAGGATGAGGATCACATGTGGGGCCGCATCCAGAACGTGTCAATTTTCGAAGGCGAAGATGGCGAGCTCATGGCGTATGGTGCCCCATCCAACCTGTCCCCGGCGAGTGAGGAGTATCGGCAGCTTGTGGATGCGCGCGTGAAGAAGATCCGCGCCGCCAACCCCGATGCCGATATGGACGCTGTGCCCGTCGACCTGGTGACGTGTTCCGGCTCAGGGCTCGACCCCGAGATCTCTCCCGATGCCGCCGAGTACCAGGTCCCGCGCCTTGCCAAGGCCACGGGCAAAAGTGAGGACGAGGTGCGCGACATCATTGCCGCGTGCACCAAGGGCCGTTTCCTCGGCGTGTTCGGCGAGCCCACGGTCAACGTGCTCAAGGTGAACCTTATGCTGGACGGCGCGCTGTAGGTGAGGGAGTGGCGGATGAGGGCATGACTGACTATCTGAGCCCTCAAGTCCACCCCGCCCATCAGTTGCGGTGAAATACGGACTGTTTTGGCTGTCAAAGGCCTTATCTACTCCGTATTCCACCGCAACTTTTTTGTGAGGGTCGGGATTGAAGGTGGGGAGTGCGAGCGAGTGCGAATGCGGCGGATACTGATACGATAAGTACGTTAGCAACTGCCGCCGAGCGGCTCAAACGAAAGGAACCCTGTATGGAGTCCTCTGCCTACCCGATGCTCTTTAGCCCGATCAAGGTCGGTACGACCGAGGTCAAGAACCGCGTCTTTATGCCGCCGGTGTCCACCAACCTGGCCGATCATGGCTATGTGACCGACGACTTGGTCGATCATTACCGTGCCCGCGCCAAGGGCGGCGTGGGCCTGATCATTACCGAGGTCGTGACGGTCGAGCCCACCTATACCTATCTGCCGGGTGACATGTGCTGCTACGACGACACGTTTATCCCCGGCTGGGAAAAGCTCGCCGCGGCCGTCCACGAGTATGGCTGCAAGATCATGCCGCAGCTCTTCCATCCCGCCTACATGGCCTTTAACATTCCGGGCACGCCGCGCCTGATCGCTCCGTCCTTTGTGGGCCCGTCTTACGCCCGCGAGGCACCGCGTCCCATCACGGTCGACGAGATTCACGAGCTCACGCATCAGTTTGGCGACGCTGCCGTGCGTATGCAGAAGGCTGGCGTCGATGGCGTTGAAGTCCATGCGGCACACGCCCACGGCATGCTCGGCGGCTTTTTGACTCCGCTCTACAACAAGCGTACCGACGAGTACGGCGGCTCGCTCGACGCCCGCATGCGCTTCCTGCTCGAGGTCATCGCCGAGATTCGCGAGCGCTGCGGCAAGGACTTTATCATCGACGTCCGCATCTCGGGCGATGAGTACACCGATGGCGGCCTGACCCTCAACGACATGATCTACGTCTCGCGTCGCCTGGAGAAGGCCGGTGTCGACATGATTCATGTGTCGGGCGGTACCACCATCAAGCGCGGCTCCGCGATTCCCGCTGCCGGTACCCAGCAGGCCTCGCACGCCGCCTGCTCGCGCGAGATTAAAAAGCACGTCAACATTCCCGTCGCCACCGTCGGCCGCATCAACGAGGCCTGGATTGCCGAGGAACTGATCGAGGACGGTGCCGCCGACATCTGCATGATGGGCCGCGCCAATCTGTGCGATGCCGAGTTCTGCAACAAGGCCGCTGCCGGCAACGCCGACGACATCCGCCCCTGCATCGGCTGCCTGCGCTGCCTGAACGGCATCATGTTCGGCAAGCGCATCTCCTGCACCGTCAACCCGGACGTGGAGCGCGACGAGGCTGGCTACGAGCCTGCCGCCGAGGCTAAGAACGTGCTCGTTGTGGGCGCTGGTCCTGCGGGTATGGAGGCTGCCTACATTGCCGCCAAGCGCGGACACAACGTGGTGCTCGTTGACAAGCAGGATGAGCCGGGTGGCGAGATGCGCATCGCGGCCGTTCCGCCGGCAAAGCAGGAACTCACCCGCGTGATCAAATATCAGTATCGCCGTCTTGCTGAGGCGGGCGTGAAGTGCGTATTTGGCACCGAGCTTACTGCCGAGGACATTCAGCGTGACTACGCCGGCTACGAGGTTGTCCTGGCTTATGGCGCCGAGCCCATCGCTCCGGCCTTCATGCAGGGCTTTAAGCAGGTTATGACGGCCGACGACCTGCTGGGCGGCAAGGCTTTCCCGGGCAAGAAGATCGTCATCGTCGGCGGCGGCACCGTCGGCTGCGAGACGGCCGATTACCTGGCCCCGTTGGTCAATGACCTCTCGCCGGCCAATCGCGATGTCACCGTCATCGAGATGACCAAGACGCTCGCCGCCAACGAGGGCGGTGCCGGTCGCGCGGTGCTCATCACGCGCATGCTCTCCAAGGGCGTTCACGTGCTGACCGAGGCCAAGGTGACCGAGATCACCGAGGACACTATCAGCTACGAGAAGGACGGCGAGGTCCACACCATCGCCGGTGCCGATACGCTGGTGCTTGCCATGGGCTATCGTCCCAATACCAAGCTGGCCGACGACCTGGCTGCAGCCGGCGTTACCACCCACGTGTTGGGCGATGCCAACAAGTGCGGCAACATCCGCGACGCCATCGGCGATGGCTACAAGGTTGCCTGCGAGCTCTAGTCAACCCCTTTGCACCAATCGATTGCAAAAAGCGGCGGCTGCCCTGTGTGTTGGGCAGCCGCTGCCTGCGTTTTGCCAAAGAAAGATTATTGTCGGGCCCTAAATGCCTTTTGCTTCTGCTCCCTCCGCAATCATGTTGCGGTTGTACACCAGATGCAAATACATCGCGTCGTGCACGGCGGTGGGATTGCGTGAGGCGATGGCGTCGGCCACATCGCGGTGCGTGCGGATAGTTTCCTCGACGAACATTTTTGCCGGTCACGTCGATAAAGAGGGGGACGGATGCCTTGAACACGCCCATCAGGCGGGGAACGACGAGGTTTCCGGAGCTCTCGGCAATGGCATTGTGGAACGCGGTGTCGGCGGCGGAGTAATCCTCACCGGCCTCGGCCAGGCGCTCGGATTCATCGCAGAGCTCTTCGATACAGACGACCTGGTCGTTGGTTGCGTGCTCGGCCGCCATGCGTGCTATCTGCGGCGGTGCCACGGCCCTCTCGCACGTCAACGATGCCGGTTTTTGGATGTGCTCCTCGTTCCTGGAGATTGACGAGAAGACCACCCTCAAGTCCTGGACCGTTATGGAGACGCTCATCGGCCTTTCGGGTCTTGCCTGCGCCCTGGTGATTTCGTTCTTCGCCTAGTTCGCGTAGCTAAGCATCTTTCGCCGAGTGCATCGCTCGGTACCCATTTACACCTGATTCATTAACCAACGATTGGTACAACCGTTCAAACCAAAAGAGGAGAGCATCATGGACGAGAAGACCAAGGCACAGATTCAGCAGGAAGCAGCCGACCTGGTTGCCAAGCTGCAGCCGCGTTCCGGCAAGTTCCGCACCATCAGCCCCGAGATGGACCCGCTGCGTCTGGGCTCTGGCTGGACTATCGAGGATCTGGACAAGCCGCAGGTCATTATCGAGTCGACGTTTGGCGACTCGCACCCGGGTTCTGCCGGCCTGTTTGAGTTGGTCGAGGAGGTCCGTGCCGGCGTTGCTGAGGCTGGCGGTCACGGTGCCCGTTACTTCTGCACCGATATCTGCGACGGCGAGGCCCAGGGCCACGACGGCATTAACTACTCGCTGCCCAGCCGCGACATGATCGCCAACATGATCGAGATCCATGCCAAGGCCACCCCGTTCGATGCCGGTGTCTTCGTTGCCAGCTGCGATAAGGGCCTGCCCGCGAACCTCATGGCCATGGGCCGCATCAACATCCCCTCCATCGTCGTTACTGGCGGCGTCATGGATGCCGGCCCCGACCTGCTGACCCTGGAACAGCTCGGCGCCATCTCGGCCTGCTATGAGCGCGGCGAGATTTCCCGCGAGGAGCTCGAGTTCGCCAAGCATAACGCCTGCCCCAGCTGCGGCGCCTGCTCCTTTATGGGCACCGCCTCGACCATGCAGGTCACGGCTGAGGTCCTGGGCCTTATGCTCCCCGGTACCGCCCTGCTGCCCGCTACCAGCTCCGACCTGCGCGAGTTTGCCCGCGAGGCCGGCCGCCAGTCCGTGTGGCTCTCCGAGCACAACCTGTGCCCGCGTGACATCGTGACCAAGGAGTCTTTCGAGAACCTCATCATGGTCCACGGCGCCATTTCGGGTTCCACCAACTCGCTGCTGCATATTCCTGCTATCGCCCGCGAGTTTGGCATCGAGATGTCCGCCGACGACTTCGACCGCCTGCACCGTGGCGCCCACTACCTGCTCAACGTTCGCCCCGCAGGTGAGTGGCCGGCGCAGTTCTTCTACTATGCGGGCGGCGTGCCGAGCATCATGGAGGAGATCAAGTCGATGCTTCACCTCGATGTCATGACCGTCACCGGCAAGACCCTCGGCGAAAACCTCGAGGACCTTAAGAACAACGGTTACTACGAGAAGTGCGGCCGCTACCTGGAGAAGTGGAACCTCAAGCGCGAGGACATCATTCGCCCGTTTGACCAGGCCTTTGGTACCGACGGCTCCATCGCCATCCTCCACGGCAACCTTGCTCCCGAGGGCGCCGTCGTCAAGCACACGGTTGTTCCGCGCGAGATGTTCCAGGCCACGCTTAAGGCGCGTCCGTTCGACTGCGAGGAGGACGCTATCCACGCCGTCCTGACGCAAGAGGTCAAGCCCGGCGACGCCGTCATCATTCGCTATGAGGGCCCCAAGGGCTCCGGCATGCCCGAGATGTTCTACACCACCGAGGCTATCGCCAGCGACCCCGAGCTGGGCGCGAGCATTGCCCTGATCACTGACGGCCGTTTCTCCGGCGCCTCCAAGGGCCCGGCTATCGGTCACGTTTCGCCCGAGGCTGCCGTGGGCGGTCCGATTGCCCTGATCGAGGAGGGCGACCTGATCCAGATCAACATCCCCGAGCGCTCGCTGTCCATCGTGGGCATCGCCGGCAAGGAGATGGAGCCGGCCGAGGTCGACGCCGTCCTGGCCGAGCGCCGAGCCGCTTGGAAGCCCAAGGCTAATCGCTATACCTCCGGCACGCTCAAGTTCTTTACCGAGCATGCAGTTTCCGCCATTCAGGGTGGCTACATGGAGTAGCGCCCATGCGCATCGATTCCCTCTCATAGATGTGCGGCACAAAGAGCCCCGAGTTCAGCCACGTCACCGGGGCGCGTTGTTCAGCGCCGCCGGGGCGCTCCACTCAAACGACAAGAGACGTCTTACGCAAGCGCCCGCGTCCGTGGATAAAACCACGGGCGTGGGCGCTTCACTTTATTCCCAGCCGCTTTATTCCCAGCCCTTCCACACGTCAGGCTCGTAGCCAACGGTTGCCTGGCGGCCGTTGCGAACGATGGGCTCACGAAGAATCTGCTGGTTATCGAGCACCTTTTCGAACTTCTGGTCGGCAGCAAGATACTGTACGAGCGCAACCGTGTCGGCATCTTTCGCCTTTGGATCGATCACAGCGTCGATCCCGCCGACGGCGCGCGCCACGCTTTCGAGCTCGCCTTTGCTCATCCCCTTTTCCTTCAAGTCGATGAACTGGAACTTCACACGACGTTCCTTGAAATAGCGCTGCGCCTTCTTAGTATCGAAGCTTTTCTTCGTGCCGAATATCTGGATGTTCATACGTACCGCCTTCGCTCAATTCTCGTCCGTCCATGATGCGACAAGGGAGCCGAGCAAAAACAGAGCAGGCGGAGATGGAGGAGGACGGCGACCGACCGTCGGCAAGAGTCGGCCGGATCGGACTGGCGCCCAGCGCGCGCCGGCGACACGCTCGCAGCTGCACACATAGCCGATGTACAAGCTCGCCGCGGCGTTCCCTCGCCCCGCGGTGTGGCGATAGAGAAGCACGCCACCCGTCAACGATGGCGCCTCGGTGAAGAAAATCAACGTCTGGGTTACATCCCTTGAAAGGGGCGAAGACGGCTGCTAGAATACCTCCCCGCTATGAAGGATTTGACCAAAGCATACATCGCAATTCGGCGGCCCCTGGTATACGGGGCCTCTCCTGTTGTTCCCCAAGTGCGCTCTGAGCAGCCGCTTTCTTCCTGTCGTATCTGATGCACGCATAGCACGTGCATGTTATTTCGCCCGTGGGCCGGCGCGCCTTCGGCGAAGAATCGAATAGATACGAAGGAAGCTTATGTCTGATAATTGTACGGTCGCGCCCGCCAATGGGCGCATTACCGGTACCCAGATCCGCATCGTCGCGGTCGTCGTCCTGGGTGCCTTCTTGGCGCTACTGAACCAAACGGTGATGTCGCCTGCGCTGCCGGTCATCATGTCCGATTTCGCCATCGATGCCTCGACTGCCCAGTGGATCATGTCCATATACCCGCTGGTGAGCGGCATCATGGTTCCCGTTTCGGCGTTCCTTATCGACAAGTTCAGCACCCGCGCGCTATTCTTCGGGGCGACGCTGGTGTTCGCGCTGGGCACGCTGCTGTGCGCCGCAGCCCCTGATTTCCTGTTCCTCATCATCGGTCGCGTGTTGCAAGCGGCGGGCTCAGGCGTGCTCATGCCGCTTGTCTCGGTGGTTCCCATGCTGGTGTTCCCCGTCGAGAAACGAGGAACGGCTATGGGCATGGCGGGCATCGTCATGTCGGCGGGTCCCGCGGTCGGCCCCGTCGTAGGCGGCGCGGTGATCGACACGTACGGCTGGCGCACCATGATCGGCGCCATCGTCCCCCTCGCAATTCTCGTGCTGGTGCTGGGCGTGTTCATGCTGAAAAACGTGGGCGAGCTGAAGAACCCCAAGCTCGACCTGCCCTCGGTCGTCCTCTCCACCATCGCCTTCGGCGGACTTCTCTACGGGTTCTCGAGCGCCTCGTCGATGGGTTGGGGCAACCCCGTGGTGCTCGGCTCGATCGTCGCGGGTGTCGTGTGCTTGGTGCTGTTCGTCGTACGCCAGGGCAAAATCGAGGACCCGCTGCTTCAACTGGGCACGCTCAAGACGCGCGAGTTCCGCGTGGCCGCCATCATCGTCACGCTCATCAACGCCGCATGCCTGGTCACCAACACGCTGTTGCCGTTGCTGCTGCAAACCTCGCTTGGCGCTTCGGCCTTCGAAACCGGCATGGCCATGCTTCCCGCCGCGGCGGTGGGCATCATCATCAGCCCTATCTCCGGCGTGGTGTTCGACAAGTTCGGTCCGCGTGCCATCTCGATCGTCGGCCTGGCCCTCATGACCGGTGCCCTGTTCCTGCTCTCGCTTTCGACGGTAAACACGCCCATCTTGGTGGTTGCGCTGTTCTGCATGCTGCAGTCCGCCGGCCAGTCGCTCGCGAACATGCCGGTGAACACATGGGGTGTCAATGCCTTGAAAAATGACATGATCGCCCACGGCAACGCCATCGCGAACACCGGCCGCCAGGTCGCCGGCGGTTTGTGCACGGCGCTCATCATCACGGTCATGACAAGCGTCACCGCGTCGGCCGGCGTCGATGCGAGCATCCAAGTAGCCACCGCCGTGGGCGCGGGCGTCGCTTACAAGGTGTGCGCGGCAATCGGCCTCGTTTCCCTTATCTGCGCCATATTCAGCGTGCGCACCAAGAAAACCGCACCGAAAACGAAGGAGGCATAAGCGATGTCCGAGATTCTGTCCGAGCGCATCCCGCTCGAGCTCGAGGGGACGCCCGTTTCGAGCATCATGATTGAAGAGCCGTTCACCTGCACGCAGGATTGCACGATTTCCGACGTGGTGCGCATGCTCGCCGAAAACGAGGTGAGCAGCATGCCCGTAATCGATGAGCGCAACCAGGTGGTCGGGTTCATCTCCGACGGCGATGTCATGGGAGCCATCGCGCAGCATCGCGCTCACACCATCTTCACGGGCGGCGACGCGTCCATGCTGTACTTCGACGATCAGAGCCTTGAGCAGCGCATCGAAGACCTGAAGGATCGCTGCGTCATGGATTTCGCGACGCGCCAGGTAGTGTGTGCCCGTCCCGAGCAGAGCATCGCCCGCGTCGCCGCGCTGCTGGCGAAGAAGAAGTTCAAGAAGCTTCCTGTGGTTGATGACGAGGGCAAACTCGTGGGGGTCATCCGCCGCTCCGCCATCACCAAATACATCTTCGGCATCCTTTTCCAATAGGGGCAGGTCGCACTTGAGGCGAACATCTCGAGGCATCGAGCCAGCAACTGGACCAGACAACCTTGACACGCATGCGCTTTCCCTCGATGCTTCGGTAAGGGGAGCTGCGAAAATCGCAGCACGGGTGATCGGCGCCGCGCCCCCGAAGGCAAAAGCGAACACGGGAGCGATACGATGGGAAAAGTCCTGGACGAAGATTTGGTTTATGAGATTCTCTCCGTCGTGGCAGAGATTCCGGCGGGATGCGTCGCCTCGTACGGTCAGATAGCGCGCCTCATCGGCAGGGAGAAAAACTCTCGCCTGGTCGGAGCGGTGCTGAGCGAGGCGGATCGCTACGGCGATTATCCCTGCCACCGCGTCGTCAACCACGCGGGACGCCTCGCGCCAAACTTCCCCGACCAGCGAGCACTACTGACGGAGGAAGGAGTCGCCTTCCGAGACAACGGCTGCGTCGACATGAAAAAGCACCAGTGGAACGAGTAGCCAGGCAGCGTAGCGTCGAAAGGAGCGACGCCACGGGGAACGACCTGCGCCCCGCCGCCGGACAACCTATGGCAAAGTGACACGTCCCACAAAGAGCGGCGCACCAGTACGAGACACGACCGCGACGTAAAAAGACCCTATGATACTCGTAAGCATCTATCTGATTGCCCGCCTCGAGGTACCCAAAGAACGAGAGATGCCGAAACCCCTAGACAAAGAAAAAGGTCGGGAGCTTTTATGCTTCCGACCTGAAGTTTCATGGTCGCGGGGGGCGGATTTGAACCACCGACCTTCGGGTTATGAGGTCGCTACGACGTTGTTTCATTCAGACATTTCGACCCAAATTGAAGTCAATATAACTCCAGGTCATTTGATGTTTTCATAGATTTACGAAAGAAAAGTACGCGGAATAATTCGACCCAAATTCGACCCACAACGAGCTTGAAAGCGGTCAGGCGGAGCATTACCCTTGGGCTGTCTCTTATACACATCTCCGAGCCCACGAGAC
>URNM01000015.1 GCA_900549185.1 uncultured Collinsella sp. | reverse complement strand
ACACTCGACTAAGTCGTCGGCAGCGTCAGATGTGTAT
The DNA here is from genome assembly GCA_900549185.1 of uncultured Collinsella sp. Classification (GTDB taxonomy): domain Bacteria; phylum Actinomycetota; class Coriobacteriia; order Coriobacteriales; family Coriobacteriaceae; genus Collinsella. Next base: position 22,597 of record URNM01000015.1, on the reverse strand, counting down.
AAGAGACAGGCCCGTCGGCGCCATCCGCTTGCTCGACAAACGTGACGTGGCCCGCAAGTCGATGTTCACCACGCATTCGCTCCCTTTGTCGATTCTGATCGAGGAAATCGAGCAATCGTGCGAAGATATCGTCTTCATAGGGATTCAGCCGGGCGATACGGAGTTTTACAACCCTATGTCCCCGGAGGTCTTTGACGCCGTCGACGCCGTGTACGACGCCGTGGCCGCCAACGACTTTTCCCACTTTGTCCGCTTGGGGCAAGAGCAATAGGAGCGCTTGTCCCTGCTGATTAGGAAAGAAGTGATTGACATGGCAGATTCCAAGGCAGAATATCCCGCTCCTGATTGCCTGGCACCCGCCGCGATCGAGGCCAAGACCGAGGCCGCCGGCGTGACCAAGGCCAACCTGCCGGTCGCAAAGGCCTTTCTGTTGGCAATGTTCGCCGGTGCGTTTATTGCCTTCGGTGGCCTGTTCTTTACCGTGTTCTTGAGCGATAGCACGCTGGGCTGGGGCGCCCAGCGCGTCGTGGGCGGCCTGTGCTTTTGCCTGGGCCTGGTGCTGGTGCTGGTGTGCGGCGCCGAGCTGTTTACCGGCAATTCGCTTATGGTCTGCGCGCTCAAGAGCAAAAAGATCACCCTGGCTCAGATGCTCAAGGCTTGGGTCGTCGTGTGGGTCGGCAATTTTGTCGGTGCCTTGTTCATCGTCTTTTTGGTGTACATGGCCGGCATCTATAAGCTCAACGGCGAGGCGGTCGCCAACTCCATGGTGAGCGTCGCCGCCGGCAAGGTGACGGTCGACTGGGTGACGATCTTCTTCCGCGGCATCCTGTGCAACATCTTTGTGTGCCTGGCCGTGTGGATTGGCACTGCGGGCAAGACCGTAGTCGATAAGGTTGTGGGCATTTTGCTGCCCATCGCCGCCTTTGTGGCCTGCGGTTTTGAGCACTGCGTTGCCAACATGTACTTTTTGCCCATGGGTGCCGTGATGCACGCGTGCGGCTATGGTGCCAACGTCGCCGGCGCTGATGCACTCAACGTCGCGGGCATTGCGTTTAACCTGTCCGCCGCCACGCTGGGCAACATCGTGGGCGGTGCGGTTCTGATCGCGCTCGGCTACTGGTTTATCTACGCTAAGAAGTCCGAGGCGTAAGGTACCGTCTGTTTGACGTTGGGCCTCCCGCGGGGCGTTGCCGTGCGGGAGGCTTTTTGGGTCTGGGGGCTCGTTGCCGGGCTTTTGGCCTGTTGTGTTTGGCTGATGAAAGGGGTAATCGAGATGGCATCTGCTGTGAAGCGTGACGGTCGCGCCGTGGTGACCACATGCGGGGGATGCTATGCCGATTGCGCCTTTGCGGCACGCGTTGAGGACGGTCGCGTGGTGGCCGAGCTGCCGGTGCCGGGGCATCCGTGCGCGGCGCGTGCCCTCTGCGCCCGCGGTCGGCATCGCCTGGCAATGCCGTTTGACGAGCGCGACCGCATCATGCACCCCATGCGCCGACGAGCTGATGGCTCGGGGTTCGATGCGATTACCTGGGACGAGGCGTTTGCTCAGATTGCCGAGCGTCTTTTGGGGATTGTTGACGAGCACGGGCCTCGGGCGCTGGGCATGACGCTCGGCGTGCCCTCGTTCGACCGTTACTGGGCATATCGTTTTATGCATGCGCTGGGCTCGCCCAACGTATACGGTGCCGACGGTGCCTGCGAGGTAAGCAGACTTACCGGCTGGGAGCACAGTCTGGGCCACAGCCCCGCCTCCGACCTGGCGCATACCGATTGCATCATGTATCTGGGGCGCTCCATTGTCGATTCGTCGACGATGGGGGCCGTTGATGCGCTCAACGATGCGCGCCGGCGCGGGGCGAAGATTATCGTGGTCGACCCCCGACGCAGCGGCTCGGCTGCTATTGCCGATCGCTGGCTCCGCGTGCGCCCGGGCTGCGACTTGGCGCTGCTGTTGGGTATTGCCCACGTGTTGATTGCCGAGGGTCTGTACGATCACGAGTTCGTGGACCGCTACACCACGGGCTTTGACGAGTTGGCGCAGGCGGCCAGTGCTTGGACGCCCGAGTGGGCCGAGTCGATGTGCGACGTGCCAGCGGACGATATCCGTGCGACTGCGCGTGATTTGGCTGCCGCGGCGCCTGCTGCGGTGGTGGATGCGGGCTTTCATGGCGGCATTGGAATCGCGTATGCCAATAGCACCCAGACCGCGCGCGCCATCTGCTTGGTCGATGTGCTGCTGGGCTGCATCGGACACGCGGGCGGTGCGCTCAATCCGTCCACGCCGCTTGTGTTGGGCGATCTCGATCCCGCACGCTTTGCGACGCCGCCGGTGCCGCGCCGGCCCAAGCTAGGGTCCGAGCGCTATCCACTGGTCGATCCGGTGCGCGGCCTGTGCACGACCATCGGTCAGTCGATTCTTGCCGGCGATTTGCGTGGGCTCATCGTCTATGCCAGTAATCCCGGTGCGGGCTATGGCAATGCACAGGCTTGGTTGAGTATTTTGCAGCAGCTCGACTTGCTTGTGACGATTGATATTCGTTGGTCCGAGACGGCGAGCGCTTCTGACTTCGTGCTGCCCGACGTGACGTATCTGGAGGCCGACCGCGGTGTGGGCACGGTCGTGGGCGCCAACGATTCGCGCGTGTTCTACCGCAACGCCGTGCTGCCCATTTTGCATGACGACACGAGACCGGGGCGGGAGATCTTTGCCGGGTTGGCTGCGGCCTGTGGCGTGGGCGAGTACTTCCTGTTTACGTCTGACGATCTTGCGGCTGCCCAGGTGGAGCCGTTTGGAATTAATCTGGACGAGCTCAAGGAGCGCGGCTGGGCCGACACAGGTGTTGCGTTGCCGTCGCGTACGGGCGAGCCGGCGATTCCCCTGGATGGCGGCAAAATTGCGCTGGCAAGCGACGTATGGGAACGAGCCGGCCTGGGTCGTGTGCCCGACTGGATCGCTCCCATGGTGGAGCCTGGCCCGGGGATGTTTCGCCTCATTAGCGGCAACCGTCCCTTTGAGTCGCATACCTCGCGAAGGCTTGCGGTCCAAGGTGCCGCCGAGGCTGGATCGGACCTGGATGCCGTGCAGATGAATGCCGATGCTGCTGCGCGCATGGACATCGTCGACGGCGAGATCGTCGAGCTCGTGAGCGATATGGGCCGCGACCGCGTGCGCGTGGAGACGACGCCCTATCTGCATCCGGCGTGCATCTTTACGTCGGCCGCCCCCGGTGGGCGTTCGTTTGGCCGCGATGCCGGTGACGCTCAAGCCTTGGGCGTGGGCCCGCTCGACCATACGCCGTTGCGTTGGGATCCGTTGACGGGTGCCGCGCTCACCCAGGAAAACGCCGTTCGCGTGGAAAAGATCGCGGCGCGCGAGGATAATAACGAGTAATTGACTCAGCTGATGTATTCGACTGATCCACGTTTCTTTTGAAAGGCCGCACATGAGCGATAGCCAGAACATGTCCGATGAGGTACGCGCCCGCCTGCGCGCCATCCCTTCCGTTAACGAGCTGCTTGCCGAGTGGCCGGTAGTGAAGGCGGCGGGGGAGACCTGCGACGCGGTGGTGCATGCCGCCGTCACGGCCGAACTCGACGAGGAGCGCGCTGCGATTCGTGCCGGTGCCGCCCCGCATTCCAAGCGCGAGCTGGCCTCGGCCATTGAATTTCGCGCACATCGCTCTGCACTGCCGAGCCTGCGCCCTGCCGTTAACGCCACAGGTGTGGTCATCCATACCAACTTGGGCCGCGCCCCGCTCGCGGAGTCGGCCGCCAAGGCCGTGGCCGAGGTCGCGCGCGGCTACAGCACGCTCGAGTACAGCGTCGACACCTGCTCGCGCGGGTCTCGCAAGGAGCATGCCGCGCAGCTGATCCACTCACTCACCGGTGCCGAGGACGCGCTTGTGGTCAACAACAACGCCGCCGCGGTACTGCTGGTGCTGGCGACCCATGCCGCAGGCAAGGAGGTTATCGTCAGCCGCGGCGAGCTTGTCGAGATCGGCGGCAGCTTCCGCATCCCCGATGTCATGGCGGCTTCGGGCGCCAAACTCGTCGAGGTCGGCGCCACCAACCGCACGCATTTGGACGACTATGAGCGCGCCATCACGCCCGATACGGCGATGATCCTCAAGGTCTATCCTTCCAACTATCGCATCGAGGGCTTTCACGAGGAGGTGGGCTCTCGGGAGCTTGCCGCTCTGGCCCACAAGCATGGCCTGCTGTTCTACGAGGACCAGGGGTCGGGCGCGCTGTTGCCCGACGACATCTTGGTGCGCGGCGGCGAAGAAACCACGCCGGCTTCGGTTTTGGCAGGGCTCGATCTGGTGTCGTGCTCGGGCGATAAACTGCTCGGTGCTGCACAAGCGGGCATTATCATGGGCCGTCGCAATCTGGTCCAGGCCTGTGGGTCACATCCGCTTATGCGCGCCCTGCGCCCGGGCAAGCTCGCGCTGACGGCGCTCGAGGCCACGCTGCGTATCTACATGGACGGCGCCGATGTTGCCCATCGCGATATTCCGGTGCTCAACATGCTTACGTTGCCGCAGGCCCATTTGGAGCGACGTGCCCGCAAGCTGCGCGATCGTATGGTCGCCGGGCTCGATAAGGCTGGCTACCCGTGTGCCGTTCAGGTGGAGATCGTCGAGGAATCGTCGACCCCTGGTGGCGGCTCGCTGCCTACCGTGGAGCTGCCCACCATGTGCGTTGCCGTGCGCCTCGTCGATGAGCGCCTGTCTGTCGACGCGCTCAAGCGCTCGCTCGTCCAAGATTTCGATACGCCGGTCGTCACGCGCGCCTCGCACGACCGCATTCTGTTTGATGTGCGCACACTCGTGGGCGACCGCGATATCGAGACGGCGGCATCGACGCTCGTCGCGTGCGTTGAGAAGGCGATTGCTCGATGAGTGAGGTTCAAGCGCTGGTGGAGTGTCCCGTTATCGTTGGCACGGCGGGCCACGTCGACCACGGTAAGTCGGCGCTGATCGAGGCGCTGACCGGCAAGAACCCCGACCGTCTGGAGGTTGAGCGCCGTCGCGGTATGACCGTGGAGCTGGGCTTTGGCGAGCTGGCGTTGCCGAGTGGCAAGATCGTTGGCCTGGTCGACGTGCCGGGCCACGCGCATTACTTGCGGGCCATGGTGCAGGGCGCCACGGGCATCGACGTTGCCGTGCTGGTGGTCTCTGCCGTGGAGGGCGTGATGCCGCAGACCCGCGAGCACGTGCATGTGCTGGAGCTGTTGGGCGTTACGCATATGGTGGTCGCGCTGACGATGTGCGACCTGGCCGACGCCGAGATGACCGAGCTTGCCGAGCTCGATGTCGATGACTTTTTGTCGGGTACCGTGTTTGCGGGCGCGCCAATTGTGCCCGTGTCGTCTAAGACGGGCGAGGGGATTGACGGGCTGCTTGCGGTGCTCGACGAGCAGGTGGGTGTCTGCTGGGATACCTGTCGCGAGCGTGCCGAGCGGAGCGATGCCGCGCCGCGCCTGCCGATTGACCGCTGCTTTACTATCAAGGGCGCCGGCACCGTCGTGACGGGAACGCTGCACGATGCGCCGGTTGTGGTGGGCGACGAGCTGACGGCTTTGCCGTCGCGTACGGTCTGCCGTGTGCGCGGGATTCAGGTGCATGGCGATACGCCGCGCGCGCTGCCTGGGCAACGCGTGGCGCTCAACCTGGTTGGTGACGGTGTTGCGGCACTTGACCGTGGCGAGATGCTGGGCGTGGCGGACCGCTTTGGTCAGACGTTGCGCTTTATGATGACGTTCACCTACCTGGGTCGCGAGGGCGCCAAGCCGCGCGTGCTCGAGTCGGGCGCGCGCGTGCACGTGATGGCGGGTACGGCCGAGGTTGTCGGCCGCATCATGTTCATGGAGGGCGAGGCCCCCATGGCGGTGGGCGAGACCCGTACCGTGCAGGTGCGCTTGGAGGAGCCGCTGCCGCTGCGAGCCGGAGACCATGCTGTGGTGCTGTCGTATTCGCCCGTCATGCTCATTGGCGGCGGGCGTGTGCTGCTTTCGCGCTGCCGTCGCTCGCGCGAGCTTGCCGAAGGAGAGCGTGCGCTGTATGTGGCGATCGAGTCCGGCGATATCGCGGGCGGTGTGGGCGCTTGGCTGGCGCTACAGACGTTGCCGGTCGTGGCTGCCGACGTTGCCGCGGCGCTGGATCTTGTTTCCGGTGGGGTCGATGCCGCGCTGAACGAGTTGGTGGCGCGAGGTGCTGTGTGCGAGCTTGCCGGCTCGGGCGATGCGCTGTATGTGAATGCCGCCGTGCTCGACGCTGCGATGGATGCACTGGCGGCGACCCTGTCAGCCATGCACGCGGCGTCTCCCAAGGAGACGGGCTTTACGCCCGGCGCCGTTGCCCATGCTGCGTGGCCTGCCGCTGATGATGGCGTTGCCGCGGCTCTGATTGCCGAGGGCTGCTCGCGTGGCGTGTGTGCCGCTGAGGGTGCCGAGGTATTCGACCCGCACTCCGCTGCCGCCGCGGCGCGTGTGGTGCGCGAGGCCTGCGAACGTATCGTTGCCTTGCTGGACGAAGCCGGCCTCGATGCACCGATATTGCCCGAGGTGGGCGAGCAGTTGCAGCTCGATCGCGACACCATGACGCGTGCCCTGCGCGAGCTTTCGCTCAATCGCTCGATCGTTAAGGTCGAGCGCGACGTTGCCCTGTCCGCTGCCGCCGAGGCCCATGCGCGCGAGCTCGTCGCAGCTGCCATTGAGGCAGCCGGCGGCGCAGCCACCACGAGCGTGCTGCGCGAGGCCCTGGGTGTGTCGCGCAAGCGTGCCATCAGCATCTTGGAGCACCTGGATGCCGTGCGCTTTACGGTGCTCGACAAGGACGCCGGCGGCCTGAGGTCCCTGCGCTAGGCCGGTCACTTGCTCCCGCCTCCTCAGTTGCGGTGAAATAGTTCCTATTTTTGGGGTCTTGCAGCCTAATCAAGAACTATTCCACCGCAACTTCTTGCTCGTCTTTTTGGGATGGAGCCGTTTCGGTTTGGTAAAATACCGCCGCACTTGGGAACGGATGGGCTCCGGTGGGCTCCGCGGTCCTCAAAACCGTTGCGAGGCGTGCAAAACGTCTTGGATGTGTTCGATTCACATACGTTCCCGCCATACGCTACCAGCGCTTTTGTGCTCGCGGTCTTGCTGCGTGCCGCAAAGGCGCTGTTTTGTTTTTGCACAGGTTTGCCGTGCCGCCCGCTTTATCGGCGACGGTATTTAGCTGCGTGCATCGGGTTTCGAGCATGCCGATGGAGGTGTTTTGTCGTATGACTACCGTAAGACGTGCCGATCTTTCTTGTGTCGTCCAGGCGGGCGGGTTGTCGTCGCGCATGGGCTGCGATAAGGCGCGCATGGCGTTTTGCGGCGAGCCGCTCATCGAGCGCGTGCTGGGCCGGCTGGCGCCAGTTGCCGGCGAGTTGGTCGTGACGACTTCGCGTCCCAGCGAGCTTGTCTATCTTGAGGAGCGCACGTTTGGCGGCCTGGTGCCGCGTGTGGTGGCGGACCTTGAAGGACCGGCGGGTGCCATGCGCGGCATCGCGAGCTCGTTGGCCGCGGCCCGATTGCCGCTCGTGGCGATTGTCGCCTGCGATATGCCGTTTGTCTCGCCGGAACTTATCGGCGCGCTTGCCGATCGTGTTGAGGCCGAGGCGCTCGACGTGTGCGTGCCGTGCGAGGAGCGGGGGATTGAGCCGCTTTGCGCCGTCTGGCGCCGTGACGCGTGTGCGCCGGTTGCCCATGAGCTGCTCGCCTGCGACCGCCAGCGCATTCGCTGCCTGATCAATCGCGTTCAGGCTGGTTATATGGATGAGCCGCAGATTGTTAAGGTCGCCGGCTCGACGCTCTGCTTCGAAAACGTCAATACACCCGAGGAGTTTGCGGCGGCCGAGTTACTCGCCTAGACGATTGGAGTTGCCATGTCTCACGATATTTGTCCCGACACGGGAGAGCCTTGCACTTGCGATGGTTCCGAGCCCTGTACCTGCGGCTGCGGTGGCTGTGGACATACTGCGGAAGAGGAAGCGGCCGCCGCGGCGTATCGTGAGGCACACCGCGAAGGTCCGTCCGGTGATGCCCTCGACCACGAGCGCAAGATCATCGTGTCGTTCGACAGCACTTTCGATGTGATGGAATGCGAGCAGCTGTGCCTTGCCGCCGGTGTGCCTGGGCGCATCATGCCATTGCCGGGCTCCATTACTGCCGGCTGTGGGCTTTGCTGGGCCATGCCGTTCTCCGGCGATGCCCTCGCCGCCTTCCGCGCTGCCACCGAAGGCCGCATAACCCCCGCCGACTACCATCAGCTCGTCCTCTAACCACCAACATCACCACAAAGGTGCCTGTCCCCAATGTGGTGGTTTGGAACATACGGACGAAACAGCTTCGAAACACGCGATTTGTTCGTCGGGTGCTCAAAAACGCTTCTACCTGCATCGTAATCAAAACGAAACATCTGCTCGTCGGCTTATGCGAAACTTTGCTGCAACAGTGCGATATTATCCATACTCGATAAAGCTCGCGGCGCATGGGGCGCCTCGAACGACACTTTTCTTTTCCATCAATTGGAGGAAGCATGAGCTACACGCAGAAAGTTCTCGACGAGCTCAAGGCCCGCTATCCCGAGCAGCCTGAGTTCATCCAGGCCGCGACCGAGATCCTCGGTACCATCCAGCCGGCGCTCGACGCCCATCCCGAGTACGAGGAGGCCGCCCTGCTTGAGCGCCTCGTCGAGCCCGAGCGCATTGTCATGTTCCGTGTCCCCTGGGTCGACGACCAGGGCAAGGTCCAGGTCAATCGCGGCTACCGCGTCGAGTTCAACTCTGCCATTGGACCCTACAAGGGCGGCCTGCGCTTTAACCCGACGGTCACCCTGGGCATGCTCAAGTTCCTGGGCTTGGAGCAGATTCTCAAGAACAGCCTGACCACTCTTCCCATGGGCGGCGGCAAGGGCGGTTCCGACTTTGACCCCAAGGGCAAGTCCAACAACGAGATCATGCACTTCTGCCAGTCCTTCATGACCGAGCTCTATCGCCACATTGGCCCCAACACCGACGTTCCCGCCGGCGACCTGGGCGTTGGCGGCCGCGAGGTTGCCTACCTGTTCGGTCAGTACAAGCGCCTGACCAACGAGTGGACCGGCGTTCTTACCGGCAAGGGCCTCTCCTTTGGCGGCTCGCTCGCCCGTACCGAGGCCACCGGTTACGGTCTGGCCTACTTTGTGGATGAGTACCTCAAGAGCCGCGGCGACTCCTTCGAGGGCAAGAACGTCGTCGTTCACGGCTCCGGCAACGTCGCTATCTACGCGGTCCAGAAGGTCACTCAGCTCGGCGGCAAGGTGCTCGCCTGCTCAGATACCCACGGCTGGGTCGAGGATCCCGACGGCATCGACTACACCGTGCTCGAGCACATCTACAATAAGAAGCGCTCTGGCCACGACAAGGGCGTTACGCTCGCTATGTACGTTGACGAGAAGCCCAACGCCGTGTGGCACGAGGGCGACGGCCGCGGCGTGTGGCAGCTGCCCTGCGACATCGCGCTGCCCTGCGCTCGCGAGAACACGCTGCTGCTCGAGGACGCCCAGGCGCTCGTCGCCAACGGCTGCAAGGTGGTCGGCGAGGGCGCGAACATGCCCACGACCATCGAGGCCACGACCTACTTCCAGGAGAACGGCGTCGCCTTTATGCCTGGTAAGGCTGCCAACGCCGGTGGCGTGCTCGTGTCCGGCTTGGAGATGAGCCAGAACGCCGAGCACCTGTCCTGGACCTTCGAGGAGGTCGACGGCAAGCTCGAGCAGCTCATGCGCGGCATGTTCCACAACGTGGACGACACCGCCAAGGAGTACGGCCAGGAGGGCAATTTCGTCATGGGCGCAAACATCGCCGGCTTCCTGAAGGTCGCCGACGCTATGCTCGCCCAGGGCGTCTGCTAAATCTTCGCTCGACATAGCATGTGATGAGGCTCCCAGCTATCTGGCTGGGAGCCTTTTCTATCCCGGAGGACACCTCATAACTTGCGGTGATATACGGACTGTTTTGCGTTCCAGAACGGCTAATCAGTCCGTATATCACCGCAAGTTATGGATGGGTGGGTGGATTTTGTCCTAAAACGGTGTGCGGCCCCTCGTTTGGTACACTTAAAAGTACTGGACAAGTGAAGAGATGGGGGAGAACGTGCTCAAGTTCGGTACCTACGTCCGTGTTGGAAACGCGGCCGAAGCCTATGAGCTCTTACAGAAGAACCGCAACAACAAGATTGTGGGCGGCGGCATCTGGATGCGCCTGGGTTCGCGTCGCGTGGCGACGGCGATTGACCTTTCGGCCTGCGGACTCGATCAGATCGAGGAGACCGAGACTGAGTTTCGCATCGGTGCCATGTGCACCCTGCGCCAGCTCGAGCGCCATGCCGGGCTCAACGCGCTTGTCAACAATGTCTTTGAGTTCGCCGTCCACGATATCGTGGGCGTGCAGCTGCGCAATACCGCCACGGTGGGCGGCAGCATCTACGGCCGCTTTGGTTTTTCGGACGTGCTCTCGGCCTTTTTGGCGCTCGATTCGTACGTTGAGCTGACGGGCGCCGGCCGCGTGCCGCTCGCGGAGTTCGTGGGCATGGGCTACGTGCGCGACGTGATCGAGCACGTGGTGGTCGTTAAGCACGATTACCGCGCAAGCTATGAGGCCGTGCGCAAGGCCTCGACCGACTTCCCCTCGCTCAACGTCACCGCCGCCTGGTGGAACGGCTCCTGGCACGTCACCGTGGGCGCCCGCCCGCTGCGCGCGACCTTGCTGCAGGGCGAGGCATGTGGCCTGGTGAGCGAGCAGCCTTCCGAGGACGAGCTACGCACACTGGCCGTATCCGTGCGTGCCCTGAGCTACGGCACCAACCTGTGGGGCTCGGCCGACTACCGTCGCCGCATCTCGGCCCCGCTCGCCATCCAGGCCGTGCGCCGCGCCGCCGGCATCGAGCTTTCTGCCGCGCTTGCCCGCGAGCTCGAGACCGTGCAAGTGCCTAAGTTCGCCACGGACGAGTACTCCTGCCGCCGCGTGCCCGGCGTCGATTCTAGCGAGGTGCGCTAATGGCTGCCAAACTCATCGATCTTTCCTTTACGCTCAACGGCCGTAAGGTCAAGGTTCAGATTGCCCCCGACACCATGCTCTTTGCACTGCTGCGTGAGCAAGGTTGTACGTCGGTGCGCTGTGCCTGCGAAACTACCAACTGCGGCCTGTGCACGGTGTGGCTCGACGGCGACCCGGTGCTGAGCTGCTCGGTTCCCGCCGCCCGTGTTGAGGGCCACACCATCACCACGCTCGAGGGCCTCAAGGCCGAGTCCGAGGCGCTGGCCCGTGCGATGGCTGCCGAAGGCGCCGAGCAGTGCGGTTTTTGTGCCCCCGGCCTTATCATGAACGTGCTGGCGCTTGCCCGCGCCGCCAAGGAGGACCCGAACCTCGTCGCCACGCGCGAGGAGCTCTCGCGCCAGCTCGCCGGCAACCTCTGCCGCTGCAGCGGCTACGAGAGCCAGCTGCGCGCCATCGTGCACTTCCTCGACGAGTCTGGCGTGCAGGTTGGCTTTGAGATGCGCGAGCTGCCCCTCAACGAGACGAGCTCCGACGGTGTCGCGTACAAGCAGATCACCAAGAAGCAGCCCAAGAAGGACTCGAAGGCCCTGCTCGAGGGTCGTCCCGTCTACACCGGCGATATGGTGCCCGCCGGTGCGCTCATCGTCAAGCTCAAGCGCAGCCCCTATGCCCGCGCCAAGATCCGCTCCATCGATACGTCGCGCGCCCTGAAGGTGCCCGGCGTCGTGGGCGTCTACACCTACGAGGACGTGCCCAAGCGCCGCTTTACCATCGCCGGCCAGAGCTATCCACAGCCGAGTCCCTACGACCGCCTGATTCTCGAGAACCTCGTCCGTTACCAAAACGAGGAGGTGGCGATCGTCGCCGCCGAGACCGAGGAGGCCGCCGACAAGGCGCTCAAGCTCATCAAGGTCGACTACGAGGTGCTTGAGCCCCTGCTCGACTTTACCCAGGCACTCGATAACGAAATCGTGGTCCACCCCGAGGGCGACGTGACCTTTATGTTCCCGCAGGGCGGCGATGTTCCGCGCAACCTGGTGTGCAGCGGTACCAGCGATTTTGGCGACTTGGACGAGGCCTTCGCCCAGAGCGACATCGTCTTTGAGCGCACCTACACCAGCCAGGCCACGCAGACCGCGCCCATGGAAACCTTCCGCGCCTTCGCGACGACCGACGCCTTCGGCCGCATCTCGGTGACCACCTCTACGCAGGTGCCCTTCCACGTGCGCCGCATGGTCGCGCAGTCGCTTGACATTCCGCAGTCGCAGGTGCAGGTCATTAAGCCGCGCATCGGCGGCGGCTTTGGCTCCAAGCAGACGGGCTGCTGCGAGATCTTCGTGGCGTTCGTCACCCAGCAGACCGGCCGTCCGAGCTATTGCTGCTACACCCGTGAGGAGACCATCACCGCCGGCAACTCGCGCCACCAGATGCAGATGACCGTTAAGCTGGGCGCCATGAACGACGGCACCATCACGGCCATCGACCTGCATACGCTGTCCAACGCCGGCGCCTATGGCGAGCATGCCACCACGACGATCGGCCTTTCGGGCCACAAGAGCCTGCCCATCTACAACCACGTGAAGGCGAGCCGCTTTAGCTGGGACGCCGTCTACACCAATACCAACCGTGGCGGTGCGTATCGCGGCTACGGTGCCACCCAGGGCCAGTTTGCCGTGGAGAGCGCCGTCAACGAGCTCGCCGACATGCTGCACATGGACCCCGCCGACCTGCGCCTTAAGAACATTGTGCGCGAGGGCGAGGTCATGCCGCAGTACTACAACGAAAAGCTCAACGCCTGCGCGCTCGACCGCTGCCTGCTGCGCGCGATGGACATGATCGGTTGGCGCGACAAGCCGCTGGCCATGGACCTGGGCGACCGCGTGCGCGCCCTGGGCTGCGCGCTCACTATGCAGGGCTCGGGCATCTCCAACGTGGACATCGCCGGCATCGACATGCGCCTGGAAGAGGACGGCTTCATTACCATCGGCACCGGCGCCACCGATAACGGCATGGGCGTCGACACGATTCTGGCGCAGATTGCCGCCGAAGAGCTGGGCGTTGAGAGCTCGCTGATCGTGGTGCGCGGCGTTGATACCGACGTGTCGCCGTTCGATGCCGGCTCGTACGCGAGCTCGGGCACGTACGTGACGGGTCTGGCAGCCAAGAACGCCGCGACGGAGCTGCGCGAGAAGATCTGTGCCAAGGCTGCCCAGATGTGGGACGTGGACGCCGCCGATGTGGTCTTCGACGGCCAGTACGTGCGTCTGTCCGACGAGCGTGCCGCGCGTGAGCAGAACCGCTACCTCACGCTGCGCGACTTTGCCAACCTGTGCGTCAAGAATATCGCGGGCGGCGACGCGCTCACCTCGCACGCCTCTGCCTGCCTGCCCGTTTCGCCCCCGCCGTTTATGGCCGGCATTGCCGAGGTCGAGGTCGACAAGGCCACCGGAAAGGTGACTGTTGTGGACTACGCGGCGGCTGTGGACTGCGGCACCGTGATCAACGAGGCGCTCGCGCGCGTCCAGGCCGAGGGCGGCATTGCCCAGGGTATCGGCCACGCGCTCTACGAGATCGTGGAGCACGACGACCGCGGCCGCCTGCGCACCGGCAACTTTATGAGCTACAAGTTGCCCACGCGCCTGGATATCGGCAGCATTCGCGTGGCCTTTGAGCCGAGCTACGAGCCGACGGGCCCGTTTGGCGCCAAGTCGATCGGCGAGGTCGTCATCAACACGCCGCTCGCCGCCGTTGCCTCGCCCGTGGCGCACGCCACCGGCCACCAGGTTCGCTCGCTGCCGATCACGCCCGAGAAGGCCTTGCTGGGGGAGTAGGCGAGGCGCTGCCGCCGCTGCCCTTTGCCTAGCCCGGGGAAACTGCAGCCCACTTTTCAACTGAATTGTGGGCTGCAGTTTCCGTTTGAGGGCCTTGGCGGAAAGTGCATCCCGGAATAGGGGCTCAAAACGGGTTGCAGTTTCCGGTTGATGGCTATAGCGGAAATTGCATCCCATTCCGAGGCCCCAAACCGGGACACGCTTTCCGGCGCATGGCCAGCATCGCCAGGCTGCCGAGTCCTACCGAAGTTGCGGTGGAATAGGGACTGTTTTGGAGGACTGGAGCCCCAAACAGTCCCTATTCCACCGCAACTTATGAGATGGGGTGGCGTGCTCTATTGGCTTGCACTCGTGGTGAGGTCGTGAGCCTGTAAAAGGTGTGCGTGCGCTTGCCGTTCGTATCTGCTATCATTCCTAGTATGTGCGCTCATGCGGGCGTGGCGGAATTGGTAGACGCGCCAGATTTAGGTTCTGGTGGGATTCCCGTGAAGGTTCGAGTCCTTTCGCCCGCACCAACGCATCTGCGTCGGCTTCGGCCGTCGCGACTCTTTGTTGCATAAAGGTACCAGCACCTCAGATAAGCTGGGCAGTATGAGGAGGAACGTGTTGAACATCACCGCTTCTGACGTCAAGGACGCCAAGCTCACCGCTACGGTCACCATCCCGGCCGCCGACGTCGACGCCGCGATCAAGAAGGCCTACAAGGACACCGCCAAGAAGTACCGCTTCCCGGGCTTCCGCGCCGGTAAGGCTCCCCGTCCGGTCATCGACTCCGCTCTTGGCGCCGAGGCTACCCTCGCTCAGGCCACCAACGACCTGATCGCTGCCAACGAGCCCGCCGTCCTCAACGAACTGGACATCGTCCCCACCAAGAACGGTGACTACAAGGAGCTCGACCTCGCCAAGGATCACGAGGACTACACCTACACCGTCGAGTTCTCCCTGCGTCCCGCCGCTGAGCTCTCCTCCTTCGACGCTGTCGAGATCGAGATGCCCCCTGCGGAGGTCACCGAGTCCGAAATCAACAACCAGGTCGAGATGCTCCTCAACTACCGTGCCACCTTCGAGGACGTCGAGGGTCGCGCCGTCGAGGCTGACGACTATGTGACCGTCGACCTCAAGGCCGTCGAGAACGCCGACAACTTCGCCGCCGAGGGCCGCATGCTCATCGCCGGTAGCGACAGCAACCCCAAGGAGTTCAACGAGGCCCTGATCGGTGCCAACGTTGACGATGTCAAGTCCGTCACCTGGACCGACGAGGTCGAGGAGGGCGAGGAGGCCGAGACCCACACCGTCGAGGTCACCGTCAAGGGCATCAAGGTCCGCAACACCCCCGAGCTCACCGACGAGCTTGTCAAGTCCGACTTCGGCTTCGACAGCATCGATGCCATGCGCGACGCCATCAAGATCGAGATCGAGCAGGACAAGGCTTCCCGCCTGCCGGCCGAGAAGGAGAACCGTTGCGTCTCCGCTCTCGCTGAGCGTCTGCAGCTCGACGAGATGGACGCCGACTACGAGCAGTCCGTCTTTGAGGAGCTTGGCCAGAACTTCCTGTCCAACCTTGCTGCCCGCGGCATGACCCTGGACACCTGGCTTCCCGCTTCCGGTCTGACCATGGAGCAGTTCATCGGCGACCTGCACAAGCAGGCCAACGACGTTGCCCGTGAGTCCCTGGCTCTGGACGCCCTCGCCCGTGAGCTCAAGATTGAGGTTACCGAGGACGACATCAACGCCGAGTTCGAGAAGGCCGGCGTCAAGGACGTCGAGGCTTCCAAGGCCGAGTTCATCGCCGATGGCCGCATGCCTGCCGTCCGCGAGTCCATCCGTCGCTCCAAGGCCGTCGACCACCTGGTCGAGAACGCCAAGGTGACCGAGGTCGACGAGACCGCCAAGGACGCCGAGTAATTCTCGCCACCTTGCCCGCGAGCGCATGGGTGCGCCCGTGATGGGGTAAAGTTATACACCGGTTATCCGGTTGCTTCGTACGGTGCCAGCCAATGCATAGCATGCGGGCACCGTACGTTTATCTAGAACCAATTTGGTCCGCAAGAGAGAAATGGAGATGCGTATGATCGCCAAGTTCGATTCCGCCCTCGTGCCATACGTTATCGAGCAGACGCCGCGCGGCGAGCGCAGCTACGATATCTATTCGCGCCTGCTCAACGACCGCATCATCTTCTTGGGCGAGGAGATCAACTCCGTCAGCGCCAACCTGGTCGTTGCCCAGTTGCTGCATCTTGAGAGCCAGGATGCCGAGAAGGATATCTCGCTCTACATCAATTCGCCCGGCGGCGAGGTCTACTCCGGCCTGGCGATTCTGGACACCATGAACTTCATTAAGCCGCAGGTCTCCACCATCTGCGTCGGTATGGCCGCGTCCATGGCCGCCGTGCTGCTTTCGGCCGGCGCCAAGGGCAAGCGCTTCTGCCTGCCGCACTCCAAGGTCATGATTCACCAGCCCAGCGGCGGTGCCCAGGGTCAGCAGACCGAGATCGAGATTGTTGCCGAGGAGATTAAGAAGACTCGCCGCGAGCTCAACCAGATCCTGTCCGACGCCTCGGGCCAGCCCATCGAGAAGGTCCAGGCCGACACCGAGCGCGATAACTACTTGACCGCTGCCGAGGCCCTCGACTACGGCCTGATTGACCGTATCGTCACCTCGCGCGACCTCGCCGCGAAGGACGCCTAGGATGGCCGGTAACATGCAGGACAACTTTGACGAGAACGGCAACCCCATCCGCTGCTCCTTTTGCGGAAAAGAGCAGGGCCAGGTTCGTCGTCTCGTAAAGGGCCCGACCAACATCTTTATCTGTGACGAGTGCGTCGCCGCTTGTTCCGAGATTCTGGAGGAGTCGCTGGCTTCGGACTTTATGGACGCCGCCCGCAACGGCAAGCTGCCGGGCTTCCTCAACGACCACGGCCAGGCAGCATCCCAGCCCGCCGTGGACCCCGAGACCGAGGGCTTTGAGCTCGAGGACGACCGCCAGGTCATCACGCACGTGCCGACGCCGCACGAGATCTATGACGAGCTTTCGGCCTATGTTATGGGTCAGGAGGACGCCAAGCGCGCTATGTCGGTGGCCGTGTACAACCACTATCGCCGCGTGATCGAGGGCGGCGCCGCGGTGTCCGCCTTTGACGACGGCATGGACTCGCAGTTCGAGGACGATATGGACGAGGTAGAGCTCGCCAAGTCCAACATCCTGCTGCTCGGTCCCACCGGTACCGGCAAGACCTTGTTGGCCCAGACGCTCGCGCGCATCCTCGAGGTGCCGTTTGCCATCGCCGATGCCACCGCGCTTACTGAGGCCGGTTACGTTGGCGAGGACGTGGAGAACATCCTGCTCAAGCTCATCAACGCCGCCGATGGCGACATTGAGCGCGCACAGGTTGGCATTATCTACGTGGACGAGATCGACAAGATCGCCCGCAAGGCCGAGAACCTCTCCATCACCCGCGACGTTTCGGGCGAGGGCGTTCAGCAGGCGCTGCTTAAGATCCTTGAGGGCACGGTGGCAAGCGTTCCGCCCACCGGCGGCCGCAAGCATCCCCAGCAGGAGCTGCTGCAGATCGACACGACCAACATCCTGTTCATCTGCGGCGGTGCCTTTGTGGGTCTGGACAAGATTATTGCCGATCGCGTGGGCAACAAGGGCGTGGGCTTTAACTCCGAGATTGCCGGCCCCACTTCGGTCGACGAGAACGACCTGCTGCGTCAGGTGCTTCCGCAGGACCTCAACGCCTTTGGCATGATTCCCGAGTTCGTGGGCCGCACGCCTGTCGTAACCCAGACGCAGGCGCTCGACGAGGACGACCTGGTGTCGATTCTGACCGAGCCCAAGAACGCCGTGGTGCGTCAGTACCGCAAGATGTTCCAGCTCGAGGACGTTGAGCTTGAGTTTGAGGACGCCGCCCTACACGAGATCGCCCGTATGGCGCTTGCCCGCAAGACCGGCGCCCGCGGCCTGCGATCCATTTGCGAGGACGTGCTGCAGCAAACGATGTTCGACCTCCCCAGCGAGGAGGGCGTTTCCAAGGTCATCGTGACCGAAGCCTCCGTAAAGGGCGAAGAACAGCCCCAACGCATCTACGGGTAAACCAGCCAAAACGTGCTTGCAAATAGCCTCTGACCATCCGTGGTCGGAGGCTATTTTATATATACGCAATAACCCCAACTACCTGTGTTATTCTGTGTGTTTGTTTAAGCCTCAGCGAAGTCATATCAGACTGAAGTAATCGATACCTAAGGGGAGGAATGCAGACCCTGGCGGGCCTACATTCCTCCCCGATGGGCAAGGGAGAGATATATGGAAGAGATGCCCAAGAACTACGATCCGTCGACCAACGAGCCGGCGATCCTGCAGAAGTGGCTCGACGGCGGCTACTACAAGCGCCGTGAGGG
This sequence comes from uncultured Collinsella sp., assembly GCA_900549185.1. Classification (GTDB taxonomy): domain Bacteria; phylum Actinomycetota; class Coriobacteriia; order Coriobacteriales; family Coriobacteriaceae; genus Collinsella. Next base: position 4,297 of record URNM01000015.1, on the reverse strand, counting down.
CGTGGGCGACTGCACCGTCACCATTCCGCCTCCCAACGTTACCGGCAAGCTTCACATGGGTCACGCTACCGACGACTCCATCCAGGACGCCATCATTCGTATGGCCCGCATGCGCGGCAAGTCCACGCGCTGGGTGCTCGGAACCGATCACGCCGGTATCGCCACGCAGACTAAGGTCGACAAGAAGCTCAAGAGCGAGGGCATTAGCCGCCTGGAGATCGGTCGCGACAAGTTTGTCGACGCCTGCTGGGACTGGACCCACGAGTACGGCGGCATCATCGTCGAGCAGATCAAGCGCATGGGCTGCTCCGTCGACTTCGATAACGAGCGCTTTACCATGGACGAGGACTATGCGCAGGCCGTGCGTAAGGTCTTCTGTGATTGGTATCATGACGGCCTGATCTATCGCGGCAAGCGCATCGTCAATTGGTGCCCCAACTGCACCACCGCCATCTCGGACGACGAGGCCGAGTACAAGGACGAGAAGGGCCACCTGTGGCACCTGCGCTACCCGCTGACCGAGCCGGTCAACGGCCAGGACTACATCGTCGTCGCCACCACGCGCCCCGAGACCATGCTCGGTGACACGGGCGTCGCCGTTTCCCCGAAGGACCCCGAGAAGGCCGCCTTCGTGGGCAAGACCGTCAAGCTTCCCATCGTCGACCGTGAGATCCCCATCTTTGAGGATTGGCATGTCGATGCCAACTTCGGTTCCGGCTTCGTTAAGGTCACCCCGGCCCACGACCCCAACGACTACGCCATGGGTCAGGCTCACGACCTGCCGCAGATCAATATCTTCGACGAGCACGCGGTGGTCGTCGAAGGCTACGGCGAGTTCACCGGTATGACCCGCGAGGAGTGCCGCGAGGCCGTCATCAAGTGGTTTGAGGAGCATGACCTGCTCGATCACGTGGAGGATCACGACCACTCCGTCATGCACTGCTACCGCTGTGACGCCGCGCTTGAGCCGTGGCTGTCCGAGCAGTGGTTCGTGGCCGTCGACAAACTCAAGGGGCCGGCGCTTGACGCCGTCAACTCCGGTAAGGTCACCTTCCACCCCGCGCGCTGGACGCAGACCTACACCACCTGGATGGAGAACCTCAAGGACTGGTGCATCTCGCGCCAGCTGTGGTGGGGCCACCGCATCCCCGTGTTCTACTGCGAGGATTGCGGCTGGGAGGACGCTCTTACTGAGGACACCGACGTGTGCCCCAAGTGCGGTGGCCATCACGTGCATCAGGACGAGAACGTGCTGGACACCTGGTTCAGCTCGCAGCTGTGGACCTTCGCCACGCAGGGCTGGCCGCAAAAGCCGGAGCTGCTCGAGGGCCATCACCCCACGACCGCGCTCGTCACCGCACGCGACATCATCGCGCTGTGGGTCGCCCGCATGGTCATGAGCTCGCTGTACTTCCTGGACGAGGTGCCGTTTAAGGACGTCGTCATCTACCCGACGATCCTGGCCAAGGACGGCAGCCGCATGTCCAAGTCCAAGGGCAACGGCGTTGACCCCATGGACCTCATCGGTATGTACGGCGCCGACGCCATGCGCTTCAACCTGCTGACCCTCTGCACCAACAACCAGGACGTCAAGTTCGACGCGAACATCGACAAGAAGACTAAGAAGCTTATCGACAGTCCGCGTACCGACCAGGCCAAGTCGTTTGTGACCAAGATCTGGAACGCCAGCCGCTTCCTGCTCATGAACATGGTGGGCTACACGCCCGGCGAGCCCGTCGTGGAGACGCCGGCCGACGCCTGGATGTTCAGCCGCCTGGCCAAGGCCGTCAAGATGGTCACCGAGGGCATCGAGAACTACACCTTTGGTGACATGGCCCGCGGCGTGCAGCAGTTCTTCTGGAATGAGGTCTGCGACTGGTACGTCGAGGTCACCAAGGCCCGCCTGAAGGGCGAGGGTCGTCTGCAGGCGCAGCGCAACCTGATCTTTGTGCTCGACACCTCCATTCGCCTGATGCACCCGCTCATGCCGTTTGTCACCGAGGAGATCTGGGATAACATGCCGGCGAGCGTGCTCGACCTGGACGCCGAGGGCAACGTGGATCGCGCCGAGGCGCTTATGATCGCCAAGTGGCCCGAGCCCGCCGACTACGCCAAGTACGTCGACGAGCCCGCCGAGCGCGCGTTTGAGCTGTGCCGCGCCGTCGTTTCCGCCGCCCGTGCCACGCGCTCGCGTTATCGCTTGAGCCCCAAGGCCGAGCTCGACGTGGTCGTGCGCGCCGGTGCAGAGGATATCGAGAAGCTCGAGAGCCTGCGCTCGACCATTGAGCCGCTGGCAAACACCGCCTCGCTGGTCATGGGCACCGACGTTGAGAAGCCGGCCGCGAGCATCGCCGTGGTCGATAGCGGCGTCGAGGTCTTTGTGGTGCTCGAGGGCAAGGTTGATCTTTCGGCTGAGAAGGCGCGCCTGGAGAAGGAGATCGCCGCGGCGCAGAAGGAGCTCGCCGGCTGCGAGAAGACGCTGGCCAACGAGGGCTTTGTGGCCAAGGCCGCGCCTGCGGTGGTGCAGAAGAAGAGGGACCGTGCAGCTGAGCTCAAGGAGATCCTGGCGGCGCTGACTGCTCAGGTTGCAGACTTCTCGTAGGCGGTACTGGGGGACGCGGTTTGGGGCTTTGCTCGCTACTTCGGACAGTCCTGCTCGCACGAAGGCCACATTAAGTGGCCTTCGGCTCGTGCGGAACTTGTATCGAGCAAAGCCCCAAACCGCTCCCATAGCGGTTACGGGGGCGTCCGCTGCCTGGTAGGGCCACTTGGTTGCGGCCTTGAGGTCGCTGCAAAGCGGTGTTTGGCTGATATTTTGAATGGGAGGGGCTCGCTGTTGATTCGGGCCTCTTTTTATGTTGAGGGGACTTTGGGTTATGGCTAAGCGTTCTGGGTCGTATTCTGTGCCGTTCTCGTTTGAGTTGCTTTCGTTTGGTGAGGCTGTTGGGCTGGCTGCTGATACGGGGCGGATTTCTGGGGATGCTGGTCCTCTGCTCGAGACGGTTATCGATATGCTCGATGAGCTGGGGCGTCCGGACGAGTATTTCGATTGCATTCAGGTTGCCGGTACTAATGGCAAGACTTCGACCACGCGTTTTTCGGCCGCCATCCTTCGCGGCGAGGGGCTCAAGACCGCGCTGTATACGTCACCGCAGCTGGTTCGCTACCCCGAGCGCATGGAGGTCGATGGACGCGTCGTGAGCGACGAGGTGTTTGCCCGTGGCGTTTCGGCCGCTGTTGAGGCGGGGCATCGCGTGAATGCGCGCCGTGTGGCGGCGGGGGAGCGTGCCTATACCATCACGCCGTTTGACCTGCTGACGGCCGCTGCGCTTGTGGTGTTTGCCGAGGCTCGCGTGGATGTTGCCGTGCTCGAGGTCGGCATGGGCGGGCGTTGGGACGCCACGAGTGCGACCGATCCCGTCGCCGTTGCCATTACGGGCATTGGGCTCGATCACACACGTATTTTGGGCGACACGCTCGAGGCCATTGCGGGGGAGAAGGCTGCAGTTATCAAACCCGGGCGCTTGGTTGTTTTGGGCGAGGGTACGCACGAGGCGAGTGTTCAGCGCGTGATGGATGCCCGTTGTCGCGAGTGCGGCATTGTGCCGCTGGTGGTGAACCATGCCACGACCAAGGTGCCGGAGCACGTGGGCGATATGGTTGAGTTTAGCTGCACCACGCCGCGTGCGATCTATACGTCGAGCATGGTCAAGCCGGCCTATCAGCCGCAGAATGCCGCGTGCGCGATTATGCTGTGCGAGGGGTATCTGGGTCACGAGCTCGACCACGAGGCGCTGGATGCTTCGCTTATGGGCTGCCCCACGCCGGGCCGCTTTGATGTACTGGGAACTGATCCGCTCAAGCTGATCGACGCCTGCCATAACCCTCAGAGCTGCGAGAACTTTGTGAGCGCGCTGGACGAGATCGATCCGTGCGTGGAGAACCGCCCCACGCTGCTGTGTGCCGCGCTGGCCGATAAGGACGTGGCAGGTATCGCTGACGTTCTGGTTCCGGCGTTCCCCCGCGTGGTCGTGACCCAGACCGATTCCGATCGCGCCCTGCCGGCAGAGGAGCTCGCCGCCCTCGTTGATGCCGATAAGCTCGCGGGCGTATACCCGAGCGTGCCCGAGGCCCTCGCTGCCTTCGATGCTGCGGGCGAGCCTTTCGTAGCCGCCGGCACCATCACCCTAGCCGGCGAAGTAGCCGGTCTGCTGCGCTAACCCATCCCCTCATCAGTTGCGGTGAAATAGTTCCTGTTTTTGGGTTCTAGCAGCCCCTGTCTCTTATACACATCTGA
>URNM01000014.1 GCA_900549185.1 uncultured Collinsella sp. | reverse complement strand
ATCTACACTCGACTAGTCGTCGGCAGCGTCAGATGTGTATAAGAGACAGATGTGGGACTGTCCCTTTGTCACATTAGGCGAACTGGCTCAAGTAGAGGTCGGCATAGGCACCCTCGGCAGCGAGCAGCTCCTTATGCGTGCCTTGCTCGATAATGTTGCCGTGATCCATGACCAAGATCAGGTCGGCATCCACGATCGTCGACAGGCGATGCGCGATCACAAAGCTCGTGCGCCCGCGCATGAGCGCGTCCATGGCACGGCCGATGGCAAGCTCGGTACGCGTGTCCACGCTTGAGGTCGCCTCGTCCAGGATGAGAATCGCCGGGTTGTTGAGCAGCACGCGCGCAATGGTCAGCAGCTGGCGTTGGCCCTGGCTGATGCTCTCGGCATCGTTGGCCACGCGCGTGTCGTAGCCCTGCGGCATGGTGCGCACAAAGAAGTCGACCTGCGCGGCGCGCGCAGCCGCCACGATCTCCTCGCGCGTTGCCTCGGGGCAGCCGTAGGCTATGTTTTCGGCAATCGTGCCATCGAATAGCCAGGCGTCCTGCAGCACCATGCCAAACTGCTGACGTAGCTCGCCGCGATCCATGCGGCTCGTATCCACGCCGTCGAGCGTAATACGCCCGCCGTCAATCTCGTAGAAGCGCATGAGCAGGTTGATGAGCGTCGTCTTGCCTGCGCCCGTGGTTCCCACCACGGCAATCTTCTGGCCCGGCTCGGCGGTAAACGACACGTCGCGCATAAGCGGCTTGTCGGGCGAATAACCAAAGCGCACGTGCTCAAAGGAGACACGACCCTCAACGCGACCCGGCAGCTTGGCGGCCTCGTCCGGCAGCGGATCGGCTTCCATCTCGGGCTCATCGAGCAGGTCGAACACGCGCTCCGCACTCGCCAGCGCGCTCTGCAGCGAGTTGAAAGTGAACGACAGCTGCGTCATGGGTTCGGACGCCTCGTAGATAAACTGGAAGAACGCCTGGAACACGCCGACGGTCATGTGGCCGGCGACCAGCATGCTGCAGCCCACGAGTGCGATCACGATCTGTGCCAGGCGGCCGATAAAGCGCACCGCGGGGCCGACGGCGTTAATCATAAAGTCGGCCTTGGCACTCACACGTGCCAGCTCGCCCGAGGCCTCGTGCACCTCGGCGGAGCTCTGGTGCTCGCGGTTGAATGCACGAATCACCAAACGGCCCGAATAGCCTTCCTCGACCGCGCTCGTGATTTTGGATACCCACTCCTGGCGCTCACCGGTTACGTCATGCGTACGGCGCGAGACCACCTTGGTCACCAGCAGTGACAACGCCGTAAAGAACAAAAAGACCAACGTGAGTGGTACGCTGAACACAAACATCACGCTCACGGCGCCCACCACGGTGCCGATCGACACCAGCAGCTGCAGCAATCCACGCTGCATGCTCTCGGACATCTTGTCCAGGTCATTGGTCGCGCGGCTGACGACCTCACCGGGACGATGCGCGTCAAAGAAGGCAAGCGGCAGACGGTTGAGCTTTTGTGCGATGCGGTTGCGTAGGCGCAGGTTGAGGCGCTCGGCAACGCTCGACATCAAAAAGCTCTGGAGCGCGTAGAACGAGGCAGCGGCCGTCCAGATCATAAAGTAGATGAAGATGGTCCTGCCGCAGTTCTCCCAGGTGATGTTGAAGGTGGTGTCGTTGGCAAACGCCACCTGAATGTGGCTCCACAGCTCATCGATCACGCGGGCGCTATATGCCGGCGCAGCAGTGTTAAAGATGGCATAGAATACAATGCTCGCGAACACGATATAGAAGCGCCAATGGTCGCCGGCAGCCTCGCTCCACAGGCGGCGCACCGTCGCCCAGGTATCTCGAGGCGTCTCGTCGTCGTCTTCGTCGTCCACGTCGCGCATGCGCTCTGCCTCAGCGCGGGCACGCTCGTCCTCGGCACGTTCGTTTTCCTCGTAGAGCGCTTGGCGGCGAGCCTCGCGCTCGGCTGCAGCCTTGGCGGCGTCATCCAGCTCGGGTGCCACGGCAGCCGTTTCCTCGACCAGCCCCGCGGCAACGGCGTCATCAACGCCGCCCTGCTTCTTGAGCTCCCCGGTCATGCTACTCACCTCCCTTCATTTGCGATTCCGCGATGGCACGGTACACCTCGCAGGTTTCCATAAGCTCGCCATGCGTGCCCAGGCCCACAACCTCGCCATCCTTGAGCACGACGATCTGGTCGGCGTGCAAAATCGTCGAGATGCGCTGCGCGATGATGAGCACCGCGGCATCGCGCGTCTCGCCTTGCAACGCATGGCGCAGGGCGGCATCGGTCTTAAAGTCCAGGGCCGAAAAACTGTCATCGAAGATATATAGATCGGCATGCTTCATGAGCGCACGGGCGATTGCCAAACGCTGGCGCTGGCCGCCCGAAAAGTTCGTACCGCCCTGGGCAACCGGGGTATCGAGCCCCTGCGGTTGGTCGAGTACAAAGGTGCTCTGGGCAACCTGCAGCGCATGAAGCATGTCGGTCTCGGTCGCGTCTTCGTTGCCAAAGCGCAGATTGCTTGCCACGGTGCCCGAGAACAGCCACGCCTTCTGCGGCACATAGGCAATGCGCCCGCGAATCTCACCTTGCGAAAGCTCGCGCAGGTCGACGCCGTCCAGGCGAACGGCGCCCTTGGTGGCATCGTGGAAGCGCAGCAAGAGCTTGGCCACCGTCGACTTGCCCGAACCCGTCGAGCCGACGATTGCGGTCGTCTGACCGCGACGACAAGTAAAGTTCAAATTGCACAGCGTGTCCTCGTCGGCATCGTCAAAGCGAAACGACATGTGGTCGAACACGGCCACCGCATCGGCTTCGTCTTGGGGCTCGCGCGCCCCGTCATCCAGCGTGCGCTCGCCATCGACGATGCTCGGCTCAATCTCCAACACCTGCTGCGCACGGTTCAGGCACGCGGCAGCACGCGGAAGCGTCAGCACCACCATCTGGGCCATCATCACAAAGAACAGGATCAGAATTGCATACTCCAGCACCGCCGAGATACTCGCAATCTGCATGGCGTGGGCGCCTACGCGGTTGCCGCCCACCCACAGCACCGCCACCTCGGCGATGTTCATCAAAAAGAAGCTTGAGCTGTCGAGGCCCACAAACAGGTGGTTGACTTTGATGGCGTTGGCGGCGTATTCGCTAAACACCTCGTCCAGACGCCGTTCCTCGTGGCGCTCCTTGTTAAACGCACGGATGACGCGCACGCCCACAATATTCTCGCGCAGCACCACGTTCATGCGGTCGATAAAGCCCTGTAGGCGCATAAAAATCGGCGCCGCGTTGGCAACCGTAAAGACCGCCGCCACCAGCACAATCGCAACGACTACGCCCAGAAGCGTGCCCATGGCGGGATCGATAAACCAGGCGAAGATGATGCCCGCCACAGCCAAAAACGGCACGGGCAGCACCAGCTGAATCGTCTGCAGAATCGCCTGCTGAATCACGTTGATGTCGTTGAGCGAGCGCGTGATCATCGATCCGGTGCCAAAGCGCTCAAAATCGCTGGCCGCGAGCTCGAGCGATTTGTCGTACACGGCATTGCGGATATCGCAAGCCACGTTGGCGGCCAGGCGCGCCGAAAGATAGCAGCCCAGCACCGTGCCGCCGCTAGCCATGCTGGTCGCGATAAACATGTATAGGCCGTTGCGTAAAATGTAGTCGACATCGCCCGTGGTAATACCGGTGTTGACCATGTTCGCCAGCATCGTGGGAACCAACAGCGTACCGACGTTATCCACCAGCAGCACCAGCAGTGTCACTGCGACAAGCCCTCGATATGGCTTTAGAAACCTCATTAACAGTCGCACGACTCCCCCTCACGTCGATCTTGCATCTGGCTTGCGGCTGCCACCTGCTGTTTAAATGTCTCGCACTCATCGCCGAGCACCTGAGAGAATTTGCCGATCAAGCGCATAATCTCGCGCTGCTCACATGGCTCAAGCGCGCCAAAGGCTCGCTGCTCGGCCTTGAGTGCCGGCAGCGCATAACGCTCGGCAAATCGCCTGCCCTCTTCGGTCAGGCTCACAACCTTGTTCTTACGACTACCTTCGGCAAACTCCAACGTTGCGAAGCCCCGCGCCGTCAAGGTTTTAATTGCCGAGTTGATGGTCTGCTTGCTGTAGAACCATTCGCTTGTCAGACGGCTTACGGCAATACTGCCGCCCGCCGTGCTGGTATCGACGAGCATCCAGTAAGCGCAGTCCGAAAGGCCGCAGGCACGCGAGAACTCCGAATAGATATGGTCGAGTCCATTGAGCAACCGGTCGAAGTCGACCAGTTTAACCGCACCATTCATCTATCCCACCATTCGATTGTCCGATTTTTGACCAATTTTATGTCTCTAGATTAGTCCGAGTTTTGACTATCGTCAACAGCCTCTCCGCAAATGCGTGCACTTTTATGGCCTATCGGCAGAAAAAGACCGCCGGCGCGGGGGCGGCGCCAGCGGTCACGTGAAAATCGGGTTTTATTGCCTGTTAAGCGGCGACGGCCTCATAGACCGTAGCGCCCGAGAAGCTGTCATGCAGGCTCTTGCCGGCAATCCACGGCAGCTCGACGACCTCGCAGACCGTGTTGACCAACTCAGAACAGTCAGTAAAGTGGCCCTTGTCGTTGAGGGCCTCGCAATCCTGAACACGCCAATAGCCATCGGTGTGCGTGATGTAGTACTCGTGATCGTTGATCGACACGAAAGCGCGCGTCTTGGAACGCAGCAGCTTCAGAAATCCTTCGAAATCGGTCTCGACGACATCTCCAGCCTGGAACATGATGTTACCTCCTGGCCCGGCGCCACCACGGCGCATTGATAAACGTTGGTACTCCTTTAGTAAAACCTTTATCAGAGGTTATGCGTTCGTCATTTAGGCAAGTGGTAAAAAACCGCAGGGTAGACGGGATAAAACGTTTAACCATCCCATTTGTTTGTCACATTCTGAAGGTACTTTTATGCAAACCTACTTTCCCAATTGGAATCTATCCTTTTGGCCGGGCAATTGACCGTCTATCGTTTGAGCCCGACGGGTATGAACGGGGCATCTGCAACGCCACCGCAAGGAGACACCATGGAGACTATCGAAGCACTCATTCACCGCCGCAGCTGCCGCAACTACAGCGATCGTCCCGTCGAGGCCGAAAAGCTTGCACGTATTATCGAAGCCGGCCAATATGCACCGAGCGGCATGGGCCGCCAGCCGGTGACGTTTGTCGCCGTCACCGACCCCGCGACCGTCGAGCGTCTCTCGCAGCTCAACGCGCAAGTCATGGGCAGCAACAGCGACCCCTTCTATGGCGCCAAGACCGTTGTGGTGGTGCTGGTTGACCGCAGCGTGCCCACACATCTGGAAGACGGCTCGCTCGCCATGGGCAACTTGCTCAACGCCGCTTATGCGCTGGGTGTCGATTCGTGCTGGATTCACCGCGCGCATGAGGTCTTTGACTCGCCCGAGGGCCTGGAGCTGCTGGCCAGCTGGGGCCTGCCCGCCGACGGCAGTCTGCGCGGTGTCGGTAACTGCATTCTTGGCTACGCCGAGGACACGCTACCCGAGCCCAAACCCCGCCGCGACAACATCATCTACGTAAGGTAACCCAGGAGCGTCAGCGGGGTGGCTAATTTGGGACGGGGCTATTTTAGCTACCCCACTCGCAACTTATATTGACGTCGCCGTTGTCGTCGTTTCGTTCGTCTGGGCCGTTTCGGCGCCATCGCCCTGTTCGTCCTCGTCCTTTTGCGCATCGGCGATGGTGGAGGCCGCCGCAACGATACCGCGCTGGGGCGCGACGCCTGTCTGGGTCTGTGCGCCCTCGACAACTTCTGTGCCTGCATGCGCGAGCTCGGGCGATTTAAACATTGCGTCCAAGTTGGCGCCACCGCCGGCATATCCGAGCGCAGCGAGCGCGATGACGATCACTGCAACGACGGCCACGATCGGGACATAACGATGCCAACCAGCCGGATTGAGTCCACTGCGGCGAGCCGCCCCGCGGCTGATGTAACCGAGCGTTCCGTCGTGCTTGAGCTTTGAGCCCACCACGCGTTTGCGGCCCCACAGCGAGGACTCTGCCTGCATTGCCAAGCGGGCGCTTGCCGAAGGATAGCCGTATTTAGTGCGCTTGAACGAGCCATCAAACCCCGAGGCGTGTTTACCCCACGTCACCGATGTCGTGCGTCGGTTGACCGGCGCGGCACTCCGCCTTCTGCGGCTCGGTTTTGAAGTCTCAGCCATATGCCCTCGCACGCCGTAACCAAATCGAAACAATAACGCTTTGGACTGTAGCACACGCGTCGCGCGCGGTCACGGGCGCCTCGCTCAACGGTCATCGTCCTTCAGCAAGCGCCACAGCGTTGTACGGCTTATGCCCAGTACCTCCGCCGCACGGGTTCGGTTGCCGTGGAGATGATCTACAACCAGATGCGCGATATCTCGCTCGGTATCGGCCAGCGGTCGCAGGATATACAGGTCGCTTTCGAGCGTCGGGGCGCCAAAGGCTGCGGTCTTAATCACGTCCTCTTGGGCGAGCACTTCCTCCGCCACAGCGCGGTCCACCGCGCCCGCCCCCACCAATATATACAGTCGTTCCGAGACCTCGCGGAGCTGAAGATAATTGCGCGGCCAGCGGTAAGCATCGAGCGTCTTCGTCGCCGCGGAAGACAGCGTGGGCGCTGCCGTCCCAAATGCGTCAGCGAGATATTCCAAATAGCGCGCAACCTTCGTCGACGCGGCTCCCTGCTCGGCGATTGCCGGCGCCACGCTCACCGCACAGGCGAAGCGCTCGGTCACAAAGGCGGCTTGATCACTTTCGCTGCCGCCCGGCATGTCATTCGCCGTCAGCACCACATGGCAGCGCGTCGCCAACGCGGTGTCGGCCATCGTGGAGACCAGCTCGCGGAGGCGCTGGGGGCCAACCGCGTTCCAGCCCTCAATGCAAAGGGTCAGCCCCGTTTGGAACAACGGCGATTCGGCGCTTTTGAGCACATGGCGCCAACCGCGCTCGGTGAGCTCATCGAGCGCAACGGAAACAAAGGGCTGATCGGCAAAAGGACCGTCCAGATAGAGGCGCTTGGCGATCTCGACCTGACCCGCTCCCAGCTCGCCCTCGAGCATAAGGGGCACACCGCGCGCGTAGCTCTTGGCAACTGGTGCAGCCACCGCAGCGGCACCCTCAACGATGCCGTACGCGCTCGATTCGTAGCGGGCCTCAACTTCGTCGGCGTTGAGCCACTCGACGCCCGCATGCGCCGCGGCACCGCGCACCTCGCGGACCACGACGGCCCAAAGGCCCCCGCCCTCTTTGTCGGTGGGGCGAACGGTCAGGCTCAGGCGCGTACCCGCACGCCCCATAACAAGACGCGCACCGTCTCCTATACGGTCGAGGCGCTCAGCGACAAAAGCCGCCACATCCCGCTCAAGCGCCGCGTCATTCATGGTCGAGATCGCGACGTCCCCACGCGCATCGATTGCCAATGCCGAGGCCCCGGCAGCAGCTAGGGCATCGGTCAAGATGTTCAGTTTGGCATCGCTATCCATGATTTGCCCCTGTCCGCGGCGACGTGCAACCGCCGACGGTCGCACGACCAAGTGTTTCAAAATTGAACGATATTGCTCACCAAACACTATAGGGCAGAAAGCGCCGTCCTGCGAGTATAGGTGTTGCCCCGCATCGCCATCCTGGCGGGGCGATAAGAGCTCTTCGGGACTTATAAACCTGCGGACAAGCCATACCCGCAAGAGCTCCTATCGCTCCACCGTGAGAATGCGCTCACCAGCACGCAGCACGCAAACAAGCTACTTCTCTACCAGATTCCCAGTACGTGTTGCATTCCCAAACTCATGCACGCAATGCCAATCCAGCAGCAAAAGCCCAGCGCGATGGGCTTGCCGCCCTTTTTGACCAGCTCGACGATATCGGTATTAAAACCAATGGCCGCCATGGCCATCACAATAAAGAACTTCGACAGCTCCTTGATGGGCGCCGTGATGGACACGGGAAGCTGAAACACCGTGGTGATCACGCTCGCCAGCACAAAGAACAGCACAAACATGGGAAACGCGCGTTTAAGGGAGAACGTGCTTTTGGCGTCGCCGCCGGCTTTGCGCGCCAGATGCATCTGCCAGCATGCGAGGACCAACGTGATGGGAATAATGGCCAGCGTCCTGGTGAGCTTGACCACCGTGGCGCTCTCGAGCACATTGGCGCCGGGATGCATGCTGTCCCAGGCACTCGCCGCGGCCGTTACGGACGAGGTGTCGTTGATGGCGGTGCCGGCAAACAGGCCAAAGCCCTCGTTGGTCAGCCCGAGCATGCCGCCGAGCGTCGGAAACACGAGCGCCGCGATAACGTTAAACAGGAAGATGACCGAGATGGCCTGGGCAATCTCGCGATCGTCGGCATCGATGACGGGCGCGGTCGCGGCGATGGCAGAACCGCCGCAAATCGACGAACCCACACCCACAAGCGTCGCGATCTTGCCCGGCACGTTCATAACGCGGCAGAGCACAAAGGCGATGACAAGCGAGGTCGAGATTGTCGCCACGATAATCGGCAGCGACTGGGCGCCCTTGGACAGAATCTGGGAGAGGTTCATGCCAAAGCCAAGCAGGATAACCGCGTACTGCAAGACTTTTTTGGACGTATAGGTAACGCCGGCGGCGAGCGGTTCGCGACGATTCTTGGGAAAGACGAGCGCCAGGACCATGCCAAAGAGGATGGCGAATACCGGACCGCCGACCACCTCAATTTGTTTGCCGAGCAACGTCGCGGGAATGGCGATGATTAGGCAGAACAAGACGCCTTTCCAGCGCTCGCGTACGATATTTGCCAGTTGCATATGGGATTCCTTCTTTCTATTTCACGTTTGCGACGGCTTATGATACGGCAACATTGAGCGCAGCCTTGCGCAAACACAGACTAAGATGCCGCAATAGTTCTCAGGCAACAGCCGAATTACCCACCGCGGAGAGCTGATTCGCGGCATAATTAACAACTGACATATGAGTTTGATAGAACAGTTGCGAGGCGCTATGGAAGAATCGATGCACGTCGGCGAGCAGGAAACGAGCCTACAGGACCAGTCCTACCACACCATTCGACGCAAAATCGTCTACCTGGACTACAAGCCGGGCGAAAAGCTGGGCGTCAAGCAGCTTTGCGATGACCTGGACATGGGTCGCACGCCCGTGCGCGAGGCTTTGGTTCGCTTGGCGCAGGAAGGCCTGGTGCGCACCGTGCCCCAGAGCGGCACCTACGTCTCACCCATCAACCTCACCCTTGCCGAGAGTGCCTGTTACATCCGCGAGCATCTGGAAAAGCAAGTGATTGTGGAGTGCTGTGCGCGCGCCACGTCGGCCGGCATCGAGCAGCTCGACCGCGCCATCGCGCTGCAGGAAAAGGCCATGGCCGAAGAGGATCGCATCGGCTTCTTTTTGAGCGACAACCTCATGCATCACATGATTTTTAGCATCGCATGTCGCAGCACCGTGTGGTCGTGGCTCGAAGAGACCAATGCCGACCTTGAGCGCTTCCGCTGGCTGCGCGCTGCCACGCAGGTTCTCGACAATCAGGACATCGTGAACGAGCACAAGCAGATTCGCCGCGCTATCGCCGGTCGCGACCCCATCGAAGCGAGCTTTTTGGTCAGCAAGCACCTGCATATGATGTTCCGCAACCAAACCGAGGTTCTGGACCAGTTCCCCGAGTACTTCGAGACCAGCAAGCTCCGCTAACCTGCCAAAAAGGGACAGGTTCATTTTGGCAGGTTTTATCTGGTCAAATGAAACAGGGCCCGACTCCGTCTTGATGCGGAGCCGGGCCTTAGTCGCTAGAACGGCGGAACCAACTACTCGACCGTGACGCTTTTCGCCAGGTTTCGGGGTTGGTCGACGTCGCAGCCGCGCAGGATGGCGACCTCGCGGGCGAGCAGCTGCAGCGGGACGCTCGCCGTGATGGGGCTGAACACGTCGCGGACTGCTGGCACGCGGATAATGCAGTCGGCGATCTTGTTGATCTCCTCGTCGCCCTCGGTGGCAACGACGATGACCTTGGCGCCGCGCGCCTTGCACTCCATGAGGTTCGACACGGTCTTGTCGTAGGTGGCACTCTTGGTGGCCACAGCGATGACGGGGAAGCCCGGGTCGATCAGGGCGATGGGACCGTGCTTCATCTCGCCGGCGGCGTAGGCCTCGGCGTGCAGGTAGCTGACCTCTTTGAGCTTGAGCGCGCCCTCGTAGGAAATAGCGGCACCCATGCCACGGCCCACGAACAGCGCCGACTGCGCGTCCTTGCACAGCAGGGCGGCCTCATGAACGGCCTCGGTCTGGGTATCCAAAATCCACTGGATCTGCTCGGCCGTATCGGAAAGCTCGCGGAACAGCATGCGTGCCTGCTTGGTGGTCAGGCGGTACTTGACCTGCGCCAGCAGCAGAGCCAAAAGCGTGAGGCTCACAACCTGGCCGATAAAGCTCTTGGTCGAGGCGACCGCGATCTCCTTGTTGGCCTTGGTGTAGATGACGCCGTCGCTCTCACGCGCCACGGGGCTGCCCACCACGTTGGTGATGCCGAAGACCTTGGCACCCTTGATGCGCGCGTCGCGAATGGCGGCAAGGGTATCGGCCGTCTCGCCCGACTGGGACACGGCCACGACGAGCGTCGTCGGCGTAATGATGGGATTGCGGTAACGGAACTCGCTGGCCGCCTCCACCTCGGTGGGGATGCGAGCCCAGCCCTCAATGAGATTCTTAGCAATGAGGCCAGCGTGATAGCTGGTGCCGCAAGCGATCACGTAGACGCGGTCGATGTCGTTGAGCTCCTCGAGCGAAAGGCCCAGCTCGTCGATGTCAAGCTCGCCGGCCGGCGTCATACGACCGACCAGCGTGTCGCGCACGACGCGCGGCTGCTCGTGGATTTCCTTGAGCATAAAGTCGGGATAACCGCCCTTTTCTGCCATGTCCAGGTCCCAGTCGATGTGGGTGACCTTGGGCTCGATAACGTTGCCGGCCTCGTCGGTGTACTCGACGCCTGCGGGCGTGAGCTTGGCAAACTGACCGTCCTCGAGCACCACGACATCGCGGGTGGCGTCGATGAGTGCAATCACGTCAGAGGCAACGTAGGAACCGGTCTCGCCCGCGCCGACCACGATCGGGGAATCCTTGCGGGCCACGGCGATCACGCCGGGCTCGTCAGCGCACACGGCGGCCAGACCATAGGCACCGACCACGTGGGTGCACGCCTCGCGCACGGAGGCCATCAGGTCGTGCGTCTCGGCATAAGCCTCTTCGATCAGATGCGCGAAGACCTCGGTATCGGTCTCGCTCTTAAAGTGATGGCCGCGGCCCTCCAGCTCTTCGCGCAGCTCGGCGAAGTTCTCGATGATGCCGTTGTGGACGATGGCGATACGACCGTCGCAGCTGGTGTGGGGGTGAGCGTTAACGACGGAGGGCTTGCCGTGGGTGGCCCAACGGGTGTGACCGATACCGCAGGTAGCGTCGCTGTCGATGTTGGAAAGCTCGCTCTCCAGGCCCGCGACCTTGCCCACGCGGCGGATGACGTCGAGGTGCGCCGCGGCGCCCTCGCCCACCTCGAGCGCGACGCCCGAGGAGTCATAGCCGCGATACTCCATACGCTTGAGGCCCGTAACCAGGATGTTCTTTGCAATATCAGAGCCGGTGTAGCCGACGATTCCGCACATAAGATAAATCCCTTCGTTCGCGTGACTGCAAGACGTCCACGCACAAGGGGCGCTGAGACGTACAACGTTCGAGTATTGTACTCACGCAAACGCAAGCTGATATACCAGAAGTGGTATCTCAACTTAGATACCACCCGATGCACACACGTCCAGCCGGTCCAAACCACCACAAAGGCACCTGTCCCCTTCGTGGTGGTCGCGTTGGCAACAGCGTTTCCCCAGATAAAACCTGCCAAAATAAACCTATCCCTTTTTGGTTGGTTTGGGATGCTACAATCTGGCTTGTACTTGAAACGCATCAAAGGGGCCGCTATGGCAAAGGTAAAAATCAGCGACGTCGCGCGCGAGGCCGGAGTTTCGCTGGGCACGGTTTCCAACGCGCTCAACCACCCCGAAAAGCTGCGCCCCGAGACCCTCAAGCTCATCAACGAGACCATCAATCGCCTTGGCTACCTGCCCAACCAAAGCGCTCGTCAGCTCGCGGGCGGCGCCACCAAGTCCTTTGGCCTGGTGCTCCCCCGTCTCGACCACGGCTTTTCACTCCAAATCGCCAGCGGCGCCCACAACGAGGCCCGCAAGCACGGCTACGACTTGCTCATCGCCAACGCCGATAACGACGATATTCTCGAGGACCATTACCTGCGCTACTTTATGGGCACCCAGATGTCCGGCGTCATGGTTCAGCCCATGGCATCCCCCGACTGGCACCCCGCCATGACCAAGATGCCCGTGCCGATCGTCCACCTGGACATCCATTGCTCCGAGCCCGGCTACTACGTAGCGGCCGACAACGAGGCCCAAGGTCGCATCATTGCCGAACTCGCCATCGCCCGCGGCGCGCACCATATTGTCGTTGTGGGTCGAGCAGCATTTATGCAGCTCACCCTGCGCGTCCTTGGCATTCACAAGGCCCTCGCTCTGCACCCCGATATCAAGATCGAAGTCATCGACGCCGGCGAATGGAATACCGCTGCCGACGGCTACGGCATCGGTGCCCAAATCGCCGAGCGCCCCGCGAACGAACGCCCCGATTTTGTCGTCGGCCTGACCGACGTGTTGGCCTCGGGCGTTATCTCGGCGCTGGTCGACAAGGGCATCTCTGTCCCCGGGCAAGTACGCGTAGCAGGCTGCGATGGCAACCCACTCGCTTGGAGCGGATCGGTCCCGCTCACTACGGTAGCGCCCCCGGGCTACGAGATTGGCCGCAAGGGCGTTCAATTGCTGATGGAGCAAATCGAGAACAAGGCCCCGGCAAAGACCAAGCATATCCGCGTCGGCTCTGCAGCGCGCACCGTCACCGCAGTCACCGCCGCCGAGGATATCAACCGCCAAGAACTGGTACGTCCGTTCCTACTGGAGCGCGCCAGCACCCAGGCAAGCACCCAGACCGACGCCACGGCCATCAACCTCGGCGCGTATCTATAGCACGCCCGCAAGTATGCTATGTCGCCGCTTAAGCAAAAGGGGCCCGACCATTGCCGGGCCCCTTTTGCTTGAGCGCAAACGTGGGCAATTGCTCGTTTCAACACCGCAATTGTCTAGCGTACGGCCTTGACTGCCGCCGCCAGATCGAACAACGTATCGAGCACGGCCTCGCAGCCATCCACCACGTCCTGCGGCAGCGGCACGATATCGGGGACGGCGAAGACATGGCATCCGGCCGTGATGCCCGAGACGCAGCCGTTGCGCGAATCCTCGACCACGGCACATTCCTCGGGAGCAAAGCCCGCGCGCTCGCAGGCGAGCAGATACATCTCGGGGTCGGGCTTGCCGTGCACGACGTCCTCGCCACAGGTCACCGTTTCAAACTTGTCAAAGAGGCCGACCATCTTAAGGTTGCGTTCGGCCGTAACGAGGCGCGATGACGTCGCTAGACCAACGTGATAGCCCGCAGCCAGCAGCTCGTCTAGGCACTCGGCGGCGCCGGCCTTAAGTTCCAGTTCGGTCTTGACCATCTCGTCGCGAATCTCCTTGTGGCGACGATAGATCGCCTCGGTGGTTTCGTGGCTGCCATAATGCTTATCAAGGATGTCCATAACATCGGGCAGCGTGCGGCCGATAAACTGATGGATCAGCGCTTCATCAATCGCGAGCCCCAGCTCAGCGGCGCCTGCCTTCCAGGCCTTAATCCCCAAACGCTCGGTGTCGACCAGCGTTCCGTCCATGTCAAAAATAACAGCCTTGATCATATCGGCCCCCTCACCGGATTGTGTTACTACCACTCTACCGCACTTACAAACTTGTATATAACGTATATAGCATATTGCACTTTCGTTACATAGATAGAAGACTTATGGCAAGTAACGCATTAGGATTATAGTTTTCGACCGAGTACTCAACGATAAGGACCGTTTCATGATTTTAGACACCACGGCACCCGCAGAGGAGCTTCAAGACAAGCTATCGGCGCTCGAACAGCTGCTTTTGGCATACGGGCGCGTGGCTATCGGGTTTTCCGGTGGCGTCGACAGCAGCTTTTTGGCCGCCGTATGCGCCCGCATCATGCCTACCAATACCCTCCTCGTCCATCTCACCACGCCGCTCATCGGCACGCCCGAACAGGCCTCGTTTGAGCGGTCCGTTGATGGACAAGCCAATGAAGGGGCACATTTTAAGCTCCCCGTGCTCAATCTTTCGGTCGATCAGCTGCAGCTCCCCCAAGTAGCCTGCAACGATGCTAATCGCTGCTACCACTGCAAGCACGCCGGCTTTACCGCCATCGTCAACCACGCCAAGTCGCTCGGCTTTCCCACCGTCATCGATGGCAGCAATGCAAGCGATCGCGGTGACTACCGCCCCGGCATGCGTGCGGCAGAAGAGCTCGGCGTACGCTCCCCTCTTATGGAGGTCGGCTTTACCAAGGACGAAGAGCGCGAGCTGCTGCGCGCATGGGGCTATCCCGTTTGGAAACTGCCGGCGGGAGCCTGCCTTGCCACGCGCGTCCCCACGGGCGAGGAGCTTACGCGCGAGAAGGTCTCCCTGATTCGCGCCTGCGAGGATTACCTGCACGATTTTGATCTGGCACAGGTACGCGCGCGCTTGGTCGGCGGCTGCATGCATATCGAGGCCGCACCCGCAGATGTCGCCAAGATTGCCACCCTCGGCGGTGCCGCCGTCGATGCCGAGGGCAAAACCCCGCTGCCCGCCGTTATCGAGTCCGCGCTGCGCGAGCTGGGCTGCGACCATATCTCCCCCGAGGTCACCCCCTACATCCACGGCAACATGAATCAGTAACCTGCCAAAAAGGGACAGGTTTATTTTGGCAGGTTTTATCTGGGGAAATATCGCGAGGCAGTCGCCCCTCTAGCGCCCATCTAACTTCGAGAGACACTAGAGGGGCGGTCCGGCTGCATCTACTTCTTCCGATATCGGCGATTGTGGCTCGTCGATGAACCCATTACCTCAATGAGTCCTTTATCTGCCATTTTTGGCAGATGGTAACGGACAGACGAAATTCTGACCCCCGATGCAACCGCTATTTCTCGCGCCGTCATATCCACTTCGGCGCTGAGAGCCTCCAGGATCCTATCCGCCGTCGAAGCTGACGATTCTCTGTTCATATCGATAATTTCATACGTGTCTTTGCCGCATTTTGACAGGACATGTTTATCCACAAGGTCCCCGCAGATCAGGCGAATGTCATCCGAATCCCACTTCAGGGCCTCTCGTATTTTTTGAACATCGCATACGCACCCATGCTCCCGCATAAACATGAGCAGTGTTTCCTCGCGATCCGTCAGCTCGGTGCCCACATGGCTCTGAATCCACGTGCGGTTTTCAGCAAGCTCCGCCCCGTGCCGGGAAAGCAGCACCGTAAACGAATCGGCCTTAACGATAAATTTCGGCCTGCCAAGCGAACGAGACTCCATCTCGCGAATCATAGCCGGGATACCAGATCCCTGGCTTTCCGCAACGGCCCCCTCGGCATGCTCTAACGGCGTCGCCCCCATTAGGCTCATGAGCTTTGGGTTTCGGCAGCGCGATTCCCCGTCTGCAAGATTGTCCACCGTCTTTCCGCCCCAAAGCCCGCCAGGGTTTTTGATCTCTATTCTGTCTGGATAGATATCGACACTCACGGCCTGCCCCACAAACATGGGCGAATATTCTCGATGGATGCAGGCATTTGCCAAGGCCTCGCGCAAAACCTCCTGGGGAACTTCCCAATCCTCCCTTCTGCCAGCGCCTTGCACTATCGTCGCTTTGCGCAAGTTTCGTCCAATCGCGGCAAGGGCATCTTCGATGCAAGCCGGAATCGGGCCATCGCACAACTGGCGGTCAATAAACCGGGGTTGCCCGGGTGCAGATTTTTCCACATCGGAATGAACGGCGACATCGATCATCAGTTTGGGATAGAACTGCTGGGGGTAAATTCCCGCCGACAGAAGCCCCGCGAGCTTCACGGCACCATCCTTTGTAGTGATATTGAGTCTGACCAGCTGCTTTTCCAGCGTATCGGCCCCGCGCAAAACGCGCGGGGTCTGTAGCCGGCGATTTGCGATAATAGACCGCACGACATCTGGATCCAAATCCTCGACCGTTGCCTCCGAAACCACCGTGCCGTCTGCATCGCTCGGAAGCAACGCACTCTGCAGCTCATATAGCTCAGCGGGTGACATCTTGATATCTTTATCATCCACGCGCTTGTAGCTACCGTTCTGCACGCCGCGCGCGCCGATATAGCAAGGCTTCGCTTTAAGCTCAAGTTCAAAGATGCGCACCAGAAGCACCTGGAGCCCGTCGACCTCGCCTCGATCAAGCTCGTACCGCGGCGCATGGGTCACCACTGCCGCTGAGCCTCCGTCTCCGATACCCGAAACAAACTGATCGCGCACCCTATCGATAGCAAAGTTAGCCGAAGGAACAAACCCTTCGGCTTCGTTCAGGCCCAAAATAATGAGTCCACCCGCAGTGTTCGCAAAAGCGCTCACTGTCTCCCATACGTCTGCGCTCAATTTATTCGTGCAGGCTTTAACTTCTACCGATGCGTCATCAGTCCCCCGCCTGCGAAGGCGCTCAACGATAAGGCCAAGAGGTTCATCCAGCAGCATTGGCATTCCGTCTCTCTAAAACGATAGATTTATCTCTCTAAAGTATAGTATATCTCTCTAACTTTAGAGAGATAAGCACCTTATTTTAGAGAGACATTTAGAGAGATGTATCGAATTCACTGTTAGATTGCCCAATGTTATCTCTTTAACTGACTTTCTCTTTATAGAGACATTTAGAGAGACGAGCGCGACCTCTCTAATCATGGGTTCTTCTTTTTAAAGTGCACACATCCCAACCGTGCCCTAAGTTGCGGTGAAATAGCTCACGATTAACCTACCAAAAAGGGACAGGCTTATTTTGGCAGGTTTTATCTGGAGAAACGCCGACTGATTCCATGTACACAACCGCCGCAGCTCCATATGAGGCAAATGAATCAGTAACGTCTATCCCAAATCTTGAGTATTTGTTCGACAGAACGGCCCCTGCCGGCTCCTGCTAGACTGGTAGATTCCCAACCGTCCATCCAGGAGCCGCAATGTCGCGCAAGTCCGCCTACAAGCAAGTACTTTCCATCGGCACCGCCGTGGTGCTGGGGTTTGCGTTGTTCACAGGGTCGCTCGACGGAGCGCCCAAGTTGTTGTCGCCGCAAAGCGATGAGCAGGCGACGGCTCTGGCCGAAAAACAAAACGAGAGTCCCAGCCGCACCGACGACGAGGCAGACCTGGTTGCCCGGCTCGAATCGGGAACAGCAAGCTCCGAGGACTCCGGCGATGGCTCCGAATCCACCGCGACCAACACCAACGGCAACGTTGCCTCCGCGGACAGTGCCGCCACCCCCATCGACGAAGTGGAAAACCCAGATCTCAACCGCGCCCGCGGCGTATATCTCAGCAGCATTCCAGACTACGCCGGCAATCCCTACGTCGCCCTTCGCGCCGACAGCACGCACCCGCTCGGCATGCCGTCATTCACACTCGATGAATACGAACGCGCTGCAGAAGAGGGCTGCTTTAAGAAATTCTCCAAGCTCGACAGTATGGGCCGCACTCGCAAAGCGCTCGCCTGCGTGGGCCCCGACTCGCTCGGTCAAGGCAAGCGCGGCGATATCTCGCGCATCCATCCCGCCGGATGGCATCAGCAGCGCTACGACTTTATTCCGGGCCAGAGCCTCTACAACCGCTGCCACCTCATCGCCTGGTCGCTCTGCGGCGAAAACGCCAATCGCAAGGATCTCCTCACCGGCACGCGCTATCTCAACGAGACGGGCATGCTACCGTTTGAGGAGCAGATTCTCGACTACATCCGCGAAACGGGCAACCACGTGCTCTACCGCGTCACGCCTATGTATAACGAAGAGGAACTTGTCTGCCGCGGCGTGCGCCTTGAGGCGCAATCGGTCGAGGACCACGGCAAGACGCTGTGCTTCCACGTATACTGCTACAACCTGCAGCCGCATGTGCAGATCGACTACGCCACCGGCCGCAACCAGGCATCCGGAGACTAGTGCCGACCGCGCCGTCCGTAACCCAAAAAATGATCCGTTTTCCTCCGTCCCAAAGGGATCAAATAAGGCCGCCCCGGTTACCCAGGGCGGCCTTTTCGTCAGTACCTACATTGCAGGCAGCGCCACACGCTACTTGGCACGGCCCTCCTCATAGCGCTCGACCAGTTTGGCCTGAACGTCATAAGGCACCTGCTCGTAGCCTGCGGGCTTCATGGTAAAGTCGCCCGTGCCGCGCGTGATAGAGCGCAGGCGCGTCGAATAATCCGTCAGCTCGGCCAGCGGCGCCTGAGCGATAACCACGGTATCGCCGCGCTCATCGGTCTCCATGCCCGTCACGCGACCGCGCGATGCCGAGATGTCACCCATCACGGCGCCGGCATAGCTCTCGGGGATAGTCACCGTGATTTCCTCGATGGGCTCCAGCACCACCGGGTCGGCATCGGCGCATGCCTTGCGCAGACCGATGCGAGCCGCCGCGCGGAACGCCATCTCGTTGGAGTCGACGCTATGATACGAACCGTCGTACACAGCCACGCGAATGCCCGTGAGCGGATAGCCGGCAATGATGCCGTCCTTCATGGTCTCCTGGACGCCCTTGTCCACGGCGGGGATCAGCGAGCGTGGAATACGGCCACCCACGACCTCGTCAACAAACTCATAGCCGTCGCTCGTGCCGTCGGGCCCAATGAGCGGCTCCACGCGCAGCCAGCAGTCGCCGTACTGACCGGCGCCGCCTGTCTGCTTCTTGTGGCGGCCCTGAGCGCTTGCCGTGCGGCGGATGGTCTCGCGATACGGAATGCGGATCGGAACGCTCTTTGCCACAACCTTGGTACGGTCCTCAAGGCGATTGAGCAGCACCGAAACCTGCGCCTCGCCCACCGCCGAAATGATGGTCTGCCCGGTCTCCTCGTCACGATCGATGCTCATGGTCGGATCGGCCTTGCATGCCTTCTCGATAAACGTGTAGAGCTTCTCTTCATCGCCGCGGTTCTCGGCCTCGATGGCAATGCGGTACTGCGAGTTGGGGAACTTAAACGCCGCAGCCTCGACCTTGCCGGTAATCGAGAGCGTATCGCCCGTCTCGGCCGCCAGCTTGGGCGCCACGATGATGTCGCCGGCATAGGCGTGACCGACCTCGGTCATGTCGCGGCCGCACATCACATACAGGTGAGCCAGACGATCGCTCTTGCGCGTGCGCGCATTGATCAGCTCAAGGCCCGGCTCAAGCGTACCTGTCAGCACCTTGATAAAGCTGATGCGACCCTGCTGCGGGTCGGCCAGGGTCTTAAACACAAAGGCCACCGGGCGGTCATCGTCACTCGAGATCTTGAGCGAGTCGCCGTCGATGAGCGGCATCTCGCCGTAGTCAGTCGGCGCCGGGAAGTACGTGGCAATGTCGTCCATCAGCGAGTTGACGCCCTGCTCCTTAATGCAATCGCCCGCAAAGACCGGCACAAAGATGCGCTCGGCGATCGCTTTCGACAGCAGGCCTTCGAGCTCCTCCTGCGTCAGCGTCTCCTCGCCTTCCAGGTACTTCATCATCAGCTCATCGTCGGCCTCGGCCACCAACTCGCACAGATGGTCGTGGGCCTCCTCAGCCTGGGCACGATACTCCTCGGGGATCTCCGACTCAACGGCCTCAGTGCCGTTGCAATGGCGCGCCTTCATGCGCACCAGGTCGATGATGCCGTCAAAGTCCTCGCCCTCGCCCCAGGGGAGGGTCACGGCGCCCAAGCGTGTACCAAAGCGCTCCTGCAGCAGTTCCATGGTGGACGCAAAGCTGGCCTCGGGACGCGACAGGCGGTTTACGAACACCGCGCGCGCCAGGCGCAGATCCTCGGCGGCGTACCAAAGCTTAACCGTCGTCGGCTGCGGGCCGGCCTCGGCGTCGACCACAAACAGAGCCGTCTCGCAAACGCTCATCGCAGCAAAGGCGTCGCCGATAAAATCGGGATAGCACGGAGCATCAAGCACGTTGATGCGGGCGCCCTTCCAGTCGATCGGCGCAATGGTCGTCGAGATGGAGAATGAACGCTTGACCTCTTCGGGGTCATAGTCGAGCGTGGGCTTGGTGCCGTCGTGGCCACCCAGGCGGGCGGTCTTACCGGAAAGGTGGAGCATGGCCTCGGCGAGTGAAGTCTTGCCCACCCCGCCTTGGCCTACGAGCACCACGTTCCTTACATTGCCGGTCTTGGGAGCACCCATGATGACCTCCTTGCAGGGCCGCGCGCGATGCGCGACGCCAACGGGGAGAGTTCGCGGTCGGTGCCGTCCCGGGAGCAGCATGGTCGGCAGCCGAGCCGACTCACCCTCCAAATGTCCTATGCCATCACCCTACCCTCACAGGCGACTGTCCATGCACACCTTTCGGCGCACGTACGTATACAGGCGGCGAGAGGAAGGGGAACGCATGCGAGGCGATTATTGAATCCCGCGGATGCAAAAAACCGCCGCAGATCATAAGACCTGCGGCGGTTTCACCTCAATAAACAGTCGAGTAAATAGCTGGGCCTATCCCTCGATACGGCTCAAGAACTCACGCGTGCGCTGCTCGCGCGGATGGTCGATGACCTGCTCGGCAGGACCTTCCTCGACAATACGACCGCCGTCCATAAAGACCACGCGGTCAGCAACGTCGCGGGCAAACTGCATCGCGTGGGTCACGATCACCATCGTCATATTCTGCGCGGCCAGATCCTTGATGACGCGCAGAACCTCGGCCGTCAGCTCTGGATCGAGTGCCGAGGTCGGCTCATCAAAGAACAAGATTTCCGGGTCGAGCGCCAGGGCACGGGCAATACTCACGCGCTGCTGCTGACCGCCCGAAAGCTCGCAGGGCACCTTGTTCTCGTTGCCCGTCAGCCCCATTTGCGCAATCAGCTCGTGAGCGCGGGCTTCCGCCTGCTCGCGCGGACGCTTGAGCACGCGAATCGGAGCATCGGTGATGTTTTTCATCACGGTATAGTGCGGAAACAGATTGTAGTTCTGAAACACCAGACCAAACCGCGAGCGCGCCTGCCTGGGCACATCGCCCTTCGCATAGACTGCGCCCGAACCCGCATCCGTCGCAACGGCAAGGTCACCAAACGAGAGCGAGCCTCCGTCGAGCGTCTCGAGCAGCGTGGCACACCGCAGCAGCGTGGACTTGCCGCCACCCGAAGGCCCGATAATCGCCACGACCTCTCCACGCTTTACCTCGAGCGAGATATCCTTGAGCACCTCATTGCCGCCAAACGCCTTGCGCGCGTTCGCTATATTCATTACCGAATTAATCATGGTAGTAATCCAATTTTTTCTCGGCGGCGCCCAGCAGCATCTCGACCACAAAGTTAAAGACCCAGTAAATCAGCGCCGCGATTGCAAACGGCACCATGCTCACCTGCGAGGCGACCAGCGCCTTGGCCGTCGAGAACATCTCGCCCACGCCGATGGCAAACGCCAACGACGTGTCCTTGACCAGTGTGATGATCTCGTTGCCCATCGCCGGCAGAATACGCTTGGCGACCTGCGGCATCACGATATACAGAAACGTCTGCACGCGCGAATAGCCCAGCACCTCGGCAGCCTCGTATTGACCGCGCGGAATGGACTGCAGGCCCGAGCGATAGATCTCGGCAAAGTAACCGGCGTAGTTGATGATGAACGCCACAACGCACGCCGTCCACTTGGAATCGGGCGTGAGCGAAATGCCAAACACGTAGTACGGGGCAAAGTAGATGGCAAACATCTGCAGCATGAGCGGCGTACCGCGCATGACCGAAATGTAGATGCGCGCAATCCAGCGAAGCGGCGCGATTTTGCTCATGCGCATAAACGCCACGGGGATTCCCAGCGGAATCGACCCCAGCAGCGTCAGCACAAACAACTGCAAACTGACCAAGAATCCCTGGCCAAGCATCTGCATCATGACTTGGATAGACAACCTACCTTCTCCTTCGCAGCAACAGAACGGCTGATCTTATTCTCAAATAGGCACAGTGCCCAAGATTGCGAGCGACAAGCCCGACGAAGCGTACTTTGGTACGCGAGGAGGGTTGGAGCCGCAAGGTTGGGTGCTGTGGTTATTTGAGAACCCAGTTGTCGAAGGACAGGCCGTAGCTCGCATATTTGTCGCACAGGTCCTTGACCGTGCCGTCCTCATAGAGTGCCTTGAGCGACTCGGTCACGGCGTCGGCCGACTTGGTGTCGCCCTTCTTAAAGCCGACGGCGTAGTGCTCGCTGGACAGCGGCTCATCAAGCTGCGTATAAGCATCGGGCTTGGCGGCAAGCTGATACTGGGCAATCGAAAGGTCGCACGCCACGGCATCGACCGCGCCGCTCTCGAGCTGCATGAAGGCCGTGTTGTACTCACCGATGGTGTCGAGCGTGGCAAACGTCGCCGCCAGATCCTTCTGGTCACCCTCAAGCACATCCTGCGCAGCGGAATCGGTCTGGGTAATCACGGTCTTGCCGGCAAGATCGTCCCAGCTCTTGATGCCTGCATCCTTCTTTACCACCAGCACCTGCTCGTTGAGCATGTACGGCTCGGAGAACGTGTAGTCGTCCTCGCGGCCCTCCATGGTAAAGCCGTTCCAGATGCAGTTGATGGCGCCCGAGTTAAGCAGCGTATCCTTGGCATCCCAGTCGATGGCCTCGTATTTGACCTCCCAGCCCTGCTTATCGGCAACAGCCTTGGCCAGATCGAGATCAAAGCCGGTGTACTCGCCATCGTCGCCCACAAAGCCGTACGGAGGATAGGACTTATCAAAGCCCACCACGAGCTTCTTGGACTCCGCAGCGCCCTTCACATCCTTGGCCGCGGCAGAGCCAGCAGCGGAGCCCTTGCCGGCACCACCGCCGCAACCGACAAGACCAAGGCCAAGCACCGTGGCGAGCGAGCCGGCTAGACCAACAAACTGACGACGAGACATATCGGTATTCATGGTATTCCCCCTTGGTGGCACTTTAGTTAAGTAAAGTGAGTCGTGTAACGTTCAGAATCATACACTTTACCTTGATAGAGTACAAGGGATAGGTTGCCCGCCGGGTGCCGGGGCAGGGGTTAAGTTTGCTGCTCTACAGTCCTGCTCCTGTCTCTTATACACATCTCCGAGCCCACGAGACACTGA
>URNM01000013.1 GCA_900549185.1 uncultured Collinsella sp. | reverse complement strand
GCCCAGAATACCACCGGCGTCACCGACATTCTCGAGTCCACTCCGCACTTCCTCGCAGAGCAGCTCGACGCGGTGTTTACCGATATCTTCCCCGACGCGGTGAAGATCGGTATGGTCTCCTCCATTGAGCTGATCCGCGTGATCGCTGAGAAGCTGCGCCAGTACGGCGCGCGTCATATCGTCGTCGACCCCGTCATGGTCGCCACCTCGGGCGCGCGGCTGATTGCCGAAGATGCCGCCGAGGCGCTCACCCGCCGCCTGTTCCCGCTAGCGACGGTTATCACGCCCAATATTCCCGAGGCCATGGCCCTGCTCGACTACGAGGTCGACTCCGAGCGCACGCAGCAAAATGCTGCCATGCTCCTCACCCGCCGCTTTGGTTGCGCATCCCTCGTTAAGGGTGGGCATCTTGTCAACGAGGCCAACGATGTACTGGCCGAACCCGCGCCACTCGATGACGAGGGCAACCATCTGGGAGATCCACTCACCACGTGGTTCCGCCACAAGCGCATCGAGACCGACAACACACACGGCACCGGATGCACGCTCTCGTCCGCCATCGCCTGCGCGCTGGCTCAGGGCATGGATCTTGCCGACGCCGTCAACGCCGGCAAGGCCTACCTGACAGGCGCTCTGGCCGCCGGCCTGGACATGGGCAAAGGCTCTGGCCCCGTCAACCACATGTGGCAATATTAAGATTCGCAGCCCAAGCCACCGCAAAGGCGCCTGTCCCCTTTGCGGTGGCTTGGGGTCGCGCTACTCTCCGAGCATCTCTTGGAGCTTGGCTGCCACGGCGTGGCCCAGGCTCTCGTGGCTTTCGGGCATCATGTGCAGATAATCGATATCGCCCGGCTCGGCAAAATCAGCGGCATTCAAAAAGTCGCAGCCAAACTGTTTAGCAGCATACGCATAGTATTCGGCAAAATGCTCCGAGGCCTCGACGGAGCGCTCGTCAAAGTCGGTCATGTACACATCGGCGATCTGCGGTTTAATCTTGATAGGCGCCATCAGCAGAATACGCGGGCAGGGCGCGGCTTCGGTCCAGGGAAACGCGCGGACGGTGCGAATCAGCGCCATGGCACCGTCAGCGATATCGGCAGCCCCCACGTTAAAGACCGTCTTGCAGTCGTTGGTGCCCAGCATAATCACGATCGCATCCAGCGGCTTATGAGCCTCGAGCAGCATCGGCAACGCGCGGATGCCGTTGAGATTAGTGTCCAGATGGCACATGTCGTCACGCACCGTCGTGCGGCCGTTGAGGCCTTCCTCAATCACGTGCCAGCCCTCGCCCAGATCGCGCTGGGCCACGCCGCACCAGCGCACATCGTGCGCATAGCGTACCGCGGTGCCGTCGCGCATGCCCGCCGGATCATAGCCGTAGGTATTGCTGTCGCCAAAGCACAGAACGTTTTTCATCGTAAGCCCTTCCTCTAGTAAAAAGTCGGCGGGAGCAGTCTCTCCCGCCGAATCGACCTATCTGTCAGCACATACCGATTACAGGTACTTGCGCCAATCGTCATCGTCTTCATCGTCCTCGGCGGCAGCCTGGGCCTGCTCGGCGGCGCGGGCTGCCGCAGCGCGAGCGGCAACCTGGGCATAGGACTCCTCGTTGCGCTCGGGGAAGTTTGCCAGCACGTGCTCGAACTTGGCAAAATCTTCGTCCCAGCGCGTAGAGGGCACGGCAAAAAAGACCTGCTTGACCTTAAAGTCGCCCGATGCGAGCTCCTTGCGGAAGAGCTCGGCCACGGCCTCGGCGTCAAAGCCGTTGTTGTCGCAGCCCCAAGCGCCCAGCACGAGCTTCTCGCGACCCAGCTCGTCGCAGATGGCAAGCACAAAGCGGATGCGATCGCGCAGGGCGTCCAGCAGGGCATCGTCACCCACGCGATACTCCTGGCGAGCGCGCTTGGCGTTGGGCGCGGCGGCCACGATCACGTCGGCATACGCATGCACGTGGTTGCAGTCGAAGCGCACCGCAGGCACCACCAGCGCACGGTTGCGGTAAAGCTCGCAGTTGATGTTGCGGCGACGGTTCTCGCCATACCATTTGCGCTGTTTATCGAGCACGTTGTACAGGTACGAATCGGCACAGAGCGTGGCCTCCTGACCCAGATAGCCCTGGATGTAGCCGCCGCCCGGGTTGGTGAACGAGGCAAAGGCGAGCACGGCCATGTCGCAGAATTGCGCGTAGCCTCGGCCGTTATCCAGAATGGCCTGCGTGGCAGAGGCGTCGAGCACGGTGACCTCGGGCAGGACCGGAGCGGGCTCCTCGGCGGCAGGCGCGGACTCAGCTTCAGCGATTTCTTCGACGGGCTCAGGCGCTGTCTCGGTCTCGGCAGCCTCCGCGCCCTCGACGTCCTCGGCAACCCGTTCCTCGACAGCGTCGGCCACTTGGGCCTTGGCCTTCATCGCCGCGACAAAACCGGCAGGCATACCATCGAACTCGTACACGCCGGCAAGCGAACGCTCGATATCCTTGGCGCACGCTTCGGACACAGTTGCCACGTGACGCTCGGCGGCCTTGGCACGGGCCTCGCGCTTGGGATTGGGCTGACCCGCTCGGTTGGACCTGCGGTTACGGTTCCTGTTGTCGACGTCTGCCATAAGTGGTCACCTTTCCTGTCGCTGCCGCTATCGGCTTTTCCCATCCATGATACCCCGCCGCGCACAAAAAAGACGGCCCCGAAGGACCGCCTTTCGCATCGTTTTACCGTGTCCGGCAGGAAGCGTCGCAATGCCGCGCTTTAATCGCGACGGCCGAGGATGTTCAAAATGCGCAGGAACACGTTGATAATATCCACGAACAGGTTAGAGGCCATGAGCACGGCGTTGGGCAGCGTAGGCGGCACCGTCGTGGCAACATAGGTGTCGTAGCCAATAAAGCCAGCGAACACCACAATCACGATCAGGTCGGTGATGGACTGCGAAACGCCCATGAACATCAGTACGATCTCAACCAGAATAGTGGCGAGCAGAATACCAAAACCGATGCCATACACACGCTGGAAAAACTTGGGGAAGGTCACGCCAAGCGCGCCAAAGACAAAGGTGACGGCGGCCGTGGCGATAAAAGCGGTGTTGATGGTGGGCAGGTCATAGTTGGCAAGGCCAAACGACGCGGTCAGGCCAAAGGTACTCGCAAAGATTACGTAGCCCACAAGGGACAGGCCCACGGACTGCTTGCTGGCGGCGGCCGACATCATGACCATGCCGACGATGGTCAAAATAAACGAGCCAAAGACCAGCGGCAAGGCGGCGCCGCTCATCATCATGCGCGCAAACGACATGGTGCTCGTAAAGTAGGCGCCGGCGCCCATGGCGCAAAAGCCCAAGAAGATCAGGGCAGACATGGTGAGATTGTACGCGCGCGGCGACATCTCCTTGGCGCGGCTTGCGCCGCTCTCGACGGGGCCGTTCTGATAGCCCTGGATATCGTTCATACTTCGTCCTTTCACAAAGCGCCGTGAAAGACGGCGCAGCAGATGACAAGATTCCTGTCATTGTACCCGAATGCCGTACGTCCTTACCTACGGCGCTCGCCCTCGAGCGTGCGATCAAAGGCCCAGACCCACCAACGCATCACGTGTGCCTGCGAGCCGTCCGCCCGCTCGCGCGTCTGGTCCTCCAGATACAACTCGGTCGCGTGCCCGCCAAAACGCACCTTATAGGTTGCCGTACGGATGCCGTGAACCGTCAGGCCAAACCCAGTGGTCGAGACAATCTCGTCAATCGTAAAGCAACGACCGTCGACCCAGCAGACGGTGACCGGCACGACCTGTCCGCCCGCGAGGATGCGAGCCACGACGTCCACATACTGCTTGTGCACGCGCCGAGTTTTGCCATCTGTCTGTCGATATTCCATGCCTCCTATTATCGAACGCATGTTTGCATGTTGTAAAGCGAACAGACTGTGGTTTTGGAGTGTCGTAGTAATCGCACGTGTCCGCATGGCGTGTTAGCAAAAAGAACACCCGCGGTCAACAGGGCTAATATTCAATTTTAGTGCCAAAAAGTTCACTTCTCCCATCAGAACTCGGTAAAGAAACCCACAGGAGGTGATACGATTTATCATGTTTTTGTAACGTGTCTGCAAACTTCGAGAAAGCCCATATATGGACGTAACGTTCTCAACCTTCCTCGGCCAAATTGTGTCGAACCCAGTCCTTGCCGTCACCGTGATCCTCGCGTTGGGCGCCATCTTCGTCAATGGATGGACCGACGCGCCCAACGCCATCGCGACCTGCGTCACTACGCGTTGCATGCCCGCCCGCGCCGCCATTCTCATGAGCGCCGCATTCAACTTCCTCGGCGTGCTCATCATGACGCACTTTAACGCGAGCGTCGCCAACACCATCTCACATATCGTCGACTTTGGCGGAAACAGCACCATGGCGCTCGCGTGCCTCTGCGCGGCGCTGTTCTCCATCGTCGTCTACGGCGCCACAGCGTCGCGTTTTGGTATCCCCACCTCGCAAAGCCACAGCCTTATCGCCGGCCTGACCGGTGCCGCTATCGCCCTCGGCGGCGCGAGCAGCGTCAACGTCCACGAATGGATGAAGGTCATCTACGGCCTGGCGCTCTCCATCGGTCTGGGTTTTGTCATGGGCTGGATCCTGTGCAAACTCGTCTCGATTCTGTTTGCCGCCGCCAACAGGCGACGTGCCAACGTCTTCTTTAAATACGCTCAGATCGCGAGTGCCGCGGCCATGAGCTTTATGCACGGCGCGCAGGATGGACAGAAGTTCATCGGCGTGCTCTTTTTAGGCGTGGCCTTCGCCAGCGGCCAGACGAGCGTCGGCGATGCCGGCATCCCCATCTGGATTATGCTGCTGTGCTCGGCAACCATGGGCATCGGCACCAGCGTGGGCGGCGAGCGCATCATCAAGTCCGTCGGCCAGAGCATGGTTAAGCTCGAGAAGTATCAGGGCTTCTCTGCCGACCTCGCAGGCGCCGCGAACCTGCTGCTTGCCACCCTTACCGGCATCCCCGTGTCCTCCACGCACATCAAGACCTGCGCCATTATGGGCGTCGGTGCCGTCAAGCGCCTCTCGGCCATCAACTTCGGCGTCGTCAAGGACATGATGTTCACCTGGTTCTTCACCTTCCCTGCCTGCGGACTCATCAGCTTTGTCATGGCCAAGCTGTTCATGATGTTCCTCTAGTCAAACCGAACGTCCATCCGGACTGCATTACCTCGCCCGCCCATCTTCACCTCGAAAGGACCACTCATGGCAAAGAAACCCGATTCGTTCTACTTTGACAACTACGTCGCCTGCGCCGACCTCGCCGTCCAGGCCGCAGAGCTGCTCACCAAGATTTTTGAGAACTTTGACCCCGCGCAGATCCACGACATGCTCGATAAGATGCATGCGATTGAGCATGCGGCAGACAAGAAGCACCACGAGCTCGAAGACGCCCTGCTCACCGCCTTTATCACCCCGCTCGAGCGCGAGGATCTGGATCTGATGAGCTGCTCGCTCGACACCGTGCTCGACCGCATCGAGGGCGTCGTGCAGCGCGTCTACTTCACCAACATTCAGAGCATCCATCCCGACGCCATCGTCATCGCCCACAAGGTAACCGATGCCTGCCGCGCCATGAAGGACCTAATGGTCGAGCTTCCCAACTACCGCAAGTCCAAGACCCTGCGCGAGCTTGTCATCCAGATCAACACCATCGAGTCCGAGGCCGACGAGCTCTACATCAACGCCATGCGCAACCTGCACGTTAACGGCAAGGACCCGCTCGAGGTCATCGCTTGGCGTGACGTGTACGCCTTCCTGGAGTACTGCGCCGACTGCTGCGAGAATGTGGCCGATGTCGTGGATTCGATTGTCATGAAGAACAGTTAATTGGGGTACGTATCCCACCGGTCGCGGGCCCGACCACTAATACCTTTTTCACTCCGGCTGCAAGCAGAGTCGTTCAAAAGGTATTAGTGGTCGGGCCCGCTCCCTTACGTACCACCATTGGGAACTTTGGCTGATACTTTGAAAGCGATGGGGCTTTTGTTGGCAGGGCCTTGGGGCCCGATTGGAAACTTTGGGACCGCCTTAAACGTTTGGCTGAATGTTGCTTTGGGTACCCTTTTGCTTAGTTTTGGGTTGTTTTATTAGCTTTGGAGGCTCGTATGGGGTATTTGGATTTGGCTCGGACTCGGTATTCTTGTCGTTCTTTTGAGGATCGGCCTGTTGAGCAGTCGGTGGTGGATGCCATTGTTGAGGCGGGGCGCATTGCTCCTTCTGCTTGTAATAATCATCCAACCCGTGTGATGGTGCTTGATACTCCGGAGTTGTTGGAAAAGGCTGCTGCTTGTCAGCCGCGCTTTGCTCGTGAGGGGTCTATCTTTGGGGCTCCGCTTATCTTTCTTATTTGCAGCGTTACTGACGATGCTTGGGTGCGCCCTTATGACCAGATGAACTCCAGTGCCATCGACACCTCGATTGTTTGCGATCAGATGATGATGGAGGCCGAGGAGCAGGGCCTGGGTACGTGCTGGGTGTGCCATTTTAAGCCCGAGGTGGCCTGTGAGCAGTTCTGCCTGCCCGAGGGCATCTATCCCTATCACATGCTCGTCTGCGGCTATCCTGCCGACCATATCGCCGATCCCGAGCATCGCGAGGCCCGCACCATTCCCCTCCCCGACTTCCTCCTCAAGTAGATTCTTGGGACAGGCCTTAAAATCCACCTTTGACCACGCGCCCTTCGCCGAGTCCTGTGCCCTCAAACGCAGGACTCGGCGTTTTGTTTTGCGGACTGCATGCAGCCACAAAAAAGGACCCGCAAGCTGCGGGCCCTTTCTAGGCGCTACATGATAGCTGGATATTAGTCCAGGTCGTCGGCGGCGAAGTTGTCGATCGGTGCGAAGGGATCGGCAACGGGGATAACCGGCTCGGCGACGGGCAGCGGCTCGGCAGCAGGAACGGTCACAGCCGGAGAAGCGGCGGAACCGACCGGCGTGGAAGCCATGAGATCGGACGGGAAGGAGTTCTGAGCATCGTCCATGAAGTGCTGGATGAGCTTGAGGTACTCGGCCTTAAACTCCTCACGGGAAGCCTTAAGACGGTCGATCTCCTCAAGCTCGGCCTGCTTCTCGGTCAGGGCCTGACGGATGACCTCGCGGGCCTTGGCGTCGGCCTCGTTGCGGATACGGTCAGCGTTCTCGTTGGCGTCGTTGACAATGCCCTCGGCGGTCTGCTGGGCAGCAATCAGGGCAGCGGAAATCTGACGCTCCTGAGCGGAGAAGTCGGGTGCAGGAGCGGCCACGGGGGCGGCGGAAACGGCCTGTGCGGCAGCATCCTGAGCCTGAGCAAGCTGGGCCTGCGTATCGGCAAGCTGCTGCTCGGTAGCAGTCAGACGACCCTTAAGATCGACGATCTTGGCAAGCATGGCGTCGACCTCAGAGGACAGGGTCTCCAGGAAGACGTCGACCTCGGCGGGATCGTAGCCGCGCTTGGCCTCAGAGAAGGTCTGAGCCTGAATGTCAGCAGGGGTAATAGCCATAACAAGTTCTCCTTTATCTTCGCCTTGGCGCCGTGCGCCCGACGTGAGTTACTAAGCCAGTTTTATATGAGTATACCTATAAGAAGTTGCAGAACCAGCTTCTGCACCAACTGCAACGCAATAATCGCAACGACCGGTGAAAAATCGACGCCGCCCATGGGCGGGATAAACCGGCGGAACAAATTGAGCCACGGGCCGCACACGCTATCGAGAACAACGGCGATATCCTGTAGCAATCCACCCTGTTTCATAGGGATCCACGTCATAAGGCAGTAGACCACGATGAGCGTGGAGTAAAAGTTGAACAGCGTATTGACCAGCTGGACAATGGTGTAGATGTTGATGAGAATCTCCTCGTCTTGTCTTTACTTAAGGTAGCCGTCGGCACGGAGCTTTTTGAGGTCCGAATCCTTGACCTCGCAACCGGCGGGCAGCACCATGAACACGCGGTCGCCCACCTCCTTGACCGTGGCACCCAGACCGCAGGCAAAGCCGTAAGAGAAGTCCAAGACGCGCTTGGCAACTTCGGTGCGTACGCCCACAAAAATCAGTGCGACAGGCTGCTTGGTGCGAACGCGGCGCACCACGGTCTCCACGTCGTCATAGCTCTCGGGGCGCAGGACATAGGCCGGCAGCTGCGGCGTGGCGTTGATGATATTGCTCGCATAGGCCGAGGCATCGCTCGGTGCAGGCGCGGGTGCAGCGGCGGCACGGGCGCGGGTATTCTCGGCGTAGCTCGACGGCGTGTCATAGGCACCAGGACGATAACCGCTCGCAACACTGTCCTGCGAGCGCGAAGGCGGGTTATACGTCGTAGCGTGGCGAGAATCGTCGCCGACCAGCTGACCGGAGCGCGTGTACACGGCCACCGACTCGGCCTCGCCGCGGCGCGTCTGACCCAACAGGCCGTTGCTCGGCTCATCCTGGGTGTAGAAGCCCTCGCCCGAGGCACCGCTGTAACCGTTGTTCTGGTAGCCATCGTCATAGCCGTCATCGTAGCCGTAGTCGTCGTCCTGACCATAACCCTGGTCGTAACCCTGCTGGCCGCCCAGGTGCATCTTATTTTTAATCTCGTCAAGGAAGCCCATGGTTGTGTCCTCTCGCGGTTTAGTGCAGGCGCTCTGATAATCAGTGCGCACTTCAGAGCCTTATTTTACTGCAAACTCCGGGCTAAATACTACCCTGCCCAGGCGAACGAGCGTAGAGCCTTCCTCAAGGGCAGGCTCAAAGTCCTCGCTCATGCCGCAGGAAAGTTCGGGCAGGCTCAGGTCGGAGTGCGTCGCCTCAAGCTCATCCCTTAGTTCGCGAAGTCCGGCAAAAGTGCGGCGCGCCACATTCTTATTCCCCCGGGGCGCCATAGTCATAAGGCCCTGCACACAAATTCCCTCAAGCTCCGCAAGCTCACCTGCGGCGTCTCGGACCTCGTCGGGCGAAAAGCCGCCCTTGGACTCCTCGCCGCTCACATTGACCTCGATCAGCACACGCTGGGGGCCGGAGAGCTCGCCCGCCTCAATCTTGCGGACCGCACGGCTCGAGATGGCCTGAGCCAAATGCAGCGAGCTTACCGAATGAATCAGCTCGGCCGAGCCCAGAACCGCATTGATCTTGTTGGTCTGCAGGTTGCCGATCATATCGAAGCGCACCTCGGGTAGCTCCGGATGCTCTACGAGGCCCGCAAGCTTGCGAACGAGCTCCTGCGGGCGGTTCTCGGCAAAATGGCGATACCCCGCCTGAATAGCGGCAACGGTCTCATCAACGCCAACAGTCTTGGAGACGGCAATCAGGCGCGCGGCATCGTGGGGACGGCCCGCGCGATCGAGTGCTGCATAAAAACGTTCGAGAATCTGCTCGCGGCGAGCGCGTATCAAGTCCAAATAGTTATCCATTGCCAATCGCCTCCGCAGACAGCCAAACAAGTAGTCCCATGCTAACGCAAGAGCGCGGCCTCGCATGTGCAAGGCCGCGCTCACTTAGGTATTTACAATCTTTCGACGAACGGGGCCGCCCTACTCCTCGTCGTCCTCGGCGTCGTCCTCGTCCTCGAGGTGCTCGAGCAGGTAGCGGAGACCCTCGCTCACCTCGTTAGCGGGCACTTTGGCAACATAGTGTGCATCGACGGCAGGCCTCATGATGACACCCTCGCCCGAAGGCACGCGCATGCTCTCAAGCTCATCCTCGTCCGTACGGGCGATATCGCCGGCAGTCATACGCTGTCCGGTCAAAAGGAAGGTCAGACGGCAGGCGGCATCGATCGAAATCGAGGCGATACGATCGAGGTAGCGCGAGACCATGATGGCGCGGCGCAGGTCGTCATAGTTGCTGTCGTCGTCCATAAAATCGCCCGTGTCCATGCGGTTAAAGGTGCGGAAGAACTTCTCGTACGCCGCATGCACCGGCTCGTCCTCGCCGGCCAGGTTGCAGATGATGGACATGTCGTTGGTGACGAGCGCAGAAAGTGACGAACCCAGCACCTGGTAAACAGCCTCGGCCTCGGCCTTGACCGTAGCGACGAGTTCCTGGGGCAGCGAGATGTCGGCCTTGACCATGTGACGCGTGGCGCGGCAGATCTGGCGAACCTTATCGGTCATGCGCTGCAGGTTAAAGTCGACGTAGATGATCGTCTGCAGCAAGCGGAAGTCGGAGGCGACCGGCGACTGCGTAGCGATCAGGTTGTAGCACACGGCCTCCAAGTTGGCGCAGCGCGCATCGATCGAGAGCGTGCGCTTCTTGGTCTTGGTGGCGAGCTTGCGATCGTCGGTCACATAGGCCTTCACGGCGTCGTGAAGCGCCAGGTCTACAGCCTCGTAGATGCTCAGCATCTCGTGACGGGCTTCGATGAGCTGACGGGAAAACAGTTTGCGCATGGTTCACTCCAATCAGTTGGGTGCGGTCATGCCGCCCGCACAGTGAATACGCACCGGACCAGGTCCGATCGGCTTGGGACTAGTCGCACCGATCAGCCAAAGCGGCCGGTGATATAGTCTTCCGTCCGTGAATCCACCGGGCTGGTGAAGATCGCGTCGGTTTGACCATACTCGATGAGCGTGGCGGGCTCGCCGGCAACTTCCTGCAAGAAAAATGCGGTGTAGTCGCTAATACGAGCGGCCTGCTGCATAGAATGCGTGACGATGATGATCGTCATCTCGGGCGCCAGCTCGGCCATCAGATCCTCGACCTTAGAGACGGACGTGGGGTCGATGGCGGAGCAGGGCTCGTCCATCAGTAGGACATCGGGCTGCACCGCAAGCACACGCGCAATGCACAGACGCTGCTGCTGACCGCCCGAGAGCGCCAAACCGTCCTTGTTGAGCTGATTGGATACCTCTTTCCAGAGGTTGGCGCGCTTGAGCGATTCTTCCACGATGTCATCGAGGTCGCTTTTGCTAGTCACGCCCTGCAGACGAGGGCCAAAAGCGACATTCTCGTAGATGGATTTGGGAAACGGGTTGGGCTGCTGAAAAATCATGCCCACGCGGCGGCGAAGGTCGACCGGGTCGACGCCCTCGGCATAGATATCGTTGCCGTCGAGCGTCATGGTGCCCTCGACGCGGGTACCCTCGATAAGGTCGTTCATACGGTTGATGCAGCGCAAAAACGTCGATTTGCCGCAGCCCGAAGGACCGATAAACGAAGTGATGGCGTTTTTGGCGATGTTGAGGTCGAGCCCCGTCAGCGCATGAAAGTCACCGTACCAAAAGTTGAAATCCTTGGCCGTGATGGCCGCTTGCTCCAGCGTGGGAGCGGACTGATAGACGGACATGGGACTCCTTAACTAGCGGCGTTTGCGCGACAGATAACGCGCAAACAGGTTGAAGGCCAGAATAATCGCCATCAGCAAAAGCGCGGTGCCGTAGGCTGCGTTCATGTTGATGCCGTCATTGGCAAGCAGATAAAGGTGAACGGTCATGGGACGACCGGAATCGAGCGGCGAAATAGGCAGGTTGATGGCCTGACCCATGGTGTAGAGCACCACGGCGGTCTCGCCGATGGCGCGGCCGATGGCAAGGACAATGCCGGTGGCAATGCGGCCAAAGGCAGAAGGAAGCACGATCTTGGAGACGACCTGCCACTTGGTGGCGCCCAGGCCGTATGCGCCCCAACGGATATAGCGCGGAACGGCGCGGATTGCCTCCTCGGTGGTACGCATGACAATGGGCAGCATCAGAAGTGCCAGCGCCAGGGCGGCCGAGACCATCGAAAGGCCCAGACCCATAGCCTCGACAAACAAGGCGTAGCCAAAGAGGCCCATAACGATGGAGGGTACCGAGGCCAGGGCATCGGCAGCATAGCGAATGATGTCGACGATCTTGCCCTGCTTGGCGTATTCGGCCAGATAGACCGCAGCCAAGACGGCAACCGGCGTGCAGATGAGCATGGCGAGCGCCGTCACGTAGACGGTCGAGACAATCGTGGGCCAAATGCCGCCTTCGGCGTTTACGCCCTGCGGCCAGCCGAAGATAAAGTCGAGCGAGATATGCGGCAGGCCGTTGATGACCACGTAGGCGATGATGGCAATCAGCACCAGCGTGGTTATATAGGCCGCGGCGCGAAACACGCCGAGCATGATCTTGTTGGACAGGTCCTTGTTGATACGGCCCTTCTTGCCATGGGAAAGGGCACGCTTGATGCGCTCGCGCGAGGAGGTCGTATCGACCATCGTGTCAACGGAATCGGACATAGCCTACCCCCTCTTCTTGGAAATCAGGCGGACGATACCCACCAGTGCAGCGGAGATGATAAACAGGACCACGCCCATGCCAAACAGAGCCGAGCGGTGCAGGCCCGAGGAATAACTCATGTCGAGCGCGATCTGACTCGTGAGCGTCGAGATGGGGCTCGAGATGCTATCCGGAATGACCGGGGCGTTGCCCACGACCATCAGCACGGCCATGGTCTCACCGATGGCACGCCCCATACCCAAGACAATTGCATCGACGATGCCCAGCTTGGCTGCAGGAAGCACGACCTTGTAGATGGTCTGCCACTTGGTGGCACCCATGGCATAGGATGCCTCGCGAATGCCCATGGGAATGGAATTGAGGGCATCGATGGTGAGCGTGGTGATGGTGGGAACGATCATGATGGCGAGCACGAACCACGCCGTCAGCGCGCCAAAGCCAAGACCGCCGGTCAGCTGCGCGATAAACGGACGGATGATGACCATGCCAAAGAAGCCGTAGATGATGGAGGGGATGCCCGCCAGCAGGTCGACGGCGGGGCTGATGAGCCTGCGCACGCGCTTGCTGGCGATCTCGACCAGATACACAGCCGTGCCCACACCCAGGGGCACACCCATGGCAAGGGCACCGACCGTCACCAGGCCAGAGCCTGCCAGCAGCGACATGATGCCGTAGTGACCCTCAGAGGGCGCCCACGTAAAGCTAAAGAAGTCCACCAGACCGATGTCGGTAAAGACCGGCAGCGCCGAGTACGTGGTAAAGACAAAGATCAGGATGACGGTGACGACCGCCAAGAACGCGCAGGCAAAGAAGATCCACTGCAGCGCCTTCTCCTTAAGATAGGTGCTGCGTGACACCAACGCCAACTCACGCTTTTTGGGCACCTGCGCCTCATGCTCAATCTGGGGGGTTTCCTGTGCTTCCACGCTACTCACTCCCCTTTCCGTCGTTGGTGACGGGAATAAAGCCCGCCTCGCGAATCTGCTTGTCCATCTTCTCGGATGTCACATAGTCAATGTAGTCCTGCGCCTGCTGCGAAGGCGTACCCTTCACAAAGAAGTAAAGGTCACGCGAGATGGGATAGCCGCCACTTGCGACCGTCTTCTCGGATGCCTCGACATGGTTGACTGAAACGGCCTTAACCGAGGTCTTGGCGTTGAGGCTCTCGACAAAACCCAGCGAGATGTAGCCAATAGCGCCACGTGAGCGGGATACGACATCGCGTACCTGGCCCGTACCCGAAAGAACAGCCGAGCGGCGATCGAACGGCGCGCCGTCCATCACGATAGTGCGGAAGGCCTCGCGCGTACCGGACGCCTCGTCGCGGTTGATAACCTGAATCTTCAGGTCCTCTCCGCCGACTTCTTTCCAGTTGGTGATCTTGCCGGCGTAAATATCGCGGAGCTGCTCGGTCGAGAGATTGTCGACCGGGTTGTCGTCGTTCACGATGACTGCAATGCCGTCGTGTGCGATAACGATAGGCGTCAGGCCCAAATCCTGCTCGTCGGCATTGAGGCCACGAGACGAGCTGGCGATGTCGGCGGTGCCGGCGCTAACAGCTTCGATGCCAGCAGATGAGCCAAGGCCGGAGACGAGCACGTCGATGCCGGTCTCTTCCTTAAAGCCCTCGGCCGCAATCTCGGCAATGGGAAGGCAGGTGGTCGAGCCGGCCACGGTAATAGAAGACGTAGAAGATCCCGAGGAGCAGGCGCACAGCGTGAGCGCGAGCACTGCTGCACTCAGGACCGATGCGATCTTTCTCATAGCATCACGCCGATCGCAGCATGGCGCCCACAGGTCCCGCCCTCGTTGCGATAGGAATAAAAGCGGTCGTTTTGACGCACGGTGGAAAGTTTGGTGTCCACAATGCCATTCACATCGACACCGGCATCCACCAGCGCCTCGCGAATGGCGGCGGAAAGATCGAGCATACGGGAAGCGGTAGCATCGATGCACGCGAACTCGGCGGCAAAGCGATCCATAAGTTCTTGGGACACCTCATACTCGTCGCCCAGGATATGGGGCCCAATATAAGCAGAGATGTCCTCCGGCGTGCAGCCAGCCGCCTCGCAGAGTGCTTGGCAGGCCTTGGCGGAAATGCGTGCAATCGTGCCCTTCCAGCCAGAATGCACCACGGCAAAGCCGCCGGGAGCCACCAGCACCACGGGAACACAATCGGCAAAGCAGAGCATCACGGGCACCTCATGGGCCGTACAGACGAGGGCATCACAGCCCTCGGCAATCTGCTCACGAATGTTCTCGAGATCATCGGCACCGTTCGAGGTCACCGTCACGACGTGGTCACCATGTACTTGATTGGGCACGAGCAGATTATGCTCGCACTCAGCGGCGCCCATGGCTTCGAGCGCTCGACGACGATTTTCTTGAACGGTAAAGGGGTCATCGCCAACATGCGAGCCCAGATTGAGCGAGGAGTACGCGTCTTCGGAAACGCCACCGGTGCGCTCGGTAAAGGCAAAGCGGACATCGTGCGTCGCGCCCTCTACCAACGTAACTCCATCATGGTCGACACGCGAAACGTTGTCCGCACGTGCTGCCATACTAAAGCCTCCTATTACAACAAGTACCGCGGCGTCGCCGCGCAGTCCGTGTTTATACGGCTGTCATACTTCTTTAAAAGGATACCCGCAGCGGTAGGGACCAAACGTAAAGGGAACGTAAGGAGATTGGAGGCTTTCGTTTACAAACGAGAAACAAAAAGGGCGCATCCATACGGACGCGCCCCTGTGCAAAACAATGCGAAGAACGACTTAGAAGCTGCCGCGCTTGAGGAAGTCGGGAAGCTCAAACTGATCGTTGCCAAAGTTGGGCAGCTCGGTACCACCGACGTTGCGAGTCGGGGCAGCCTGAGCGGGGCTGGCAGCCGGAGCAGTGCGCTGCGGCTCAGCGGAAGCAGCAGCCTTGCTCTGGGACTGCTGGGCAGCGAAGAGCTCGTCCTGACGGTTGACGTTGGAGTCGGAGAAGCCCGTAGCGATAACGGTGATGCGCACCTGGTCGCCCAGGGACTCGTCAACAACGGTACCGAAGATGATGTTGGCCTCGGGGTCGACAGCATTGGCGACAACGTCGGCGGCGTCACTGATCTCCTGGATGCCCAGGTCCTTGGAGCCGGCGATGGAAAGCAGGACGCGCGTGGCGCCATCGATGGAGCTCTCGAGCAGCGGACTGGAGATAGCCTGCTGGGCAGCGTCGACGGCACGGGTGTCCCCAGAAGCGGTACCGATACCCATCATGGCGGTACCGGCCTGCTTCATGATGGTCTTAACATCGGCGAAGTCCAGGTTGATGATACCCGGGACGGTGATGAGGTCGGTGATGCCCTGGGTGCCCTGGGAAAGGACGCCATCGGCAATTGCGAAGGCCTCGAGCATCGTGGTCTTCTTCTCGGCGATGTCGAGCAGCTTGTCGTTAGGGATAACGATCATGGTGTCAACGCAATCGGAGAGGGTCTTGATGCC
The DNA here is from genome assembly GCA_900549185.1 of uncultured Collinsella sp. Lineage (GTDB taxonomy): Bacteria > Actinomycetota > Coriobacteriia > Coriobacteriales > Coriobacteriaceae > Collinsella. The sequence continues at coordinate 7,899 of URNM01000013.1, read as the reverse complement.
CTCCTCGGCGCTCTTCTTGCGCTTGCGACCCTCGAAGGTAAAGGGCTTGGTCACGACGGCGACGGTCAGCGCGCCGACCTCGTTCATCGCGATATCGGCAACGATGGGAGCGGCGCCGGTACCGGTACCACCACCCTCGCCGCAGGTGATGAACACCATGTCGGCGCCAGCGAGCGCCTCGGCGATATCGTCGCGGGACTCATCGGCAGCCTTGCGGCCAACCTCGGGGTTGGCGCCGGCGCCCAGGCCGCGGGTAAGGTCGGTGCCGATGTGCACCTTGATATCGGCATCAGAGATCGCGAGCGCCTGAGCATCGGTGTTGATGGCAACAAACTCGACGCCGCGGATGCCCTCTTCGATCATTCGATTGACCGCGTTGGTACCGCCGCCGCCGACGCCGACCACCTTAATGACGGCAAGGTAGTTGTTGATCTCTGTCTCGTGCATGTCGGTCCTCCGAACAAAGGTTATAGCCATAGCATGGGTTGACCCCTGCGCACATTAACCTTCAGGTTGAAAGTAAATGCAAAGGTAAACCGTATTATGTTTGCACATTATGAGCGTTTCAGTCAAATAATTGACCGTGAAAACCAAACAAACCAGATAAACGGCGTGGTATGGCCCCTTAACAAAGCCGTTTAGGATGCTAGGCGGTCGGTGCGTTCCTAAACGTGTAGTTGCCCGGAGAGCGCACATTGATATAGGTTACGCCCTCTACCTGCGAAAGCAGCTTGGTCACGATACGTTCTTTCTTGGCGATATCGTCCGAATCGCCCAGCGACACCTCGACGCCGTTGTCGAGATTTGCCGAGATAGCCTCAACGGAAGGCGTGGAAATATCCTTCACCTGGCCCAAGAACTCGCTCGAAAAGCCGCGTGCGTAATCCAGGCCGGCCTTGACGGCCTTGGAGCTCACCGCCCGACCCGAAACCGGTGCGACATCGGCCGAGACATCAGTCAACAGCACGGCGCCGTAGTGCTTGGCAAGCGCCAGGGCCGCATCGATGCCGGTCAGGGTGTTGGCACCCTCCCCCGATGTAATGACGTTCCCCTGGTCGTCCACCTCGACAGACGTCGACAGCGGAGCGATCCAGGTGTCATCGTCTCCGATAGCCCAGGCAAGGTCGTCGGAGCTGATATACGCAATGGCGATAACTTTACGCTCCGTCGGCGTGATGATAAGCGTATGGGGAAACTGGCGCTGGACATCCACACCCGAGACCCACGGGTTTTGCTTGAGGCCCTCGGTAATCTGATCGGGATCCACGTTAAAGAGCGACGTGTTCTCGGGAAGACTGATGAGCTGCATGGCGTCGTGCTTGGTCACATGCTCGCTGCCATGAATCTGAATATCGGTGGCGGAGAACAGGCCGGAGTTGATGACGACGATGGCAATAATGGCAAGTACGGCCACGGCTGCCAGGATGCCGCCCGCGATCTTGCCCTTACCCTTCATGGCAGAAGCGGCGTCGGTCGCCTTACCCGCCATGGCACTGAGCGATGACAGAGGATTGATGCCCTTTTTTGCCGAAGACGCCTTGGCGGCGGGTACCGATGTCAGTGAACGCGGCTTAGCGCCAGCCAACGTACGGCCGGCATGCGGCGCACGAGTTCCCAGCGAAGGCTTGGGCGTCGCCATGGGTCGGGAGGTCTTGGTGCCCATCGCCGGTTTGGGCGTCACCGAAGGACGCGGAGCCGGACGGCTCGTCTTTTTAGAAGTGGGGCGTCCTCCCAGCTGCGAGCCGACGACCGGGCGCTTGGCAGGACGAACGGACCCAACAGACTTGGAGGGCATGGCGGGCTTATGTTGAGGCTGGGCAGGTGCGCCGGAACGCCCTCCGGCGAGGCGGAAGGTTGGTTTCGATGCTCTAGAAGCCGAGGAATTTAACTTCCGGTCTGAGCTCGATGCCATACGCCTCCCTCACCTTTCCGTGCACATGCCTGATAACCGCGGCCACGTCATCGGCCGAGGCGGTTCCGTTATTAACGATAAAATTAGCGTGTACGGGCGAAACTTCCGCACCGCCAACCGAAAAACCCTTTAATCCACAATCCTCAATCAACTTGCCCACGCTTGCGTCGGGCGGGTTGCGAAAGACCGATCCGCAGGATGCACGGCCCATGGGCTGCGTGCGCTTGCGGCGCGTCAGGTACCGCTCCATACGCTCGCGAATGTCTGCCTTGGGCGCGGGCTTGAGTTTAAGCACGCACTCGAGAATGATCTCGTTACGCGGCAAGCTGCACTCGCGATACCCCCAAGCGATCTCGGACCCTGCATAGTGCTTAATACCGGACGCCGGATCAAACGTGACCACGTCCTCGATAAGGGAGCCGATCCACTCGGTCCGCGTACCTGCGTTCATGGACACGGCACCACCGACCGAACCGGGAATACCGACCGCGAACTCAAGGCCCGAAAGCCCGCGCGACAAGGCGTCGTTGACCAAACGCGCGAACATCACGCCCGCACCAACGGTCAGCGTGCAGCCGTCCTCGGCAACAACCGTGCGCTGAAACTCACGTCCCAACGAAATAACGGCGCCGCGATAACCGGCATCGGCAACCAACAGGTTGGACCCCTTACCGATAATCACCCACGGCACCTGCTCGCGGTCAAGCAGCGCCACGGCACGACGCAGGGCATGGTAGCTATGGCACGTCACAAAGAGGTCGGCCTTGCCGCCGATACGATAGCTTGTATGGCGTGCAAGACGTTCATCCTCGACCACGTCCGTGTCGATCATGCCCGAAAGCGCCATGACGGCGTTAAACAGACCCATGGAGGTTAAGCGTCTTTCTTGGCAGTCAGATACTCGATGAACTCGGGGCCGACGGTCGTAACGTCGCCGGCACCCATGGTGAGCAGCAGGTCGCCCTCGCCCACGAGCTTCTCAAGCTCCTGGTTGAGCTCAAGACGGCTGGAGCAGTACACGACCTCCTTGCCGGGGTGCTTGGCGCGAACGGTATCTGCGAGCATCTTGGAGGTAACGCCCGGAATCGGCATCTCGCCGGCGGAGAACACATCGATCAGCAGCAGCTTATCGGCGTTGGCAAAGGCATCGGCAAAGTCATCGCACAGAGCCTGCAGGCGCGAATAGCGGTGCGGCTGGAACACGACGTCGACATGCTTGTAGCCCAGCGAAGAGGCAGCAGCGAGCGTCGCCTTGATCTCGGTGGGATGATGGCCGTAATCGTCAACCACCGTGATGCCGTCGATATCGCCCACGTGGGTAAAGCGACGGCGGACGCCCTCAAAACTCGAAAGTGCCTTAGCGGCGGCGTCGATATCGAGGCCTAGGACATGGGCGACGGTCAAGACGGCCGTGGCGTTGAGCATGTTGTGACGACCGGGGTTGCTCTTAATCTCGACAGCGTGCTCGGTGCCGTCCTCAAAGCGAACGATAAAGTCGCTCTGGATGCCCTTGACATCCGGATGCACGCAGGCGATGTCGTTGTTCTCGGCAAAGCCATAGGAAAGCACATGACGGCCCGTCGACTTGGCGAGCTCGACCAGATGCGGGTCCTCGCCGCAAACGATGACGGTGCCGTCCTCGCCCACCAGCCCCATAAACTTTGCAAAGGTGGCCTCGATCTCCTCGATACCCGAGTAGTGATCGAGATGGTCGGCCTCGACGTTGGTCACGATGACCACGTTGGGGTTCAGGAACAGGAACGAGCTGTCGGACTCATCGGCCTCGGCGACAAAGTAGTCACCCGAGCCGTTCTTGCCGTTGGTGTCGTAGCCCTCGACGATGCCGCCGATCAAAAAGCTGGGGTCCAGACCCATGCGATCGAGCATCGTGGCGCACATCGAAGACGTCGTGGTCTTGCCGTGCGTGCCGGCAACGGCGACGGTGGTGTAGCCGTGACCCAGGGCCGAGAGCATCTTGGCGCGAGGCCACACGGGAATACCGAGCTCGCGGGCACGCACGAGCTCGGGGTTGGACTCGGGAATAGCGGTGGAGACCACAACCACGTCGGGCTTGACCTCGTCGATCGTCGCAGCCTCGTGGCCCACGTGGACCTTCACGCCGGCGCGGGTAAGCTGGCGAATATAGCGCGACGTCTTAAGGTCGGAACCGGTAACGGTATAACCGCGCTCGTGCAGGACGAGGGCGATGCCGCTCATGCCGGCGCCGCCGATACCGATAAAGTGGGCGCTCTTGAACTCGGGCGCGGAGGTTGCAGTCTGGGAATCAGCCATGTGCTCGTGTACTCCTTGCGTAAACACTGCCTGTAACCCGTTAACTGTACCGCACCTACCGCATCCGCGCGAGGGCGACCGGCGATATCCCGTCTAACTAACGCAATCCCTCTACCGCGTCGGCCAAAAGCGCGGCGGCACGGTCCTGGGCCAAGCCACGCGCCGCCTGACGCATGGCATCACGCGCCGCAGCGTCATCGATCAGGTGCAGAAGCTCGTCGGCAAAGGCAGGGGCATCGATATCGGCATCGGCGCAAAGCACGCCGGCACCGGCATCGACCAGGTAGCGCGCATTCGTGGTCTGGTGGTCGGCCGTGGCGTGCGGATACGGCACGAGTACCGAGGGCACGGCAAGCGCGGCGATCTCGGCCACGCTCGAGGCACCGGAACGCGAGAGCACCAAATCGGCCGCAGCCAGCATATCGCCCATGTTGTCGATGTAGGGCTGGACTCGATAGCGCTTCGCCTCCTCGGGCGTCAGCGCCAAAGCGCGCTCGGTCTCCTCAAAGCCGTCGGCACCCGTCGAATGCAAAATGTAGAGATTCTCGCGGGTCAGCAGCTCACTCTTGAGCGAGGCAACGCGCTCGTTGAGATGCTGGGCACCGAGCGAACCACCAAAGACGAGCAGAAGCGTCGCGTCCTCGGGCACACCGAGCGTCTTACGACCGCGGGCGCGATCGCCCTCGATCACCGAACGACGCACAGGATTGCCCGTCATGAGCACGTGGTCAGGGTCACCTTCGCGCTCAAAGACCGAACGCGCTGCCGGCACCGAGATGCACACGCGGGCGGCGTAGGAGCTCATCATCTTGTTGGCCAGGCCCGGAACAGAGTTCTGCTCATGCAGCAGATACGGAACGCCCGCGCCCTTGCACCACCCCAGCAGCGGAACCTCGACATAAGCACCAAAACCGATGGCGGCATCGGGCTTGCCGACCTTTGAGAAATGACTGGCGAGCGCACGCTTGGCTTTGCTGACACGCCACAGCGAGGTCAGCGCCGTCCAAGGGCGGGAGCGGTCGAAGCCCGTGACCGTAATGGGCACATAATCAAACCCAGCCTCGGGGACCAGACGACCCTCGAGCTTGCGCGACTGGCCCACGAACACAACGTGGTGACCACGGTCACGCAGCTCTTCGGCCAAGGCGAGCGCGGGGTTGATGTGTCCTGCCGTGCCGCCGGCTGCAATAGCAACGGTCATTTTATCGGTCATGGTAGTCCCTTCGTACACGCGGTCCCTGGTCGTCGGTGCGCAGACGCGCCGACGGGTCCGAGTTCAAATCGATTCGATTATATCCGCCGCCCGCGTTGCGAGGGCTGGGGCGCTGCGGACGGCCTTGCGGCGCCGTTCGCTGACGCGGGCGGGCTGCCGGCTCGGTCGCAGAGCCATCCAGGACGGTAAAACCGTTACGCGAAGATCGCTCGCCGCGCACGTGGGGCACGCCGGCGGTACTCTCATCCATAACGGCAAAGCTCTCACGGCGACGGTCGTACTCATCGCGACGGGCGCTCTCGTACGAAACTCGCAGGATCAACCCGGCAAGCATAAGCGACACAATGATCGACGAACCGCCGTAGCTAATAAACGGCAGCGGTTTGCCCGTCATGGGAAACACGTTGAGGATGCCCAGCGCGTTAATCAAAAACTGCACCGCGAGAATGACCGCGGAGCCAGACGCCATAAGCGCGCCCCGACGATCGGTCGCCTGCTCGGCAATGCGAAACGCCGAGTAGATCAGCATCGCAAACACCAAGAAGAACAGCACGGTTCCGACAAAACCGACTTCCTCGCCAATGATGGCCAGGATGTAGTCGTTGTGCGCCTCGGGCAGATACGAGTACTTCATGGTTGAGTTGCCGATGCCACGGCCAAACAGACCGCCCGAGGCAAAGGCCATGATGGCAAGCGTGGCCTGATAGCCGTCACCATACTCGTCGGCCCAAGGGTTCAAGGCAACCTGAATACGCACCATACGGTACGGCTCTGCGACAAGCGCAATCACGATCACGAGAATGCCGAAGATTAGCACGCCGATGATAAATCTGGGGTCGAGACCCGCAAACAACGCCATGCACATGAGGGTCAACAGGATGATCAGGACAGTACCGAAATCGGGCTGGATAAAGATCAGAAAGAGCGAAATGCCCAGGTAGATGCCCATCTTGCGAAGGAATTCGTTGATGTTGCCACCGGGCGAAAAGAAGCGATCAAGCATGATGGCCGAATACGCAATGGCAAATGGCTTTAAAAACTCGGAAGGCTGGAACTGAATACCGGCGATGTTGAGCCAGCGCGTGGCGCCACGGCTGCCGCTGCCCACCAAGAACACCAGAAGCAGTAGCCCTATCATGCCGATGAGGAAGATCCTGAGCACATCCTCCCCAAACCAGCTGTCCGGCAAAACGCGAACGATGGCAATCAGCGCCAGAACACCGACCACGGCAAACGCGGCCTGTCGACCCAGAAAAAACGTCGCCGAGCCATTCTCGTGCAGCGCCTCGACCGAAGACGCCGAGTACACCATCAGCAGGCCAAAGCATACCAAGGTAAACAAGCAGGCCATGAATATCAAACGGGGGCGCATGATACGGGCGGGAACGCCGGCAATATAGCGTTCGCTAAACGACTGCCCACCGCGGCTGGAACACGATGTGATGCGCCGTGAGGAAGCACGGTCCGAGTCGGGCCTCCTCATACCTTGTCGGGGGCTCTCCTCTCTCACCGCAACCCCTATTCCATTTGTGATTTCGCTGTAGCGGCAAGCTGAGCCACGTAGTCCTTAAACACGCGGCCGCGCTCCTCATAGCCCGAGAACTCATCGAACGAAGAGCAGGCAGGTGAAAGTAAGATCACGTCACCACGGCTCGAAAGCGAACGGGCAACGTCCACGGCGTCGCGCAGGTCATCCGCCTGGGCGATATCCACATCGCCATCGACATCGGCCTCGTCCATAGCGGCGGTGAAGCGCTCGCGCGCATCGCCAAAGCAGACGACCGAGCGTACGTTATCCATAACAACGCGCGCGAAGTCCGTGAGCGGCGTGCCCTTATCGTGGCCGCCGAGCAGCAAGATCACGTCGTCATCGGGAAATGCCGTCAGCGCCTTCTCGACCGCATCGGTGTTGGTCGCCTTGGAATCGTTGACGTAGCGCACGCCGTCAATCTCGCCACACGGCTCCACGCGGTGCTCGAGCGGCTGGAACGAGGCAAGACCGCGGCAGACACCATCGACATCGGCACCGACCGCCAAGGCAGCCGTGGCAGCGCACAGGGCATTGATAACATTGTGATGGCCCGAGATCTTGAGCTCGGATGTAGCGATGAGCGGGGTCTCGACGCCCTTCAGACGCACGATCATCTTGCCATCGCGCACAAAGGCGGCATCCTCGCCCTCAGGCTCGTCAAAGGCAACCTTGCAGATGCGACGACCCGGCGTGTAGATGTACTCATCGAACTCGTGAATGCCGGCGTCTTCGACGTCGACAACCGCCAGATCGTCATCGACCATATTGTCAAACAGTTTAATCTTGGCAAGCGCGTAGTTCTTATGGCTCTTATGCCAGCCCAAGTGGTCGGGAGTGATGTTGAGCAGCACCGCCACGCGGGGGTGGAGCTCGGTGGTCGTAGCAATCTGATAGCTCGAGAGCTCAGCCACAAACCTGTCTCTTATACACATCTCCGAGCCCACGAGACAC
>URNM01000012.1 GCA_900549185.1 uncultured Collinsella sp. | reverse complement strand
GAGATCGCTCAGTGTCTCGTGGGCTCGGAGATGTGTATAAGAGACAGGATTACGGTGCAACCGGTGCCGGCCTCCTCGTCCGTATAGTTGCCATAGCAAAAGCCATCGACATCGCAGACGTCAATGGCCTCGAGCAGTGTATCCATGTTTTACTCCTATCGGTTTTCCGCCGCGCCTTGTGCCCGGTCGGGATCCGTACGGTACGCCAAAATTGTAGGCGCTGGGGAATACCCAGCGCCAGATGCAATTACGAGAGTTTTTGAATCGCGCGCGCGACGCGGGCGATGGGTAGGCCCACCACGTTATAGAAGTCGCCCGAAATATCGTGCACGAGCATGCGTCCGCCTGTGCCCTGAATGCCGTAGGCGCCGGCCTTGTCCATGGGCTCACCCGAGGCGACGTAGCGCTCGATCTGCTCGTCGGTGAGCTCGTAGAACGTCACGTCGGTCACATCGACAAAGGATAGGCTCTCGGCGGCATGCGGGGCTGTAACGTCGCCGGCTTTAACGATGCAGACGCCGGTTGCGACCTGGTGCGTGCGGCCCGAAAGCTCACGGAGCATGGTGCGCGCCACGTCCTCGGTTGCCGGCTTGCCCAGAATCTTGCCGTCAAAGGTGACGATGGTGTCGGCCGCGACCGTCAGCTCATTGGGCTCGGCATACTCGGCAGCAACGGCAGCCGCCTTGGCGCGTGCCAAGCGCTCGACAAGCGTGAGCGGGGCCTCGCCATCAAAGGGCGTTTCGTCGATATCCGCGGGAATCACGCGAATGTTGTAGCCTGCCTCGCGCATCAGCTCTATGCGGCGCGGCGATTGCGAAGCCAAAATCATAGTTGGATGCCCTCGGCGACCTTCTCGACGGCCTTGTCGCCGGCGAGCGTGCGCAGCAGCTCCAATGCAAAGGGGAGTGACTGTGCCATGCCGCTGGCAGTGATGATGTTGCCGTCTTGCGTGACCTTCTCGCCGGTATAGGCGCCTTCGGGGAAGCTTTTCTCAAAGCCAGGGAAGCACGTGGCATGGCGCCCTTCGAGCAGGTCGAGCTCGCCCAGGATAAACGGGGCGGCGCAGATAGCGGCGACGTGCTTGGTTGCGGCGAACTCGCAGACTACGTCGCAGACGCGCTGATCTGCGCGCAGGTTGGTGGCACCGGGCAGGCCGCCGGGCAGCACGACGCAGTCGTACTCGTCAAAGTTGATCTCATCAAAGAGCGCATCGCAGGTCACGGGGATCTGCAGCGAGCTTACGACCTCGCGCGTGGGCATGATCGAGACGAGCGTGGCACGCACGCCGCCGCGACGCATGACATCGACCATGGTCAAGCATTCAATAGTTTCAAAGCCATCGGCGGCGAGAACGGCAACGCTGGGCATGAGGGTTCCTTTCATAGGCGGCATACAATTAGCCGTCTTATACCCCGAAGACCTCCGCTTGCCACGCTCGATTTCCCAATGTTTAAAATAGCCCCGTCCGAATTAGCTATCCTCACCCATCCTCAACAATCTCAATCTGTAACATCTAGACCCACTTTTGACCCTAACTGTTACAGATCAAGACAAACGGAAACCGCCCCGACAAAACGTCTAAATCTGTAACATCTACGGACCAAAACCGGGTCTTACTGTTACAGATCGAGACAGTCCCCAACAGCACCGCCCCGTTTGGGGAACGACTGCCATAGGTACGGCGGGCAGAGGCTCACTTTTTTCCTCGGTTTTTTCTTGACGGAATCTCACCTGTTGTAGTACTTTGTCCCAGTCTAAAAACGCGTGGACTTTTCTGGGCGCTAGCCACCTTTTTGCCACGCAACCGAGCAGTCGGTTGCGTGGCTTTTTTCGTCTTGGCAGCAGGTACCACATGCACCGCCAGAAGACCGCACGAGCCCACCTTCCGACTGCAGGGAACAGACGCACGAGACGTGCATCTGCAAGACAGCAGACGGAAGGGAGCCTAATGGCAGGAACAAACACAATCAAGCAACAGGCCGCCGGGGCAGGAGCCACGGGCGCGGGACAGGCCAAGGCGGCGCTCCAGGTCTTTGCGGGCGGCGCCTGCTACGGCGCGATGGCCACGACCTACAAGCTCGCCTACGCCGCAAGCTTCACCTCGGCACAGGTGGTGGCGAGCCAGGCGTGGTTCGGCTGCCTCTTCTTCGCCCTCGCCACGCTCGCAGGGCACGCACTCGGGCACCGCTGGCAGCGCGTGGGCTGGAAGCTCGCCCTCAAGCTCATGGGCCTGGGAGCCCTCACCTGCCTCACCTCAATCCTCTACTGCTACGCCATGAGCGTGCTGCCCGCCCCGGTGGCGCTCACGCTCCTCTTCCAGTTCACGTGGCTGGGGCTCGTGTGGCAGACCGTCATGACGCGCCGGCCGCCGAGGCTCCTCCAAGTGGTCTCCGCCCTGGTCATCGTCTTCGGAACGGTGTTCGCCAGCGGCGTCTACAAGACCGGCATCACCGGGTACGATCCCGTGGCCCTGCTCTGCGCGCTGGGGGCGGCCGTGTCCTGCTCCCTCTTTGTCACCCTCTCCGGCAAGGTCGAGGCCCCCTGCTCGTCCGAGCAGCGTGGCGTCATCGTATGCGCGGGTTCCGTGGTCATGTCGCTCACGGTGTGCCCGGACTACGTCGTCTCGGGCGTCCTCGCCCAGGGCATCCTGCCCTTTGCCGTCATCGCCGGCTTCTTTGGCATGCTCTGCCCGGTCCTGCTCTTCGGCATGGGCTCTCCGCACCTGCCCGCGGGCCTCTCCACTGTCATGGCCGCCGCGGAACTCCCCGCCGGCCTGTTCATCGCCATGATCGTCCTCGGCGAGCCGCTCGACGTCGTCGAGTGGCTGGGCGTCGCCATCATCCTCGCCGGCGTGTGCCTGGCACAAGTCCCCTCCCTGCTTGGAGGCCGGGAGGCACGTCGCGCCGCCGCAGGACAAGCCGTCAGCTAGTCACCCCTTCACAGGCGGCCCGCGCGCATCAGGGAAAGGGCCACGGGCCCGGCGCGCGAGGCCGCAAGGACGTTATAAAGCGTCCCCCGCAGAGATGGGGGCGCCAGAGAGAAGGAGGCACCATGCCATTTCCAAAAGGGTTCCTTTGGGGAGGAGCCACCGCCGCCAACCAATGCGAGGGAGGTTATGACGAGGGCGGCCGCGGCCTTGCCAACGTCGACGTCATCCCACACGGGCCGGAGCGCAACGACGTAAGCCGCGGCCTGAGGCGCATGCTCGACTTTGAGCCCGGGTACTACTACCCGGCCCAGACGGGCATCGACTTCTACCACCACTACCGCGAGGACATAGCCCTCTTCGCGGAGATGGGCTTTAAGGTCTTTCGCCTCTCCATCGCCTGGAGCCGCATCTTTCCCAATGGCGACGAGGAGGAGCCCAACGAGGCCGGGCTCGCCTTCTACGAGGACGTGTTCCGCTGCTGCCGCGAGCACGGGATCGAGCCCCTCGTGACCATCACGCACTTCGACTGCCCCATCCACCTCGTCAAGAAGTACGGCGCCTGGCGAAACCGCACCCTTATCGAGCTCTACAAGCGGCTTGTGACGGTGCTCTTCAACCGCTACCGCGGCCTCGTGCGCTGGTGGATCACGTTCAACGAGATGAACATGATCTTGCACCGTCCCTTCATGGGTGCCGGCATCGTCCTCGAGCCCGGGGAGAATGCCCGCGAGGCCGAGTACCGCGCCGCGCACAACGAGCTCGTGGCGAGCGCCTGGGCCACGAAGATCGCCCACGAGGTCGATCCGGAGAACAGGGTGGGCTGCATGCTCGCCGCGGGAAGCTACTACCCCTACTCCTGTCGTCCCGAGGACGTTCGCGCGGCGCAGGTCAAGAACCAGGAGGACCTCTTCTTCGTGGACGTGCAGGCGCGCGGTCGCTACCCCGGCTACGCGCTCAAGATGCTCGAGCGCGAGGGCATCGACGTGGGCATGACCGCCGAGGACGAGCGCATTCTTGCGGAGAACACCGTCGACTTCATCTCGTTTAGCTACTACTCCTCGCGCTGTACCGCGGGCGACCCCGACTCCGTGGGCGGCGTCGCCGAGGGCAACGCCTTCGCCGGCGTGGAGAACCCCTACGTGCGCACGAGCGACTGGGGCTGGGTCATCGACCCGCTGGGATTCCGCATCACGATCAACGACCTCTGGGACCGCTACCAGAAGCCGCTCTTTGTGGTGGAGAACGGCCTCGGCGCCTATGACGAGGTGCTTCCCGACGGCACGATCGAGGACGACTACCGCATCGCCTACCTGCGCGAGCACATCGAGGCCATGCGCGACGCCATCGAGCAGGACGGCGTCGAGATGCTCGGCTACACCACCTGGGGGCCGATCGACCTCGTGAGCGCGGGCTCCGGCGAGATGGAGAAGCGCTACGGCTTCATCTACGTGGACCGCGACAACCTGGGCAACGGCACGCTCGAGCGCAGGCGCAAGAAGAGCTTCTACTGGTATCAACAGGCCATCGCCACCAACGGAGGCGACCTGGGCTAGCCGCCCGGGCAATATCACTAAGGAGATAATAATGGCAGAAAAATACGACGACCTGGCCAGATCCATACTCGAGAACGTAGGCGGCGCCGAGAACGTCGCCAGCGTCGCGCACTGCATCACGCGCGTGCGCTTCAAGCTCAAGGACGAGTCCCGCGCCAACACGGCCAAGATTGAGACCCTCAAGGGCGTCATCCAGGTCATCCAGGCCAACGGCCAGTACCAGGTGGTCGTGGGTAACATCGTCGAAGACGTCTACGACGCGGTCATGGAGGCCGGCAACTTCTCGGGCGGCGCAAGCGCCGACGACGAGCCCCAGGGCGATAAGACCGTTGCCTCCGTCATCATCGACCTCATCTCTGGCATCTTCCAGCCCATCCTGGGACCGCTTGCCGCCGCAGGCATCATGAAGGGACTGCTTGCCCTCATCACCTACTTCGTCCCTGCCTTTGCAAACGACGGCCTCTACACGCTGCTCTACACCGTGGCTGACGGCTTCTTCTACTTCCTTCCCGTCGCCCTGGCGTTCAGTGCCGCGCGCAAGTTCCGCATGAACGAGTTCACTGGCGTGGCAATCGGCGTGGCGCTCCTCTACCCGACGATGGTCGCCCTGACCTCGGGCGAGGCGCTCGGCAGCATCGACCTCGGCGTGGCCGGCACGTTCTCGTGGTACGCCACCGCCCTCGGGGTCCCCATCATCATGCCCGTGTCCGGCTACGTGAGCTCGGTGATCCCCGTCCTTCTCATGGTGTGGTTCGGCTCTATCCTTGAGCGCTGGCTCAAGAGCTGGATGCCGACTGCGCTCAAGATGTTCCTCGTACCGCTCGCCACGATGACGGTCTCCATCGTCTTGGGCTACCTCGTCATCGGCCCGGTGGCAACCCTCATCACCAACCTGCTGAGCGCGGCGTTCTCGTTCATCTTCCAGCTTCCCGTGGTTGGTTCCGTCCTGGGCAGCGCCCTGGTCGGCGGACTGTGGATGTGCCTCGTCATCTTTGGCTTCCACTGGAGCCTCATCCCCATCTCCATCATGAACCTAAACACCCTCGGCCACGACAGCGTGCTCGCCGCCACCATCGGCCACGGGTTCGCGCTCGGAGCGGTCATCTTTGCCATGTACCTCAGAAACAAGGACGAGCGCTTCCGCGGCATCGCCCTTCCCGCGATGATCTCCGCCTTCTTCTTCGGCGTCACCGAGCCGGGCATCTACGGCATCGCCCTGCCCAACAAGCGCGCATTCGTCGTGGCATGCCTGAGTTCCGCCGTTGGCGGCGCCATCGTGGGAATGACGGGCGCCCTCATGTACATCTCGGGCGGCCTCGGCGTCTTCAACCTGCTCAACTTCATCGACGGGACCCCTGGTGGCGCCGGGATCTCTCACATGATCTTCGCGATCATCGCCTCGCTCGTCTCTGCCGTCCTGGCCTTTGTTATCGAGTTCATCACCTACCGGCCCAACGACGAAGAGGAAGGCGCCCGCTAGCTTGCGCCTCTTCTCGACCAGCTCCATGTAATTGAGGAGCAGTTGAGGTGGGTGAGGGCCGAGGGCGATCAAGGTGGCCGCCCTCGGCCCGGGACAACCTGCCAGAAGGCGTTTAGCTTTCTCGGGCGGCGCTGAAATGAACTGCGCCCCGATACTTGGACGGGTCAATTAGCGGCCTATGCCGCACATGGGGACTGATTCCGGAACTCCTCCGGGGTCAGCCCCTTTTGCTTAGCCCGCCTCCTCCTCTTGTTCCAGTGAACGGTATAGGCTTCGAGGTCCCGCTTGAACTCCTCGAAGCTCCGCCACGTCCGGTTCCTGTAGAATTCGTCCTTCAGGCGCCCCGGCAGCAGCTCCGTCGCATGAGCTTGCCCTCGCACGCCGCCGGCCCCGGCCGGGTCCGGGCACGCTTCGGCCTCCCGCCGGCCTTCGGCGCGCCCGTACCCCCTGTCGCAAAGCTCTGCTGCAAGAGTCCTCAGCGTGGCGTCGTGCCTGACTCTCCCGTCCATAAAGAAGCCCCCATTTCTAATGTTCAAGAAATGAGGGGGCGGTTCAATTTCGGGACGGGGATTAAATAATCATTCGGAGCAAATTTATTTTTATCCCCGTCTCAGAAAAATCATCGGGCGTGGTCTTGGGCAAACAGTCTAGTTGCGCTTGAGGTGGACGACCGTTTCGCAGTGGAAGGTTTGTGGGAACAGGTCGACTGGCGTGATCTTTACGGGGGAGAAGGTGCCTTCTTCGACAAAGCGTTTGAGATCGCGCGCCAGGGTGGCCGGGTCGCAGCTCACGTAGGCGACATCGCGGGCACTCGTGTTGGCGATAAGGTCGATCGCTTCGGGGGCGAGGCCTGCGCGCGGCGGGTCGACCACCAAGACGTCGGCATCCTGGTCGGGGAACTCGCGCACCGCGTCTCCGCCAATGACGTCGACGTTATCGAGCTTGTTGATCTCCAGGTTACGGCGCAGGTCGCGCACGGCGGGGCCGTAGGCCTCGACGGCGGCGACAAAGTCGCAGCGGCGGGCGAGCGGCAGGGTAAAGGTGCCGGCACCGCAGTACAGGTCCACGGCAAGCTCGTCTTCCTGCGGATCGAGCGCTTCCATGACAAGCTCGATCAAAATCTCGGCACCCTTGGTGTTGACCTGGAAAAAAGACGGGGCAGACAAGCGCATCTGACCCTCGGCGATATTCTCGGTCCATGAGCCCTCTCCGGCGAGCATTTCGACCTTGGAAACACGGCGGGCCTTCTTTTCGCCCTTACTCATCACGCGTACGACACTTGTGGGGTGCGCGGCGTCTGCCAACACGCGCGAGACTTGCGAGCGCGGGAAAGAGCCCGTAGGCGTCCAGAGCGCCACCTCGAGTGCCTTGGTGCGACGCGAGGCGCGAATGCCCACGCGCTCAAGGCCCAGGTCGTGGCTGCCGCTCAGATAATTGAGCGCGCCGACGACCGATTTGAGTGCCTTGGGGAAGCGTTTGTCGAACAACGGGCACGAATCGACGGTCACGATCTTGCGAGGATCGACACCGTGCATGCCAAGACGCACGCGGCCGTTTACAACGGTCGGCTCGAGTTCGATTTTATTGCGGTAGCCCCAATCATCCTTGGTGTGGCGGATGGGTTGCACCAGTTCATCGACTTGATCGGGGCTGAACTTGCCGATACGCTCGAGCGTGGAGCGCAGGTTTTGCTTCTTGGCGGCGAGCTGTGCCGTGCGTGAGAGATTGCCCCACGAGCAGCCGCCGCAGATGCCCACGAAGGGGCAGGGAGGCTGAATGCGATCGGGGCTTGGCTCCAGAATCTCGGTGGTGCGGGCACGCATGAACGACTTGCCGTCCTGTGCGATCTCGGCCTCGACGGTGTCGCCTGCCACGGCGCCCTGCACAAAGACGGCCTTGCCGTTGTCGGCGTGCGCCAGCCCGTCAGCGCCGTAGGTCATCGATTCTATAGTGAGCTTCATATTCCTGCCTGTCATTCGCGTTGTTGTTCGCACCATGGTAGCAGGGAAAAGCGCCCCGCATCCGAGGCTTTCCTCAAATGCGGGGCGCTTCTACAAACTGCTTCTACAAACGACTATTTCGTCTTGCCGGTAATGAGCGTCTTAAGACCCAGGCCGATCAGACCCAGGCCCATGCGCACGCGGCCGGGGCGATGGCGCTCGATGGCCTTGGTCTTGCCGGCGGGCTTATCGCGACGGGCGCTCGTCTCGGGTGCGGGCCTGGTGACCTGCGAATCGGGCTGAGGTGCAGGTGCAGGCTCGGGCTCAATGACGGTCGCCTGGACCTTCTGAACTTCGGGTGTGGCCGGCTGCGGCTCAGGAGCAGGGGCGGGCTTTGCCTCGGCGGCGGCCTCGGCGTTGCGATAGGCGCGCTCCAGCAGAGCCTCCTGCGAGTTGAAGGGTTTCTCACCCTCTGCACGCTCCACGGGGACCCAGGTGCCGTCGCTCGTGAGGCTGCGGGCCTTCACGTTGTCCCGCAGCTGCATGCCCATGTACTCGTGTACCAGGGCGCGGCAGGTGGGGTCGAGCACAGGGAAGGCGATCTCCACGCGGTGCTCGGTGTTACGTGTCATCATGTCTGCCGAGCTCAGGTAAATCATGTCCGAGTCCACGCCAAAAGCGTAAACACGGGCGTGCTCCAAAAAGCGTCCGACGATGGAGCGGACATGCACGTTCTCGGTCTTGCCCGGAACACCGGGCTTGAGGCACGAGATGCCGCGGATGATCATGTCCACGCGCACGCCGGCACACGACGCCTCGGCGATCTTGTCGATAACCTCGCGGTCGGTCAGCGAGTTGAGCTTAAAGAACACGCGGGCGGGCTCGCCGGCAAGGGCGCGCTGGATCTCGCGGTCAAGCCCGCGCATGATGAGCGGTTTCAGTCCGACGGGCGCCACACCCAGGAAGCGGTAATCGCCGCGCAGATTGCCCAGCGACAGGTTGCGGAAGAACAGGTTGGCGTCCTCGCCGATGCCGGGGTGGGCGGTCATGAGCATAAAGTCGCTGTAGAGTTTGGCCGTCTTCTCGTTAAAGTTGCCGGTGCCCAAAAGCGTGAGGCGGGTGAGCGCCATGCCCTCGCGATAGGTGAGCTGGCAGATCTTGGAGTGGCACTTAAAGCCCTCGGAGCCGTAGATGACGGTGCAGCCTGCCTCTTCCAGACGCTCGGCCCACTCGATGTTGTTCTGCTCGTCGAAGCGGGCGCGGAGCTCCATGAGCACCGTGACCTCTTTGCCGTTCTCGGCAGCATCGATCAGCGACTCGCACAGGCGGCTCTGCTTGGCCACGCGGTAGAGCGTGATGCGCAGCGAGATGCACTCGGGGTCGTAGGCGGCCTCGTGCACCAGATCCAGGAAGGGGTTCATGGCCTCGTAGGGATAAAAGAGCAGCTTGTCGTGCTGCAGCACCTGCTCGCGGATGGAGCGGGTCATGTCGATAGTGGGATTGGGCTGCGGCCTAAACGGCGTAAAGAGCAGCTCGTTGCGCAGGTGCTCGGGAATCTTGCCCTCAATGCCAAAGACGTAGCCCAGGTCGAGCGGGATATCGCAGGTAAAGACAGAGCGGCGCGAAAGCTCGAGCGCCTTGCGGATGGTCTTGAGCGTTGCCTTCTCGAGCGACCCCGAGACCGCGAGCACTACCGGCTGCAGACGCAGGCGCTTTTTGAGGATGCGCTTCATGTGCTGGCGGTAGTCCTCCTCCTCTTCGACGCCCTCGCCGTCCGGATCGATGTCGGCGTTGCGGGTGACGCGGATCAGCGCACGATCCAGCGGCTTATAGGAGCCAAAGCAGCTGTCCAGGCAGGCGAGGATGACGTCCTCGAGCAAGATGTAGGAGTAGGTGCCGGTGGGCGAGGGGATCTCGACCACGCGGTTCATCGAGGCGGGAATCTCGATAAGGCCCAGCAGGCTCTCCTCGTCGGTGGCGCCGTCCAGACCACAGGCCAGATAGAGCGCGCCATTGCGCAGGTTGGGGAAGGGGTGGCGAGGATCGATGACCAGCGGCGAGATGACCGGCGACACGTAGGCCTGGAAGTAGCGGGTTACAAAGGTGTGCTCCTCGGGCGTAAGCGAATCGATGCGGGCGCGGTGAACGCCCAAGGTATCGAGCTTGCCCTCGATGCTCTTAAAGATGGACTCCCAACGGGTAAGGAGCCCGGGCATTTCGGCCATGACAGCATCGACCTGCTCGGAGGCGGTCATATTGCTCTTGTTGTCGACAGGTTGTTTTTTGAGCTCTGCCAGGTCGGACAGGCCGCCCACGCGCACCATGAGAAACTCGTCGAGGTTAGACTCGAAAATCGACACGAACTTTAGACGCTCGAACAGCGGAACGGTCTCATCGAAGGCTTCGTCAAGCACGCGGTTGTCAAAGCGCAGCCAGCTAAGCTCTCGGTTTTGCGTGTACGAGAAGTCGCGCGGCGGCTTGCGCAGCTTTGCGGCGGCTTGCTTCTTTTCGATTTTGCTCGGCATATGCATCTGTCCGTTCAGTCCCCGTAGAGGACGGTAGCCTAACACTTTTCACTATTGTCTCAATTTAGTCGACCGCTGGCACGGACGTATCGCGTGAACGGTATCTTTACCTACTTCTTACGCTGCCAAGGCATGCAACTAACTGCCCAACTCGTTTGGAAACAATCTATATCCATACTCAACTGGTGAGGATGTATGAATAAGAATGATTGCGAGCTGAATATAATCGAATCCAAATTGAATCATGGACAAACGACATATATATGCAGAAAACCGTTTTAGCTATGCAATTTCTAAACATGAAAATATTTGTGCAATCTAGCTTAATTCCTTAGAAAAAAGAACGTTTACCTTTGAAAACCTGCTTTAGAGAACCGAAGTGCATCATGGGGGAATCATATGCGATATACCGTTCATCGCACTTTGCTGACCGTTCGGGGGCGAGGTGGAATTGCAGGTGGTTTTTGGATATAACTAGAGCTGTCAGCAAGCAGCGTCCCATACGGAGGGGCGCTTATACATTCGGCCAGTAAGGCCCGAAAGAAAGGTAGGAGGCCATGACGAAAGGTCTGCACGTGCCTTCCGAGATCGGCAAGCTCAGGAAGGTCTGCCTGCACCGTCCCGGCGACGAGCTCCTCAACCTGCCGCCCGACGAGCTCGAGCGACTCCTGTTCGACGACGTCCCGTTCCTGGAGGTCGCGCAGCAGGAGCACGACACCTTCGCCCAGATCCTGAGGGACCAGGGCGTGGAGGTCCTCTATCTCGAGAACCTCGTCGCCGAGGTGTTCGACCAGGTCCCCGGCGCCCGCGCCGAGTTCACCGACCAGTACATCGCCGAGGCCGGCATCCGCGGCCAGCACATGCCGCAGATCGTCCGCGAGAAGCTGGACTCCATCGAGGACAACCTCGAGTTCGTCAAGAAGACCATGGCCGGCATGACCAAGTCCGAGATCGACATGCCCCTCACGGCCTCCACGACCCTCGACTCCCTGGTCAACTCCGAGTCCGAGTCCGACCTGATCATCGACCCGATGCCCAACCTCTACTTCACCCGCGACCCGTTCGCGGTCGTCGGCGAGGGCGTCAACCTCAACCGCATGTACTCGGTCACCCGCAACCGCGAGACCCTGTACGGCAAGTACGTCTTCAAGTACCACCCCGACTACAAGGACGTCTCGCTGTACTTCCGCCGCGACTGCCAGTTCCACACCGAGGGCGGCGACGTGCTGAACATCAACGAGAAGACCCTCGCCGTCGGCATCTCCCAGCGCACCCAGGCCGCCGCGATCGACGTCATGGCCCAGAACATCTTCTGGAACTCCGACTCCAAGGTCGAGCGCATCCTGGCCTTCGACATCCCGGTCTCGCGCGCCTTCATGCACCTCGACACGGTCTTCACCCAGATCGACGTCGATAAGTTCACGATCCACCCCGCCATCATGGGCACCCTGCGCGTCTACGAGCTGACCGCCGGCAAGAACCCGGGCGACGTGAACATCCGCCTGATCGAGGACACCCTCGAGCACGTCCTGGAGGACGCCACCGGCGTCGACCAGGTCAAGCTGATCCCCTGCGGCGGCGGCGACCCGATCGCGGCCTCCCGCGAGCAGTGGAACGACGGCTCCAACACCCTGTGCGTCGAGCCCGGCAAGATCTGCGTCTACGCCCGCAACACCGTCACCAACGACGTGCTGTACAAGGAGGGCCTGGACCTTCTCGTCGTGCCCTCCGCCGAGCTCTCCCGCGGCCGCGGCGGCCCGCGCTGCATGAGCATGCCCTTCTGGCGCGAGGACCTCTAAGGTCTTCAAGGACCCGTACAGGTCATAATACATACATCTAGCTGCCATTAGATGTCTTCCATTGGGGCGGTGCGGGTTTTCGCACCGCCCCAATCTTGTATGAGGAACGTCAACACGATTGGATGACTGCTTTTGTAAGGAGCTTGGCCATGGACATCAAGACGATTGGCGTTGAGGAATGGCTCAACGTTTGGGAGAAGAGCGCCACGTGGGACATCGCCCAGTCGACGATCTCGTCGCTCACCATGGGCGAGCTGCGCGCGCTCGATGAACAGGACGGCGCCACGTTCTACGAGCGCCTGGATCGCGAGAAGATGAACTACGGCTGGATCGAGGGCTCGCCGGAGTTTAAGGCCGAGGTTGCCAAGCTGTATCGTCGGGAGGTCAATCCCGATCACATTCTGCAGACCAATGGCTGCACGGGCGCTAACCTCAACGCCATCATGGCTGTGGTCGAGCCCGGCGACCATGTTATCGCCGAGTGGCCCACCTACGCGCCGCTCTACGAGATTCCGCGCACGCTGGGCGCCGAGGTCGAGTATTGGGAGCTTCGCGAGGAACTCGGCTGGAAGCCCGATATCGAGGAACTCAAGCGCTTGGTGCGCCCCAACACCAGACTCATCTGCATCAACAACGCATCGAACCCCATCGGTACGGTGCTCGATGCCGATATGCTCGGCCAGATTGCCGAGATCGCCCGTTCGGTGGGCGCCTACGTGCTGTGCGACGAGGTGTATCTGCCGCTCGAAAACACTGAGTCCTTTATGTCGATGGTCGACGTGTACGAGAGGGCCATTGTCACCAACTCGTTGTCGAAGACCTATTCGACGCCTGCGGCCCGCGTGGGCTGGGTCCTGGCCGACGAAGAGGTGTCCAACCGCATCCGTACCTATCGCGATTACACCATGATCTGCGGCGGCGTGTTCAACGATGCCCTGGCGACCTATGTGCTTGAGCACAAGGACAAGATCCTTGAGCGCAATCGCAAGATCGTGTTTGGCAACCGCGATATCGCGCAGGCTTGGATCGATACGCAGCACCGCGTTTCCTGGACGGCGCCGCAGGGCGTGTCCACCTCGTTTATCCAGCTTGATATTCCCGAGGACGACGAGGAGTTCTGCAAGCGCCTGCTGTCCGAGAGGGGAGTGCTGCTGGTACCCGGCAGCCGCTTTGAGCTTCCCTGCGGCGCACGCCTGGGCTACTGCGCGAGCGAGGACGTTCTGCGCGAGGGCCTGAGGCTTTTGGGCGAGGCACTGGCGGAGTTCGATCGCTAGGATTCCGATGATCTTCGAGGGCCTTATCCAAATTAGCCGAAGATAATCGAAAACGGACCCGTTTCCCTAGTGAAGCGGGTCCGTTTTTCTATACCGAGAAGTCAAGTTGTTACAAATGGAGCCGTAAAGCGAGTCGGTATCCGCTGGGCCTTATACTGAGTTTCCGGTGAACGGTATCAAGCGTCTGGTAAACGGTAATTTATTTACCAGAAATGAATAGGACAAACTTTTTTCTGAATAAAAATGAAAATGGTTGAGACACGGTATGAACCGCTAATTCTATTCATAGCTTTATTGGAAATATGCAATATGAGGGTGGTTTAGCAAAGTTTAGTTCCATTTGATTTTAGGATTGAAAACGCGTTTAAGCACGTAAATACGCTTTATTAAGATGAAGTGTGCTATGCGTGAAGTATATGTGTATGCCGTTCACCCCCTATAAAAAACCGTTCGGGGGCAAGGTGGAAGTATGAGCTGATTTTGGATATAAAAATGTCGTCAGCAATAACGCCTCACACGGAGGGGCGCTAACGAATCGGCCCTGACAAGGGCCCGAAAGAAAGGTAGGAGGCCATGACGAAAGGTCTGCACGTGCCTTCCGAGATCGGCAAGCTCAGGAAGGTCTGCCTGCACCGTCCCGGCGACGAGCTCCTCAACCTGCCGCCCGACGAGCTCGAGCGACTCCTGTTCGACGACGTCCCGTTCCTGGAGGTCGCGCAGCAGGAGCACGACACCTTCGCCCAGATCCTGAGGGACCAGGGCGTGGAGGTCCTCTATCTCGAGAACCTCGTCGCCGAGGTGTTCGACCAGGTCCCCGGCGCCCGCGCCGAGTTCACCGACCAGTACATCGCCGAGGCCGGCATCCGCGGCCAGCACATGCCGCAGATCGTCCGCGAGAAGCTGGACTCCATCGAGGACAACCTCGAGTTCGTCAAGAAGACCATGGCCGGCATGACCAAGTCCGAGATCGACATGCCCCTCACGGCCTCCACGACCCTCGACTCCCTGGTCAACTCCGAGTCCGAGTCCGACCTGATCATCGACCCGATGCCCAACCTCTACTTCACCCGCGACCCGTTCGCGGTCGTCGGCGAGGGCGTCAACCTCAACCGCATGTACTCGGTCACCCGCAACCGCGAGACCCTGTACGGCAAGTACGTCTTCAAGTACCACCCCGACTACAAGGACGTCTCGCTGTACTTCCGCCGCGACTGCCAGTTCCACACCGAGGGCGGCGACGTGCTGAACATCAACGAGAAGACCCTCGCCGTCGGCATCTCCCAGCGCACCCAGGCCGCCGCGATCGACGTCATGGCCCAGAACATCTTCTGGAACTCCGACTCCAAGGTCGAGCGCATCCTGGCCTTCGACATCCCGGTCTCGCGCGCCTTCATGCACCTCGACACGGTCTTCACCCAGATCGACGTCGATAAGTTCACGATCCACCCCGCCATCATGGGCACCCTGCGCGTCTACGAGCTGACCGCCGGCAAGAACCCGGGCGACGTGAACATCCGCCTGATCGAGGACACCCTCGAGCACGTCCTGGAGGACGCCACCGGCGTCGACCAGGTCAAGCTGATCCCCTGCGGCGGCGGCGACCCGATCGCGGCCTCCCGCGAGCAGTGGAACGACGGCTCCAACACCCTGTGCGTCGAGCCCGGCAAGATCTGCGTCTACGCCCGCAACACCGTCACCAACGACGTGCTGTACAAGGAGGGCCTGGACCTTCTCGTCGTGCCCTCCGCCGAGCTCTCCCGCGGCCGCGGCGGCCCGCGCTGCATGAGCATGCCCTTCTGGCGCGAGGACCTCTAAGTCTTTCCGTTTCCGGTGCGGTCCCCCTACAACCGCACCGGCTTCGCCCGTTAAACGGGCACCACTAATACTTACGTAATTCATTTCTTCGAAAGGAATCGAACCATGGGTGTTAACCTCTCCGGCCGTAGCTTCCTCAAGCTTCTCGACCTCACCACCGAGGAGATCGAGTACCTGCTCAAGCTCTCCAAGAACTTCAAGGATATGAAGCGCGCTGGCGTTCCGCATCGCTATCTCGAGGGCAAGAACATCGTTCTGCTCTTCCAGAAGACCTCTACTCGTACCCGCTGCGCCTTCGAGGTCGGCGGCATGGATCTGGGCATGGGCGTCACCTACCTCGATCCGGGTTCGTCGCAGATGGGCAAGAAGGAGTCCATCGAGGACACTGCCCGCGTTCTCGGCCGCATGTATGACGGCATCGAGTTCCGTGGCTTTGCCCAGGACGACGTCGAGGAGCTCGCTGCTAAGTCCGGCGTGCCCGTGTGGAACGGCCTGACCACCGAGTGGCACCCCACCCAGATGCTCGCCGACATCCTGACCGTCCAGGAGAACTTCAACTACGACATCAAGGGCAAGACCCTCGTCTTCATGGGCGACTGCAAGAACAATGTCGCTCGCTCCCTCATGGTCGTCTGCTCCAAGCTCGGCATGAACTTCGTGGCCTGCGGCCCCGAGGAGTGCATGCCCGCTGACGACGTCATCGAGGCCTGCAAGCCCATCGCCGAGGCTAACGGCTGCACCATCAAGCTGACCACCGACGTCAAGGACGGCGTCACCGGTGCCGACGTTATCTACACCGACGTGTGGGTCTCCATGGGCGAGCCCGACGAGGTCTGGGCCGAGCGCATCGCTCAGCTCACCCCGTATCGTGTCACCTCCGAGGTCATGGCTATGGCCAACCCGGGTGCCATCTTCCTGCACTGCCTGCCCAGCTTCCACGACACCAACACCACCATTGGCGCCGAGAAGTGCGAGCAGTTCGGCATCACCGAGCAGGAGGTCACCGACGAGGTCTTCGAGAGCCCCGCTTCCAAGGTCTTCGACGAGGCCGAGAACCGCATGCACACCATCAAGGCTGTCATGTACGCCACGCTCAAGTAAGAGCATCTAGCATCTCGCTCGGGGTGTATTGCTGCACACCCCGAGCGGTTTTATCTGGTAATAATCTCGCATCAAGCGGCAGGCACGGCACGGAAGAGCCGCTTCTGGCGAGATCAGTAAATGATTTATGAAGGGGGGATGAGAACTATGACTGAGACCGCTAAGAAAAAGCGCGGTATGCCTTCATCGTTCACCATTCTTCTTGCTCTGCTGGCAATTGTCGCAGTGATTACCGTTATCGTCTCCGGCACGTCCGGCGGCGCGGTTACTGCCGCCCGTCTGAGCGATTTCTGCACCGCCCCGATTAAGGGCTTCGCTGACGCTCTGCCCGTCTGCCTCTTCGTTATGATCCTGGGCGGCTTCCTCGGTATGATGACCGAGACCGGCGCCCTGGACAACGGCATCGCCGTTCTGGTGCAGAAGCTTAAGGGCAACGAGATTATGCTCATTCCCGTGCTGATGCTCATCTTCTCCCTCGGTGGTACCACCTATGGTATGTGCGAGGAGACCGTTCCCTTCTACGCCCTGCTCGCCGCTACCATGATGGCCGCTGGCTTCGACCCCATGGTCGGTGCCGCTACCGTCCTGCTCGGCGCTGGCTGCGGCTGCCTGGGCTCCACGGTTAACCCGTTCGCCGTCGGCGCTGCCGTCGACGCTCTGACCGGCGTTGGCATTGAGGTCAACCAGTCCATCATCATCGGCCTCGGTGCCGTCCTGTGGATTGTCACTACCGCTATGTCCATCTTCTTCGTGATGAGCTACGCCAAGAAGGTCAAGGCTGACAAGGGTTCCACCATCCTGTCGATGCAGGAGCTCAAGGACGCCGAAGAGGCTCACGGCAAGGCTGCTTCCGAGGTCCACAAGGAGGTCAAGCTCACCGGTCGTCAGAAGGGTGTTCTGATTGCCTTCGCCTTCACCTTCGTCGTCATGATCGTCGGCTTCATTCCGCTGGCCGACCTCAACGAGGGCGTCGCTAACTTCTTCGACGCTGGCGCTGTCTACGACGCCGACGGTAACGCCGTCGTCCAGGGCTGGTCTGCCCTGATCACCGGCCTGCCCATTGGCCAGTGGTACTTCGACGAGGCTTCCACCTGGTTCTTCCTTATGGCCGTCCTGATCGGTATCATCGGTGGCCTGTCCGAGAAGCAGATCGTTAACACCTTTATCACCGGCGCTGCCGACATGATGTCCGTTGTTCTCGTCATCGCCCTCGCCCGTGGTATCTCCGTCCTCATGGCTAACACCGGCCTCGACGTCTTCGTCCTCGACGCTGCCGCCAATGCTCTGGCTGGCCTGTCCGGCGTGATCTTCGCTCCCATGAGCTTCCTGGTCTACTTCGGCCTGTCCTTCCTGATCCCCTCGACCTCCGGTATGGCCACCGTCTCCATGCCCATCATGGGACCGTTGGCTGTTAAGCTCGGCTTCTCGCCTGAGGTCATGGTCATGATCTTCTCCGCCGCCATCGGTGTCGTGAACCTGTTCACCCCGACCTCCGGCGCCATCATGGGCGGTCTCGCCCTGGCCAAGATCGAGTGGACGACCTGGCTCAAGTTTGCCCTTAAGCTCATCGTCGCGCTCTCCGTCGTCTGCGCCATCATCCTGACCGTCGCCTGCGTGTTGCTCTAAGTACCCAACGGGTACCCCACGGAAACCTTGACGATCCTGTAGAGGATCACCTGGTCATCGTCTGTCCGGTGGGGTAAACCCACCGGTAGACTCCTACCTTTAGCCCCCTTCCGTTCCGTGCGCGGGAGGGGGCGCTCTTGTGTTCCGGCGTTTTACCAAACGCCGGAACCACTCGACGCTGCGAGCCCGCCAGAGCGGCAATCTGACGTTCAATCGTCGGGCATGGCCAAAAGGCCTATGCCCTCCTCTTTCACGTCACCTTGCTCGCTCTGGCGGGCTTTCGCTAACTTTTGCTCCACCTGCGGCGCTGCCATTGTTGGTGCAGGGGGGGGTATCTTGCTCGCTCTGGTGCCCGTTCGCTGGCTTTGGCTTTGCCTTTGCCTGTGACGTTTTCATTGTTGGTGCTGAGTGCCTTGTTTCCCGTCCCAAATGATCTACCCCGGGTCCCCGGTGGTTGCGGTGGGCGTGTTTGGTTGGTGCCTGTTGATGGTCTGGGTATCGGGGAGGGCGGGCTCCGTTATAATCGCCTAGAACATTAAATGGAAACGGGACGGGAGCCATATATGCGCCAGGGTTTCGACAACGCGAAGTATATCGAGCTGCAGGCTGCTCACATTAAGGAGCGCATCTCGCAGTTTGGTGGCAAGCTCTATTTGGAGTTTGGCGGTAAGCTGTTCGATGACTATCATGCGAGCCGCGTGCTGCCGGGTTTTGAACCGGACAGCAAGTTCCGCATGCTCAAGAGCATCGCCGACGATGTCGAGGTTATCATCGCGATCAACGCGAACCACATCGAGAAAAACAAGGCTCGTGGTGACCTCGGCATTACCTATGACGAGGATGTGCTGCGCCTGGTTGACCTGTTCCGCGGCAACGGCTTTGCTGTCGCAGCTGTGGTCATCACCCAGTACGCCGGCCAGCCTGCTGCCGATGTGTTCCGCAACCGCCTGAACGCGCTCGGTATTCCCGCCAAGCTGCACTATCCCATCGAGGGGTATCCGCACGATGTCGATCTGATCGTGTCCGACGATGGCTACGGCAAGAATGAGTTTGTCGAGACCACCCGACCGCTCGTCGTGGTCACTGCCCCCGGTCCTGGCTCGGGCAAGCTTGCCACCTGCCTGTCTCAGCTCTATCACGAGCACAAGCATGGCACGGCCGCCGGCTATGCCAAGTTCGAGACCTTCCCGGTCTGGAACCTTCCCCTCACGCATCCGGTCAACATCGCCTACGAGGCGGCCACGGCGGACCTCGACGATGCCAATATCATCGACTCCTTCCACCTTGAGGCCTATAACAAGACCACGGTCAACTACAACCGCGACGTCGAGGCCTTCCCGGTGGTCCGTGCTCTGATGGAAAAGATCCTGGGCAAGAGCCCCTACCAGAGTCCTACGGACATGGGCGTCAATATGGTCGGCTTTGCCATCACCGATGACGATGCCTGCCGCGACGCTTCCAAGATGGAGATCGTCCGCCGCTACTTTACCGCGGTCGAAAATGTGCGCCGTACCGGCGTGGGCGATGAGCAAGTCGACCGTCTCAAGATCATTATGAAGAAAGCCGGCATCGATAAGAACTACTCACCGGCGCGCTCGGCGGCCCTCACCAGGGAGCAGCTGACGGGTGGTCCCGTGGGTGCCATGGTTATGCCCGATGGCTCCGTGGTGACCGGCAAGACTTCCACGCGCCTGGGCGCTGCGAGCTCGCTCATCATGAATGCACTTAAGCATGTCTCGGGCGTCGACCTTGAGCTCGAGGTCATTAGCGATGAAGCGATCGAGCCCATCAGCAAGCTCAAGACGCATTTCCTGGGCAGCAAAAACCCGCGCCTCCACACCGACGAGACGCTTATGGCGCTGTCGATCACCTCGGCCACGAGTGAGACGGCCGCTCGCGTCCTTTCGGGCCTGGAGCAGCTGCGCGGTTGCGATGCCTTCTTTAGCGTGATTATCTCGCCGACGGACGAGACGGTACTGCGCAAACTGGGTATCAACGTGTGCTGCGAGCCCAAGTTTGAGCGCCGCGGTTTCTTCCATCGCTAAGTTTGAAGCACCGCGGTAATTGCATTGCATTTTGGCCGTATCGGGTTAGCGCCCGGTACGGCTTTTTGATCAATAAAGCGCCTATTTCGGCGAAAAATAGCTGTTTACCTGCCTAGAAACAATTTGAGCGGTATACAATAACCGTAACTGTTTCATCCTTAGCGGGATGCCGCATGATGGATATTACCTGCCATCGTGAGGTGTGTCGGTCGCGCACGGCGCGTTAGATGCTCGTGCTCGGTTTGAGGAGGCTGCTATGGCGGGCAAGGGTCGTGCGAGTGTCAACGATATGAAGCGTGTCGAGGTGCTGGTGTTGATGGAGATCGACCAGCAAACCGAAGACAATGGCGGGCCGTATGGTTTCTCGCGCAAAACGCTTGCCGAACGCGTGGGGGTTTCGCCGTATCGTGCCCGCGCCGCAATCGATCGCTTGGATTCCGAAGGCATGATTGATGTCGTCTCGCGTTATAGCGACGACGGCGGTCAGCTTGCAAATGGCATTTGCCTCACCGAACGTGGCGAGTGGTATCTTGAGGGCGTCCGTACCGGCATGCTCGTTCAAGAAATGCTTGAGGACGAGGTTGCTGATCGATAGCAGCATGTAACCCTTGCCATAGCGACGCCGCCTGGGAAACCGGGCGGCGTTTTGTTTCAAGATTGAGAAATGCAATCGCACGCGAGAAAAATTGCGAACGGTCCGCGGCGCGAGTATTACAATGAAGACCCGTAAGATGTGGATAAACAACTTCTACGGGAAGCGCAGGTAACTCAATATGACCAAGCATGTGTTCGTAACCGGTGGCGTGGTTTCGTCCCTGGGCAAGGGTATCACCGCGGCCTCGCTGGGCCGTCTGCTCAAGTCGCGTGGCTACAAAGTAACGATGCAGAAGGCCGATCCGTATCTGAACGTCGACCCCGGTACCATGAGCCCCTTCCAGCATGGTGAGGTCTTCGTTACCGAGGATGGTTACGAGTCCGACCTGGACCTGGGTCATTACGAGCGCTTTATTGATGAGAACCTGACCCGCGATTCCAACTTTACGACCGGCGCCATCTATAAGAGCTTGATCGCCCGCGAGCGTCGCGGCGACTTTTTGGGCGGTACCGTGCAGGTGATTCCTCACGTCACCAATGCCATTAAGGACAAGTTCCGCCGCATCGAGGAGCAGACCGGCTCCGATGTAGTCATCACCGAGCTGGGCGGCACGATCGGCGACATCGAGTCCCAACCGTTTGTCGAGGCCATCCGTCAGTACCGCAAGGAGGCCGGCCCCGAGAACGTCTGCTACATCCACGTGTCGCTCGTTCCCTATATCGCCGCCGCCCACGAGGTCAAGACCAAGCCCACGCAGCATTCCGTCAAGGAGCTCCGCAGCTTTGGCATCCAGCCCGATATCATCGTGCTGCGCTCCGACCACCATATCGATGACGCTATCCGCGGAAAGATCGCAAGCTTCTGCGACGTCGACACCGATTGTGTCTTTACCAACGAGGACTGCGCGAGCATTTACGATGTTCCGCAGCTGCTTGCCGAGCAGGACTTTGACCTGCGCATTTGCGAGCGCCTGGGTCTGGACCCGCGTGAGCGCGACATGAGCGAGTGGAATGAGTTCCTGCGCAAACAGAATCACGCCAACCATCACGCCGACAAGGTGAAGATCGCCGTCGTGGGCAAGTACACGCAGCTGCCCGATGCGTACCTGTCGGTTATCGAGGCCCTGCACCATGCGGGCGTCTTCTACGATCGCCATGTGGACGTCCAGCTGGTCGACGGCGAGAGCCTCGACGAGCAGAATGTCTCCGAGGTTCTGGGCGACGCCTCGGGCATCCTGGTCCCCGGCGGCTTTGGCAAGCGCGCCCTGGAGGGCAAGATCCTCGCGGCCGAGTTTGCCCGTGAGCACAAGATTCCGTATCTGGGCATTTGCCTGGGTATGCAGGTGGCCGTGTGCGAGTTCGCCCGCAACGTCGTCGGCCTTGCCGGCGCCAGCTCCTCCGAGTTCGATCCGGACGGCCCGTTTAGCGTCATCGATCTGATGAGCTCGCAGGAGGACGTGACCGAGAAGGGCGGCACCATGCGCCTGGGCGCCTATCCGTGCAAGCTCGCCGCCGATACCCTTGCTCGCGAGGCATATGGCGAGGAGCTCGTCTACGAGCGTCACCGTCATCGCTTTGAGTTCAACAACGCCTTCCGTGACCAGCTCGAGGACGCCGGCTTGGTTATCTCGGGTCTGTCGCCCGACGAGCGCCTGGTCGAGATGGTCGAGCTGCCGCGCGACGTGCATCCGTGGTATGTGGCAACCCAGGCTCATCCCGAGTTCAAGAGCCGCCCGACCAACCCGCAGCCGCTGTTCCGCGAGTTCGTGCGCGCTTCGATCGGCCAGCACGAGGGTGTCGACCGTCTGCAGGTGACGCCCATGAACCTCGCTACGGACTAAGGGTGCCGGCGAATAAGGAACATACCGAAGCTACTCCCTCGTCGCTCGCCGTGGCGGCGGGGGAGTATCTCGATTACCTCGCGGTCGAGCGGGGTTTGGCGCGCAACACGATTGCGGCCTATCGTCGTGACCTGACGACGTACTGCGCCTATCTGGAGCGGGCGGGTATTGTGTCTTTTGAAGAGGTGACCCGTCAGGTCGTGGAGGGCTTTGTCGCCGACCGTCGCGATGGGGGCTATTCGGATGCCTCGGTGGAGCGTGCGCTTGCGGCCGTGAAGGGCCTACATGCCTTTTTGGTGCGCGATGGGGCTGTGGCCCAAAATCCAACGGCGGCGTTGCGCCTGCCTAAAAAGGCTGAGCGTTTGCCGGAGTATCTATCGGTGGAGGATGTCTCGGCGCTGCTCGATCAAGACTTCCCCGAGGGCGAGATGGGCTTGCGCGACCATGCCATCTTGGAAGTGCTCTACGGATGCGGTTTGCGTGTGAGCGAGTTGGTGGGGCTCGATGTGGGCGATATCCATATCGACGATGGCTTTGTGCTCGTTCGTGGTAAGGGCTCGAAGGAACGCCTGTCCCCGCTGGTAGGAAGCGCGGCGCGAACTCTGACGCTTTATGTAACTGAGGGGCGTTCTCGCTTGGCGGCCCATGCCCGCGGAACCGAGACCTCGGCGGTCTTTTTAAACAAGAACGGCCGCCGTCTGTCGCGCCAGGGCATCCATGCCATCTGTGAGCGCTACGGGCGCCAGGTGGGACTGGTGGGGCTCCATCCCCATACGCTGCGTCACTCCTTTGCCACCCATATGCTTGCGGGCGGCGCAGACCTCCGTGTGCTACAGGAGATCTTGGGACATGCCGATATATCGACCACGCAGGTCTACACGCATGTCGATCGTACGCAACTGACCGAGGTCTATTTGGCGGCGCACCCGCTGGCACATCGTTAACACATCGCTGACCTGCATATTTATAGGTATTTGGGGACGGGCTCCAGATTGCCGCGGCGTGCTTTTGCGCGCGCATGGGCAATCTGGGGCCCGTCCCATTTTTCGCCACTTGGCGTCGCGGTGGTGGGCCGCACGTGCCTTGGGTGGGGGAGTTTGGGGGCGATGTGAACGGCATGTAAAGGGACGTAAAAATCGCCTCAAGGTCAACTTGAAGGTTGAGGTTCGCGGGTGTGGTTCTACAGGTGGCATCACGCCTTTGCTGAAAACACAACATATTGTGTTTTCGAACATATGCTTGGGGGTGTTTTGCAATATATGGTGAGTGGAGTGGTGGCTGTCTCTTATACACATCTGACGCTGCCGACGAC
>URNM01000011.1 GCA_900549185.1 uncultured Collinsella sp. | reverse complement strand
ACACTCGACTAGTCGTCGGCAGCGTCAGATGTGTATAAGAGACAGGAGCAGCACCGCGCGCAGGCGGTTCTTGTCCCTGGTCGCGCAGGCGACGACGTGGTCGCGCTGCGACGAGAGGGCGCGGGCGGCCTCGAGGGCCTCGCCGCGGCCCGGGACCCCCGACAGGGAGTCCGGCACGCCCAGGGCGGTCCGCGCGATCACCGCGGCGTCGCGCTCGTCGGTCTTGGCCTCGCCGGCGAACAGGCCCGCGGCGCGGCTGGCGGCGAGCCCGGGCAGGTGGGCGACCCCGAGCCCCGCGGCGCGGGCCCGCCTCACGGCGAGGGACCCTATGTTGCGGAACTGGTCGACGACGACGAGCGTGCCGGCGGGCGCGGAGGCGAACAGCGCGTCGAGCTCGGCCTCCCTGTTGCGGACGGGGGCGCTGGCCAGCACCTCCCCGTCGCGGTCGATCAGGCAGGCCCAGTGCGATGACTTGCCGACGTCCAGGCCGAGCACGGCCGCGGGTCTGGTGGATGACGCTTTCACGGTGGTATCCTTCCGGTAGTCGTTCGACCGGATGGCCTCCCCCTCGGCACTCACATTACCAGCCGCGGCGCCTGCCCGGCACTTTCCTATCAGCCGTCGGGGGCGGCGCGTCCCGCGCCGGCAGCACCCAACAGGCCCTCTCGGGGGCAGGGACGTTCGGCCGTGCGCGGGCGCCCGGTCGGCGGCCCGTTCTGGGCGCGCTTCAATCGTAGCCCGAGACGGTCCCGGGCTGACAATTTCGACTGTAATGGACGTTCTAAAATGACTAGGTTGGGCACATTGCTTTGAGATGTTATTCAATCAGTTGTGATGGCATTTGAGCTGTCTACCTGCTCAAAGTAATTAATAGCATTCATCTGCTATTGAAAATATTGCTCAAAAAATCGTCCAAGAAGTCGCAGTGCATTTTTTGATGAGTCGCGCGTCAAGTGATTTGGCATGTTCTTGGTTAGATATTGGTCAGTTTTTGGGCAACCTTGCCAAAAGCTTGACGGATGCAAATCTAGACGTCGACAAATGAGCACTTCGATTGCGCCGCGAGCAAAAATCTGGGCTGATTCTCGATAATCGCCTTCAATCGCCCCTTGCCATGCGCTGGCCTCGCGTACAATCTGCTCCGACATTCGTGCGCCGCCCGGCGCTTAAGAGGGGAGGGCCCCATGGCAAACGAGATCTGGACCATCAAGCGTTGTCTCGAGTGGACCAAGGAGTACCTGGCCGAGCGCGGCGAGGAGCACCCCCGTCTTTCTGCCGAGTGGCTGCTGTGCGCCGCCACGGGCCTGGCGCGCATTGACCTATATATGCGTATGGACGAGACGCTTAACGCGGCCCAGCTCGAGACCATGCACGCGGCCGTTGTTCGTCGCGCTAAAGGTGAACCGCTGCAGTACATCACCGGCAGCACTCAGTTTCGCATGATCGACGTCGCGTGCGCCCCCGGCGTGCTCATTCCGCGTCCCGAGACCGAGATGCTCGTCGAGGAAGTCCTCAATTATCTGGATGCCGAGGTGCTGAGCCCCGAGGCTGCTGCCCATCAGCGTGTTGAGCTGCCTTGGAACGATGAGGTCGAGGAGGCACGCAAGGCTGAGGCCGCGCTGGCAGACGAACGCGCGACCGCCGAGCGCCGTGCCGCCAACCTGACGGCCGCCGATGAGGCTGCGCTGGGTAGCGACGTGCTCGGCAGCCGTGCCTATGCCGAGGAGCTGGCCGACCGCG
The DNA here is from genome assembly GCA_900549185.1 of uncultured Collinsella sp. Taxonomy (GTDB): domain Bacteria; phylum Actinomycetota; class Coriobacteriia; order Coriobacteriales; family Coriobacteriaceae; genus Collinsella. Next base: position 23,406 of record URNM01000011.1, on the reverse strand, counting down.
AGGCCGAGGAAGCCGCCGCGCAGGCAGCAGAAGCCGAAGTCGCGGAAGCAGAGGCCATGGAAACCCCCGAGCCCGAGCTCGACGAATACGGCATCGCCATTGAGGACAACGACCAACAGGCGACTCCCGCGCAAGATGCCGCCGAGGCTAACGTATCTGCCCCAGCCGAGCCCCGCATCGCCCGCGTTCTCGAGGTCGGCTGCGGCACGGGCTGCATTTCGCTCTCCCTTGCCTGGGAGCGCCGCGGCCACGTTACCTGCACCGCCACCGATATCGAGCCGCGCGCTATCGATTTGGCCACCAAAAACCGCGATGCGCTTGGCCTCACGTCCGACGAGGTCGCCTTTAGCCTCACGAACCTGGTGAGTTCCATTCCCCGCGAAGAGTGGGGCACGTTCGACGTGCTTGTCTCCAATCCGCCCTACATTCCGACCGACGTCATGCGCTCACTGCCGCACGAGGTCAAGGACTTCGAGCCCGACCTGGCGCTTGAGGGCGGCGCCGACGGCCTCGATATTTTCCGCCGCCTGCTCAATGCGGCGCCTTACATGCTGCGCGCCGGCGGCCTGTTTGCCTGCGAGCTCTACGAGGGTGCCCTCGATGCCGCGGCCGAGCTCTGTCGCCAGGCAGGCCTTTCGGACGTGCGTATCGTCCATGACCTCACCGATCGCCCCCGCATCGTCCGAGCCATCGTCACCGAGCCCAAACAGCGTATTTAAGCTGAATTAATAGACATTTGCGCAAGTTTGTCCTTGCAATATACCGTAAAACTTCTACTATAGAAGGAGAAAGGTATGTCAAATCAGCTGCATCGGTACCGTATCGTGCTTGATTACATTGAACCTTGGCTTGATGAGCAGGATGAAGCTACGCTGAAGCAGATTTATGCAGACCTTTTGGTGCTCGAGAAGGAAGGTCCCAGCCTTGGTCGTCCGCTGGTTGACCGCGTAAAGGGCTCGAAGCTTCATCATTTAAAGGAGCTGAGAGTGACGTCGTGTGGTGGGCAGGTGATTCGCATCCTCTTCGCCTTTGACCCCAAGCGCCAGGCGGTATTGCTATTGGCGGGTGATAAGTCGCGAGCGGGATCGTCAAGGGCAAAATGGAACGGTTGGTATGCGATCAACATTCCAAGGGCCGAGCAAATATACCGTCGCCACGTAAGGAGGCTCGATCGAGATGGAACTGCATGAGTATATGGAATCTCGCGGGATAACACGCGACTCCATTACCGCCGAGCAGGAGAGGACTCGCGATCGTATCGAAGCCTATAAGCTTGCTCAGATTCGCAGGTTAAAAGATCTAACACAGGCGTCGGTCGCCCAGTCGATGGGCGTTTCTCAAAAACGTGTATCCGAGCTCGAGCGTGGGGAGTTGGGTTCGATGAGGCTCGACACGCTGAGCAGGTACGCAGAGAGCCTCGGCGGAAAACTGGTTGCAAGCATCGAGTTTCCCGATCGTACCGTTACGCTTGCGCGCTAAAAATCTTCAATTAACCCCCTCACTTTCACCGACTACTAGAGCCGCTCACCAAACCAACATGCGCTCTGGGCAAATAGGTTGAACGTTTCGTGCGAGAATGCCCCACAGTAAACAAACTTGCACCAGAGCGTAAGGGGCTGGCATACACATGCAGACGGTCTATCGGGTATATGAGGGAACGCGCGAGCCGCATCGGCTTGCCGTCGAGCGCGCGGCCGAGGTGCTCGGCCGCGGCGGCCTGGCGCTGATCCCGACCGAGACGGTTTACGGTGTCGCCGTGGCGGTCAACGCCTTCTCGGACGCCGTGCCCCAAGATACAGGCGAATTCCCATCGTGGCCGCGCGATCCGCAGGCTGCCGTCAATGGCGCCGCGGTCCCTGCGCTCGGTACCGGCTACCGCCGTATCTTCACTCTCAAGCAACGTGAACTCACGCAAACCGTCGCTTGGCTGGTCGATGGTGTCGAGGCGCTCGACCGCTATGGCGTGGATATCCCGGAAGATGCCCGCGTACTTGCGCGACGATGCTGGCCGGGAGCCCTGACTATCGTGGTCAAGGCGGCTCCCTGCGTGCCGACCTTTATGCGTGCTGCCGACGACACCGTGGCCCTGCGCGCTTCGGCCTCTCCCGTGGTCCAAGCGCTCATCCGCGCCTGCGGCAGTCCCCTTGCCTGCACGAGCGCCAACACACACGGCGCGCCCTCGCCGGCAAGCTTTGCCGCCGTCGAAGGTCGCATCCTGGAGGGGGTCGATGTTGCCGTCGACGCCGGCGAGACCCCGTGTCGCGACGCCTCGACCATCGTGTCGTTCCAGCACGGCGGGCTCCAGATCCTGCGCCAAGGCGCACTTCCCGCATCAGAGATCGAACGGGTCCTGTCCGACCCGATGCAATAGAAAGGTGTAAGCGATGTCGTTGAATCTGGGCAGCCTGGGCATGGAAGATGCCTCGTTTAACTTTGGCGGTTCCTACATCATGGCGCTCGACTGCGGCACCACCTCGGTACTTGCGACCATCGTCGACGAGTACGGCTGCATCGTCGCGCAGGCACGTCGTAGCGTCAAAACCAGCTTCCCGCGTCCCGGTTGGATAGAGCAAGACCCCATGGAGGTGCTTGCCAGCCAGATCGGCGTGATGATGGAGGTCCAGTTTAAGAGCGGCATCCATTCTGACCGCATCGCCGCCATCGGTATCTCCAACCAGCGCGAGACCACGGTGGTGTGGGACCGCATAAGCGGCCAACCCATCTATAACGCCATCGTGTGGCAATGCCGTCGCACCGCACCTCTGATCGACGAGCTGGTCGAGCGGGGCGCAGAAGAGCTGGTGCGCTCCCGCACGGGACTCACGCTCGATCCGTATTTCTCGGCTTCCAAGGTGCAGTGGATCCTCGACAACGTCGACGGTGCGCGTGAGAGCGCGGCGGCGGGCGACCTCATGTTCGGCACCATCGACACCTGGCTCATCTACAACCTCACCGGCAGTCAGGTCTTTGCCACCGACTACACCAATGCCAGCCGCACGGCGCTCTTTAATATCCATACGCTCGATTGGGACGACGACCTGCTGGCGCTCTTTGACGTTCCACGTTCCATGATGCCCGAGGTTCGTTGGAGCTCGGGCGACTACGGCCGCGTCGCGAGCGACATCATGACCAACATGCCGCCCATCATGGGCGTGGCGGGCGATCAGCAGGCGTCGCTGTTCGGCCACTGCTGCTTCCATCCCGGCCAGACCAAAAACACCTATGGCACGGGTTGCTTTATGCTCATGAACACCGGCGACGAGGTCGTCGAATCCAAGAACGGTCTGGTCTCCACGATCGGTATCGCCGCGGACGGCAAGATCAGCTATGCGCTCGAGGGTTCTATCTTTGCCGCCGGCTCAACCATGAACTGGCTGCGCAACAACATGGGCATCATCTCGAGTGTGAGCGAGTCCGCGCAACTCGCCGCTTCGATCAACGACAACGAGGGCTGCTACTTCGTCCCCGCCTTCGCTGGCCTGGGCGCTCCCTGGTGGGACCCGCGTGCCCGCGGTATCGTGTGCGGCCTGACCGGTGCCTCGAGTCGCGCGACCATTGTGCGTGCGGCCTGCGAGTCCATGGCCTACCAGAGTTATGACGTGCTGCGCGCCATGGAGCAGGACGTGGGACTTTCGATTGAGCGCCTGTCCGTCGATGGCGGCGCCTCACGCAACGAGTTCATCATGCAATTCCAGGCCGACCTGCTGGATATCCCCGTGCTGCAATGCGAGACGGTGGAGACCACGGCAATCGGTGCCGCGTACTTGGCGGGTCTTGCCGTCGGCTATTGGGAAGACCTGGAAGAACTGGAGCAAAATGCCCAGATTGTTAGGACCTTCCTTCCCCACATGTCCGCCGAGCGCCGCGAGCAAAACCTTGCGGGCTGGCGTGATGCAGTCAGGCGCTCGCTCAGCACCGCACAGTAGGGCTGTGATGGGCTGCTCGATATAACAAACCGCTAAACTAATGCATGGCGTGCGGCGGCAACATTGCTTCGCGCCTTGTCAGCAAGGTCGTTTTGCGGCCGCAACGAAAGGGGCAATCAACCCATGACCGTCACCTACGACGCGTCCCGTGTGACGCTTGTCGACCACCCGCTCGTCCAGCACAAGCTGTCGATCCTGCGCGACAAAAACACCGGCACCAACCAGTTCCGCCAGCTTGTGCGCGAGCTCGCACTTTTTGACGGCTACGAGGCCATGCGCGACCTGCCCATGGAAGACGTCGAAGTCGAGACCCCCATCACTACCGCCACGTTCAAACAGCTCGCCGGCAAGAAACTCGCCATCGTGCCCATCCTGCGTGCGGGCCTTGGCATGGTCGACGGCATCCTCGACCTGGTGCCCTCCGCTCGTGTGGGCCACATCGGCATGGAGCGCGACGAGGTCACCCACGAGCCGCACGAGTATTACTGCAAGATGCCCAAGGATATCGACCAGCGCATCTGCCTGGTCGTCGACCCCATGCTCGCCACGGGCGGTTCGGCCGAGATGGCCATCAGCTACCTGCGCGAGCGCGGTGTCAAGGACATCCGCATGCTGTGCATCGTCGCGGCCCCCGAGGGCCTCAAGTCGCTGACTGAGAAGGACCCCGATGTGCATATCTATACCTGCGCCATCGACGACCATCTCAACGAAGCTGCCTACATCGTTCCCGGCCTGGGCGACGCCGGCGACCGCATCTACGGCACGCTGTAATCTCTGGGCCATACCGGCTAACGTCGAAAATACGAAGAAATGGTGCGCGCGGTCGAACAAAAGACGACCGCGCGCACTCCTGTTAACGGACGTTTTGCCCTGCAGGGTTCGAGAAAAACGTATTACCGTACCTGCGGCATAAAGAAGGTCTTAAGAAAACGAACAGGTGCGTATTAACCGATGCTTTTTCGGTTGTACTTTAGCGATTGGCTCGTACAATAGTCACCAATGTTTGGCGGGAACTGTCCTGTGAGGCGATAAAAAAGGAAAGTGAGGACGCCAGTGTTTCAGATAGCCGATCTGCTCGCTATCGTTGCAGGTGCCATCGCGGGCGCGATTGCCTTCCTTCCCTTTGTCTTTACGCTCAAGCCGGTTCTTGACGATAAGCAGAATGCGGACATGCTCAAGGGTATGGTGAGTCTCGCGGTCTCGGCAATCGCGTTGCTTGTCTTTACCTTGGTTGTGTTTGTGTTGTTCGGAGAGGCATTTCGCATGTTCCTCCTGGGCGAGGCGATCGGCTTCGTGGCCTTTATGGCCGCCTGCGCGGTTCGCGTCGCCAAGGCGCTGCGAGATCCTCATGAGGTCGAAAGGTAAGTCGTGGAAATTTTTGAAAAGCTGCCTGATGAGATTAATCATCTGGTCAGCGAGTTCAGCTCCACCCCTGTCGTGGGCGATCTGAGCTGCGGCATCACGCAGTACTCGTTTTGGCTGATCGTCTCCACGATCGTGCTCCTGATCGTCCTGGCCGTGTTCAAGAAGAAGCAGACCCTGGTTCCCAAGGGCTTCTTCGTCAACGGTTTCGAGTACATCATCGAGTACGTCGAGAACGATATCGGCAAGGGTGTCGTGGGTGAGAACTGGAAGAAGCACTTCCCGTTCCTGTGCTCGCTTTTCCTGTTCATCCTGATCAATAACATGATCGGCCTGATCCCGGGAATGAAGCCCGGCACCGGCGCAATCGGCTCCACCGCCGCACTCGCCATTTTCGCCTTCGTGTACTTCATCTACTACGGATGCAAGGCTCACGGCGTGATCGGCTACATCAAGAGCCTCGCCCCGCAGGGCGTGAGCTTCCCGATGAACGTGCTCGTGTGGGTCGTCGAGCTTTTCTCGACCTTCCTGCGCCTCATCACGCTCGCCGTCCGTCTGTTCTGCAACATGTTCGCAGGACACGTGGTCATGGGCTCGTTCGCCATCATGGCGAGCATGTTCATGCAGCCGCTGCTTCAGCAGGTTTCCGCGGCCCACGCCGTCGGCGCCCTGCCTTCGCTGGCCTGGCTTGCCATCCTCATCCTGATCTATGCGATCGAGCTTGTGGTCGGTGCCATCCAGGCTTACGTCTTCACGGTCCTTACCGCCGTGTATGTCTCCGAGGCAGAGGAGGTCGCGGAGGAGGAGTAGTCTTCCGTTCGCGCCTTAAAGGTAAGGCAATTCGTTAAACCGCCGGTGCCCGTACCCATGGAGCCCGGCAGTTATAAAAAGGTTATCCTGCGTGAAATAAGACACGCACGACAAAGGAGGAATCGTGGGAGTTATCGGTTACGGTCTCGGTGTTATCGGCGCTGGTCTTGCTATCGGCCTGTCTGCTCTGGGTGCTACGGGTGCTATGGCCCGTCAGCCTGAGGTCCAGGGCCGCGTGTTCACCGTCTTCATCATGGGCTCCGCCTTCGGCGAGGCTCTGGCTCTGATCGGCTTCGTTGTCGCGCTGATCGTTAAATAGCACGGAGCGTCAAGTATGAATCTTTCATCCCAGAAGAGCGCGATCGCACTCTCCGCGTCCGCGGCCGCGCTGCTCATGCCGGTTTCCGCGTTCGCCGAGGACGGCGCCGCCGGTGCGGACATCCTCATCCCTAAGATGGCGGAGTTCATCCCGGCGCTTATCGCCTTCCTGATTATCTGGATCGTGCTGGCCAAGGTCGCCCTGCCGGGCATCATGAAAACCATGGAGGAGCGCGGCAAGAAGATCGAGGAGAGCCTCGACGAGGCCGAGAAGACCAAGCAGGAGGCTATCGCCAAGCGCGCTGAGTCCGACTCGATCGTCACCGACGCCCGTCGTCAGGCTGCCGACATCGTTCTCGAGGCCCGTAAGGACGCCGAGTCCGAGCGTGCCCGTATCATCGAGGCTGCTCACAAGGAGGCCGAGGAGATCATCGCCAAGGCCCATACGACCGTCGAGGACGAGCGCAAGTCCATCTACGCCGGTGCCGCGAGCTCCATCGCCGACCTGTCCGTTGCCGTCGCCACCAAGATCGTGGGCGAGGCACTCGAGGACGATGCCGAGCAGAAGAAGCTCATCGAGCGCTACATCCAGGAAGCAGGTAGCCTGAATGCCGACTAGCCGCTATCAGGACAAGGTGCTCGAGACCTACGCGCGTTCCCTTTTGGAAGCCGCCAAGGCCGAGAACCATGTGTTCGAGGACCTCGAGATGGTCGAGCGCTTGGCTTCTGCCAGCCCCGAGATCATCGCCGTGCTCGACACCATGTCCAAGCGCGACCAGCTCGACCTTCTTCCCAAGGTGGCAGCTGCCTTTAAGTATGTTGCCGAGGAAGACGAGGATGTAGTGGGCGTGACCGTCACCACGGCGATCCCGCTCGACGACGAGCTGCGTCAAACCATCACTAAGAAATGCGAGCAGGACTTCGGCCGCAAGGTATTCCTTATCGAGCAGGTCGACCCGTCTATCGTGGGCGGCCTGGTGCTCGAGGCCCGCGGCGAGCGTCGTGACATTTCCGTCAAGACGCAGCTGCGCATCGCGCAGGAGACCCTCGCAAACTCTGCTAATTCGTACGGAGGTGAAGCCTAATGTCCGAAACCCTCAATGCCCAGGATATCGCCAAGAAACTGCAGGAGCAGCTCACGAGCCTCTCCGCGACGGTCGATACGCATGAGGTTTCAACGGTCGACGAGGTAGGCGACGGCATCGCGCGCGTCTCCGGCCTCAAGAGCGCCATGGCAGGCGAGCTTCTGGAGTTCAAGAGCTCCGATACCGGTGAGACCGTCTTCGGCCTTGCCCAGAACCTTGACCGTGACGAGGTCGGCGCCGTTCTGTTTGGTGCCGTCGACTCCATCAAGGAAGGCGACGAGTGCCGCACCACTGGCCGCATTATGGATATCCCCGTGAGCCGTGCCATGCTCGGCCGCGTCGTCAATCCGCTCGGCCAGCCCATCGACGGCCTGGGTGACATCGTCGCCACGCATCGTCGCCCCATCGAGTTCAAGGCCCCCGGTGTCATCGACCGTACCCCGGTGTGCGAGCCGGTTCAGACCGGTCTGCTCGCTATCGACTCCATGGTGCCTATTGGTCGCGGTCAGCGAGAGCTCATCATCGGCGACCGTAAGACCGGTAAGACCGCCATTGCCATCGACGCTATCCTCAACCAGCGCGGCAAGGGCATGGTCTGCATCTATGTCGCCATCGGCCAGAAGGCCTCCACGGTTGCCAACATCCGCGAGACCCTCGCTCAGCACGGTGCGCTCGACTACACCATCATCGTTTCGGCCACCGCTGCCGATTCCGCCCCTATGCAGTATATCGCGCCTATGGCCGGTGCCGCTATCGGCGAGTTCTTCATGTACAACGGCGAGGACGGCAAGCCCGCCAGCGAGACCAACCCCGGCGGCCACGTGCTCGTCATCTACGATGACCTGTCCAAGCAGGCTGTGGCCTACCGTCAGATGTCGCTGACGCTGCATCGTCCGCCCGGACGCGAGGCCTATCCTGGTGACATCTTCTACCTGCACTCTCGTCTGCTCGAGCGTGCCGTCAAGATGTCCAAGAAGAACGGTTACGGCTCCATGACGGCACTGCCGATCATCGAGACCCAGGACGGCGACGTCTCGGCCTACATTCCGACCAACGTCATTTCCATTACCGATGGTCAGATCTACCTGCAGTCCGAGCTCTTCTTCCAGGGTCAGCGCCCGGCAGTCGACGTGGGTATCTCCGTGTCCCGCGTCGGTGGCGATGCGCAGACCAAGGCCATGAAGCAGGTCGCCGGCAACCTTCGTCTGGACCTCGCTTCCTATCAGGAGCTCGCTGGCTTTACGCAGTTCGGCTCCGACCTCGACGAGGCTACTCAGAAGCAGCTGACCCACGGTGCTCGCATGACCGAGCTCCTGAAGCAGCCGCGTTACAAGCCGTTTGAGGTTGGCGAGCAGATCGTTACGCTGTTCGCTGGCAACGAGGGCTTCCTGGATGACCTGGAGATCGCCGACGTGCTGCCCTTCCGTGCCGAGCTCATCGAGTACATGGACAATGGCTTTGGTTCGCTGCTCGACAAGGTTCGCGCCAAGAAGATCGATGATGACACCAAGGCTGAGCTCTTGCGCGTCATCGGCGACTTCAAGCAGCAGTTCATGGCCAAGCACCATTCGGATGTTTCTGGATCAGAGGAGAACTAAGCCCCATGGCCAACCTTCGCGACATTAAGAAGCGAATCTCCTCGGTTACCACGACCAAGCAGATCACGCGCACGATGGAGATGGTCTCTACGGCCAAGATTCGTCGTGCCCTCGATCGCTCCAAGCAGGCCGAGCCCTATAAGGAGGCGCTGACCGACGTCATGTTGACGGTCGCCGGCGACGCCTCCTGTTCGGGCACCGATCCCATGCTGCAGAAGCATGAGAGCGTCAAGCATGGCCTGATTGTCGTTATTGCCTCGGACCGCGGCCTTGCCGGCGGTTTCAATACGACGGTGGAGCGCACGGCCGAAAAGCTCGCCGCTTCTTGGGCGAACGACGGCATCGAGTGCGAGATCATCGCGTGCGGGCGTAAGCCGGCCACGTATTTCCGTGACCGCGCAAACGTTGTCATGCACTTTGAGGGCAACTCCTCTGAGCCCGATTTCAATCAGGCCCGCATGATCTCCTCTCATATCTGCGATGCGTATCGTGCCGGTGAGCTTGACCGTGTCGAGCTTGTCTACCACCACGCCAAGAACCGCGTGGATCAGGAGCTTCGCGTCGAGCATCTGTTGCCGCTCGACCCCGAGATGATCGCTATGGCCCACGGTCCGCGTAAGAACGAGACCGACGCCCCTAAGCGCATCTCGTCCACGTTCGAGTTCGTGCCCTCTCCCGAGCATGTTCTCGGCAAGCTTGTGCCGTCTTATATCCTGACGGTCATCTACCAGGCCCTGATCGATTCGGCGGCTGCCGAGCAGGGTGCACGCCGCAAGGCCATGCACTCCGCGACGGAAAACGCCACCGCGATCATCTCGACCCTTACCCGCACGTATAGTCGCGTGCGCCAGGCTTCGATCACGACCGAGATTAACGAGATCGTCGGCGGAGCCTCAGCATTGGAGGAACAGTAATGGCTAATAACACCGTAAAGCTTGCGGTCGAGGAAGCCACCAAGAAGACGACTGCCGGTGATGGTCGCATCGTGCGAATCATCGGCCCTGTCGTCGACGTCAAGTTTGACGGCGCGGTGCCCCCGATCTACAACGCGCTCACGGTCGAGGCCGAGACCCCGATCGGTCATCTGAGCACGATCCTCGAGGTCGAGAGCCAGCTTCCGGGCGGCGTCGTCCGCACGGTCGCCATGTCCTCGACCGACGGCCTGCAGCGCGGCCTCATCGCCACCGATACCGGTGAGCCCATGAAGATGCCGGTCGGCCCCGAGACGCTCGGCCGCATTTGGAACGTCATGGGCAAGCCCGTCGACGGCAAGCCCATGCCCGAGGTGGAGGAGTTCTACCCCATCCACCATGCAGCGCCCCGTTTCGACGAGCTCACCACCAAGACCGAGATCTTCGAGACCGGCATCAAGGCCGTCGACCTGCTCGAGCCCTACATCCGTGGCGGCAAGACAGGCCTGTTCGGCGGCGCCGGCGTCGGCAAGACCGTTTTGATTCAGGAGCTCATCAACAACCTCGCCCAGGAGCACGGCGGCACTTCGGTGTTCACCGGCGTCGGCGAGCGTACCCGCGAGGGCACCGACCTGTTCCTCGAGATGAGCGAGTCTGGCGTTATCGACAAGACCTGCTTGGTCTATGGTCAGATGAACGAGCCGCCCGGAGCGCGTCTGCGCATCGGTCTGGCCGGCCTTACCACCGCTGAGTATTTCCGTGATCGTGGCCAGGACGTTCTGCTGTTCATCGACAACATCTTCCGCTTCTCCCAGGCAGGTTCCGAGGTTTCCGCACTGCTGGGCCGTATGCCGTCCGCCGTTGGTTACCAGCCCACGCTGGCAACCGAGATGGGCGACCTCCAGGAGCGCATTACCTCGACCAAGACGGGCTCCATTACCTCCGTCCAGGCTGTCTACGTCCCCGCAGACGACCTGACCGACCCGGCGCCTGCCACGACGTTTACGCACCTCGACGCCACCACGGTTCTTTCGCGTAGCATTTCGTCGCTCGGCCTGTTCCCGGCTATCGACCCGCTCGCGTCTTCCTCCGACGCTCTCGATCCCTCGATCGTCGGCGAGGAGCACTACCGTGTCGCCGTCAAGGTCCAGGAGCTCCTGCAGGAGTACTCCGACCTTCAGGACATCATCGCCATTCTGGGTATGGACGAGCTGTCCGAGGAGCAGCGCCTTACGGTCAACCGTGCCCGTAAGATTCAGCAGTTCCTCTCGCAGTCCTTCCACGTCGCCGAGAAGTTCACCGGCAACCCCGGTGTCTACGTCCGCGTCGAGGATACCGTCCGCTCTTTTGCCGAGATTGTCGACGGCAAGGCCGATGACCTGCCCGAGCAGGCTTTCCGCTATGCTTCCACGATTGAGGACGTGCGCGAGCGCGCCCGCAAGATGGGGGAGAAGTAGGTTATGCGTATCCGCATCGTGTGCCCCGTGAGCTGCGCCTATGAGGGCGACGCTGCGTTTGTGTCGATTCCGTCCACGGATGGCGAGTTTGGCGTTCTGCCTGCTCACTCCAGCGAGATCTGCACGATCGACCGCGGTTACGTTCGCGTTTCCGATAAGGCCATGGGCACTGTCGACCACACGTTTGCCGTGGCCGGCGGCTATGCCCAGGTTGCGGACGATGTCGTGACCGTTCTCGCCGAGCGCGCTTGCGATTTGGCGACCGTCGATGCCGACAAGCTTAAAGCTGATATTCAAGGTTTTGAAGAGAAGCTGGGTAATTTGTCGGAGGATGATGCACGCCGCGCCTACCTCTATAATGAAATCGCATGGTGTAAGCTCAAGCTTGCCCAATAGTCAAACGATTTAGCGTTCGACCATTTGCGAACACATCATGCCCGGGATGGCCCAGCCACCCCGGGCATGCTTTTTGAAAGGGTAGACCTTGGATATTATCCGCGTTGAGGGTGGCCACGCCATCGGAGGCTCCGTGCCCGTTTCGGGCGCCAAGAACTCCGCGCTCAAACTCATGGCGGCAACGCTTCTGGCGCCGGGCAAGACGACGCTGCAGAACGTGCCCGATATTTCCGATGTCCACGTGATGGGCAAGGTGCTCAAAGGCATGGGCGCTACGATCGATGTTCTCGACGAGCACACACTCGAGATTGATACCTCTCAGGTCGATTCATGGGAGGCCCCCTACGAGCTCGTTGCCAAGATGCGCGCTTCCACCGCTGTCATGGGACCCCTGCTGGGCCGCTTCCATCGCGCCAAAATTGCCATGCCGGGCGGCTGCAACCTGGGTGCTCGCAAGATCGATATGCACATTCTTGGTCTTGAGGCCCTGGGCGTTGAGTTCGATACCGCCCACGGTTACATCAACGCTAATGCGCCCCAAGGTCTGCGCGGTACCACCGTCACGCTCGAGTTCGCCAGTGTCGGTGCGACCGAGAACCTCATTATGGCATCCGTGCGCGCGAAGGGTACCACGGTTATCGACAATGCCGCCCGCGAGCCCGAGATCGTCGATCTCGCCAACATGCTCAACGAGATGGGCGCTAAGATTGTCGGCGCCGGTACGCCTGTCGTGACCATCGAGGGCGTGGAAGAGCTGCATCCCGTTACCCATCGCGTAGTGGGCGACCGCATCGAGGCCGGTACCTTTATCGTCGCCGGCGCGCTGATGGCCGACGATCGCGGTGTCGACGTCACGGGTTTTTGCCCCATTCACTTGGGCATGGTTCTCAAGAAGATGGAGCTCATGGGTATCGACTGCGAGCGCGTCGAGGATGGCGTCCATGTGAACCGTGCCGAGCGTATCAAGCCGGTCGACATCCAGACGCTTCCGTTCCCCGGCTTCCCGACGGACATGCAGGCGCAGATTATGGTGCTCTCCGCCCTTGCCGACGGCAGTTCCGTTATTACCGAAAACATCTTCGAGAATCGCTTTATGTTTGCCTCTGAGCTGGTACGCATGGGTGCCGACATTCGTATCGAGAGCCATCATGCCATGATTCATGGCGTCAAGGGCTTCTCGGGTGCACAGGTTACCTCGCCCGATCTACGTGGCGGAGCGGCCCTCGTCGTAGCGGGCTTGATCGCCGACGGGACGACCGAGGTTTCGGCCATCCATCATATCAAGCGCGGCTACGAGCAGTTTGTCGAAAAGCTGCAGGCGCTCGGCGCGCATGTCGAGCATGCTACCGTCCCCGATCCCGTCATCTACTAATACAGGTTGCCTATGTTTAATAAAAAGCCCCTCGCGGATACCACCGCCCGAAGACCCTCAACTGGTGCGCAGGCCAAGATCTACAGTCGCGATAACGTGGCTCGCTATTCCGAGCGCGCTCGTCAACGTCGTCGTAGCCACACGATTCGTCACGTCGCGCTCATTGTCGTGCTTGGCGTGCTACTGAGTGCCACTACCGCTGCCGGCCTGTGGTTTGCCACAATTATGGGCAAGCTCGGCGATTCTAATGTCATTACCGACAATCTGCGTCGGGTTCTGGTTGACACCGATGAGGCAAAGGATCCGTTCTACGTGCTGCTTCTTGGCACCGACGGCCGTCCGGGCGAGGATACGTATCGTGCCGACTCGATTATCCTGGCACGCATCGACCCCACGCAAAAGCAGGCGACGCTCATTTCCGTTCCGCGCGACACCAAGGTCGAGTACAAGGGCGAGACCATGAAGATCAACGCCTGCCATACCGTTGGCGGCGCCGAGGCCATGGTCGAGGCGGTCAACGAGCTGTGCGGTGTTCAGATTTCCCACTATGCCGAGGTCAGCTTCGACGGTATGCAGGCGCTGATTGATTCGGTTGGCGGTATCGACATTAACGCAACCGATGATGTTGACGACCCCGAGCACCTGGATATTAAGATTACCGCTGGTCAGCAGCATATGGACGGCGCCACCGCCCTTACCTATGCCCGCTGCCGCTACACCTATGCCGACGGCGATTACACGCGCATGCGCCACCAGCGTCAGGTGCTTGGCGCCCTTGCCAACCAGATTCTCAATAACTTCGATGCCACGAAGATCTTTGGCCTGGTTAATTCGCTGTCCGATATGCTCGTAACCGATATGAGCGTTCAGGATATCGTGGCTACGGTCAACGCCATGCGCGGTATGGATGTCGACGGCATCTACTCGGCCAACCTGCCCTCGTATGCCGACGACAGCACCATGATCGACGGTGTGAGCTACGTCTTTGTCTACGAGGACGAGCTCAAGGAAATGATGGAGCGCGTCGATGCCGGCAAGGATCCCAAGGGTCCCAACACCATGGGTCTTTCCGACGGTTCCAGCTCTACGATCGGCGACCTGAACAACAACACGTCTGACGACTACGCAAACGGTACCGCAACCTCATCGGTCAGCTCTGACGATTCCGATGACTCAAGCGATTCGAGCGATTCGGACTACTACGAAGAGCCCACCGGCGACGGCAACGGCTACGAGGCCAACTACTAGAGTTACGCGGTTTTACCAAACCGCGTAACCACTCGACGCTGCAAGCCCGCCAGAGCGGCAATCTGCCTTTCAACTTCGGCGGCATGACCAGAAGGTCAATGCCGCCTTGTTTCAAGGCACCTTGCTCGCTCTGGCGGGTTTTCGCTGTCCGCGCCAAAACATCGGCGTTGCCGGAACACTTGGCACTTGGGGACGTTCCTTTTGTGCCGGCAGTTTGGGACACTCCTTGCGTTAAGAGGCTGGCGTGCGTCAACCTGTTCTCATTGCAGCAAAAAAATCGCCCCGTTCTCGGTTGAGGACGGGGCGATTCGTCTTTTGGGCTTATGCAGCCAGGCTTATGCAAAGCGGGCGACGAGCTCCTGCAGGACGTCGGTCATCTTGACGAGTGAACTGACCGGGACGAACTCGTTGACGCCGTGGTAGCAATAGCCGCCGGTGGAAAGGTTGGGGCAGGGCAGACCGCGGAATGACAGCTGGGCGCCGTCGGTGCCGCCGCGAATCGGCAGCACTTGGGGCTCAACGCCGCAGGCAAGGTAGGCTTCCTTGGCAACATCAATAAGCTCGGGATAGTCACGAACGATCTCGGCCATATTTCGATACTGCTGCTTAATCTCGACCGTCACGCGCTCCTCACCCAGACGCTGGTTGAGCATCGAGGCGGCGGCATCAACAAGGTCGAGTTTCTGCTGGAACTTGGCGGCGTCATGGTCGCGGACGATATAGCGCGCTGTGGCGTGATCGACGGTCGCAGATACACCCTCAAGGTGATAAAAGCCCTCGTAGCCTTCCGTATACTCCGGGCGCTGCACGTAGGGGAGCAACGCGTTGAAGTCACAGAACAGATTGCCTGCGTTGACCATACGGCCCTTAGCGTCGCCCGGGTGGATGGACTGGCCCTCAAAGCGGACGGTCGCCTCGGCGGCGTTAAAGCACTCCCACTCCAGCTCGCCGATGGGGCCGCCGTCGACCGTGTAGGCGTACTTGCAGCCAAAGGTATCGATATCCAACAGCTCGGCTCCGTGGCCGATCTCCTCGTCAGGGCAGAAGCAAATGCCGAGTGCGGGATGGGGCAGAGAAGGGTCCTGAGCGATACGCGCGACAAGCGACATGATCTCGGCGACGCCTGCCTTGTCGTCCGCGCCCAGCAGCGTGGTGCCATCGCTGCAGACCAGGTCCTCACCCGCGAGGTCATTCAGGGCGGGAAGCTTGGCGGTACTCATGGCAACGGGCTTACCGTCAACCGTGCCGCAGACCAGGTCGCCGCCTTCGTAGTGTACGATGTGCGGCTTCACGCCGGCGCCCGGTGCAACTTCGGTGGTGTCGAGATGGGCGATCAGGCCCAGGGCGGGCTTGTCCTCAGCGCCCGCACTTGCGGGGATATGCGCGCAGACATAGGCGTGCTCGGTCACGTGGGCATCTTCCGCACCAAGCTCGCGCAGCTCTTCAGCCAGCACGTTGGCAAGGTCAAACTGAACGGCGCTCGAGGGTACCTGGTCGCAGTTTGCATCCTCGGACTGCGTGTTGATCTGGACGTAGCGCAAAAAGCGTTCGAGGACATCGGGGCTCGTGGTGGTGTTTTCCATAAAGACCGCTCCAATCTTGGTCGTCGTGTGCAACAAGAACTCTAGCACGGTATGCCACGGCATACCACGACGCTTGGATGGGGTAGAATCAGCCATTGAATGCAGAAGGGACGGAAGATCATGGATACGACAAATAGCTCGCGCGAACTACATCTGACGGTGGCGAACGAAGACTACTTGGAGTGCATGGTTCGCATTGAAAGCGAAGAGGGGGAAACCAACGGCGTGCGATCGGTCGACATCGCGCAGCGCCTTGGCGTCTCCAAGGCATCGGTCAATAAAGCGGTTTCGGCGCTCAAGGCATCCGAGCTTGTCGAGCAATCGCACTACGGCAAGGTAATCCTGACCGATCGCGGTCGCGAGGTTGGCACGGCTATCTGGTACCGTCATCGCCTCATCCGCACGTTTTTGGTTCAGGAGCTCGGTGTCGAATTTGAGCGAGCCGATTCCGAGGCCTGCATGATGGAGCATGCGCTATCCGAGGACACGATGAGCCGCTGGCTCGCCTATCTCGAAAAGCAGGGAATCAGCGTCGAGGAATAGCGGGATATATATGGATACGAGTTATTACAACCGCTTTGGTGCCGAGGAACTTACGCGCCGCTTGTCGAGCGAGACCTTGTTGGCGCAGGGCCCCATGGGCAGTGTTCTGTTGAGTGAGTACGATGCCGCCGACATTCCACCGGCGTTTTGGAATCTGGCAGAGCCGCAGACCGTTTCTCGTATCCATCGCTTGTATGTCGCCGCCGGCGCGCAGGTGCTCATTACCAACACCTTTCAGGCATCGAGCTATGCCCTCAAGCACGACCAGATTGCGCCGTCCGTGGCGGAGGTCAATCGCGGGGCCGTCGACGATGCCCGCCAGGCGCACCCTCAGCTGCTGCTAGGCTCGATGGGCCCGATCGGTATTGAGTGGTTTGCCGAGGACTCTGCCGAGTATCGTGAAATCCGAGGCATTGCGCGCGAACAGGCGCACGCCTTGCTCAACGCCGGCGTTGACGGTCTGCTGATCGAGACGGTGACGTCTATCCGTAATTTGCAGCCCATGCTTGCCGGCGCCCGAGATGCCGCCGATGGCATGCCTGTTCTGGTGAGTTTTGTCGTTGACGATAAAGGCGACCTGTTGGGCGATGGCCTCAACATCGAGGCAGCCGTTTTGTACGCCGAAAAACACGGCGCAAATTCGGTTGGTGTTAATTGCTGTTCGCTTGCGGCCGCGAACGCGGCGGTGCCCAGGATGGTTGCATCGGCGACTACTCCCGTCACGGTGCGTCCCAACGTAGGCGATCCGGTCCAGACTCAGGATGGCCCCGTATGGCACGAGAACCCCGAAGCTTTCGCGCGCGCATGCATCGAATGGAGACATGCCGGTGCCGCAATGGTGGGCAGTTGCTGTGGAACCACGGCAATCACTACGGCCGCGATGGCCGAGGCGCTCGATATATAAAGGGCAAACCGCTCCATACGGGGCGGTTTTTTATTGCTTGCATGTCCTCGGCAGCATTTGCCCAAATGGTGAATGCTGGTGCCGGCAGGTTGCCGAGTCAATGTTGCGGGTATACCCCATGCGTACCATGATCCAAACACTGTGAGGTGTCTGCGCGTGTGCGCGATAATTCATTTTGGAACTGACGGTTGGCGCGCTCGCGTCGATGAGGACTTCACTGCCGATAACGTTGCCCGTATCGCCGATGCCGTCGGCGAGTTGTGGCAAAAGACCAATCCGGGCAAAACGGTATATATAGGGTTCGACACCCGGCTCCTGGCGCGCGAGTTCGCTGAGCTTGCGGCGGGCGTGCTAGCAGCGCACGGGCTAGACGCCGTGCTCGCTTCGCGACCTGTCCCGACCCCTGCCCTTACGTGGGCGGCGGCTTATGACGGTGAAGCGTGCGGCGCGCTCATGGTGACGGGGTCCCATCATCCGCAGGGCTATCTGTGCCTCAAGATTCGCATGGGTGACGGCTCGACCGCCAACCAGGATGTCATCGAAGAGCTCGAAGAGACTATGGCTCCCGAGCCAATGGGGATCGAGGGGCAATATCGCACCGCGGATATCATTCCTGACTATATGCAGGCGGTGGCATCGTTTGTCGATGCCGAAGCCATCCGCGCCGCGCACTTGCGCGTGGTTGTCGATCCCATGGGCGGCGCAGCCCAGGGCTATCTAGCCGACTTGCTGCGCGAGCTTGGCGTTGAGGTGCACGAGATTCACGCCGGGCAGGCGTCTGGCCAAGAAGATATCTGCCCCGACCCCGTTGAACCGTGGGTGGACGCTTGCGAGCGCACGGTTATCGAGGACGGAGCTTGCGCTGGCCTGGTGACCGACGGCGACGCCGACCGTATCGGCGCGGTTGACGAGCGCGGCAGATATATACATCCGCATCAGATCATGGCGCTCGTTTTGGGCGACTTGGTTCAATTTCGTAATTTGGAGGGGCGCGTCGTCGTCAATCTTTCATGCTCGACGCTCGTGCGTCGCATTGCCGAGGCGCTTGGCTGCCGCGTGACCGTCAAACCAGTCGGTTTCAAATATATAGCGGCGGAGATGAAGAAGGGCGGCGTCCTCATGGGCGGCGAAGAAGCCGGTGGTATCGGCATCGCCGCGCATATGCCCGAGCGCGATGGAATCCTCGCCTGTCTGATTCTGTGTGAGCTTATGGCAAAGACGGACGCGCCTTTGGGCGTTCTGGTCGACCAACTCGAGGACAGTTTTGGTAAGACGAGTTACGGTCGACGCGACTTGCGCCTTGAGGCCGAAGATGCCGAAACGTTACGAACCCTGCTGCCGGGCGTAAACCCCAAGTCGATTTGTGGCAAGGTGCCGCAAAACGTTAGTCATATGGACGGCTTGCGTCTGTCATTCGAGGATGACACGTGGCTGCTGGTCCGTCCTAGCGGGACCGAACCAGTGGTGCGCGTCTACGCCGAGGGGTTCTCGGTGGAAGAACGTGATGGGTTGCTCGATGCTGGCTGTGCTTTAGCTAGGGGGACGTATCCGCTTTAACCATGAGACTGCCTTATATAAAGAGATGCTCGGCGAGCGGTAGTTAACGGCTGGCAAACGTTAGTCGGATCACAAGATGTGTAGGAAATGTGTACGCCCAGATTCCCGCCCACGGCGCCCCTCCGGTCTGGCAATATATCTCCTTGCCGCGCGGCCCGGTGGAACCGGGAACCAGCGCAGGCGTGCACCTTGAGAACCGGATACTGCGAGGATGGACACTTCAAGTGTCGCATCCGGGCAGACATCGAACCATTTGAAATGGTCTAACTTGGATTTGTTTTTCGCAAGGCCGCCGAGAGGCGGCCCCGAGAAATTCCTTTTCCTATACTAAAACCATATGAATCGAACGGAACCGATCAGCTAATAGTTGTGAGGACCGGACGGGCTCGAAGCCCATATATTTTGGACGGAGAGTTCGATCCTGGCTCAGGATGAACGCTGGCGGCGCGCCTAACACATGCAAGTCGAACGGCACCCACCTCCGGGTGGAAGCGAGTGGCGAACGGCTGAGTAACACGTGGAGAACCTGCCCCCTCCCCCGGGATAGCCGCCCGAAAGGACGGGTAATACCGGATACCCCGGGGTGCCGCATGGCACCCCGGCTAAAGCCCCGACGGGAGGGGATGGCTCCGCGGCCCATCAGGTAGACGGCGGGGTGACGGCCCACCGTGCCGACAACGGGTAGCCGGGTTGAGAGACCGACCGGCCAGATTGGGACTGAGACACGGCCCAGACTCCTACGGGAGGCAGCAGTGGGGAATCTTGCGCAATGGGGGGAACCCTGACGCAGCGACGCCGCGTGCGGGACGGAGGCCTTCGGGTCGTAAACCGCTTTCAGCAGGGAAGAGTCAAGACTGTACCTGCAGAAGAAGCCCCGGCTAACTACGTGCCAGCAGCCGCGGTAATACGTAGGGGGCGAGCGTTATCCGGATTCATTGGGCGTAAAGCGCGCGTAGGCGGCCCGGCAGGCCGGGGGTCGAAGCGGGGGGCTCAACCCCCCGAAGCCCCCGGAACCTCCGCGGCTTGGGTCCGGTAGGGGAGGGTGGAACACCCGGTGTAGCGGTGGAATGCGCAGATATCGGGTGGAACACCGGTGGCGAAGGCGGCCCTCTGGGCCGAGACCGACGCTGAGGCGCGAAAGCTGGGGGAGCGAACAGGATTAGATACCCTGGTAGTCCCAGCCGTAAACGATGGACGCTAGGTGTGGGGGGACGATCCCCCCGTGCCGCAGCCAACGCATTAAGCGTCCCGCCTGGGGAGTACGGCCGCAAGGCTAAAACTCAAAGGAATTGACGGGGGCCCGCACAAGCAGCGGAGCATGTGGCTTAATTCGAAGCAACGCGAAGAACCTTACCAGGGCTTGACATATGGGTGAAGCGGGGGAGACCCCGTGGCCGAGAGGAGCCCATACAGGTGGTGCATGGCTGTCGTCAGCTCGTGTCGTGAGATGTTGGGTTAAGTCCCGCAACGAGCGCAACCCCCGCCGCGTGTTGCCATCGGGTGATGCCGGGAACCCACGCGGGACCGCCGCCGTCAAGGCGGAGGAGGGCGGGGACGACGTCAAGTCATCATGCCCCTTATGCCCTGGGCTGCACACGTGCTACAATGGCCGGTACAGAGGGATGCCACCCCGCGAGGGGGAGCGGATCCCGGAAAGCCGGCCCCAGTTCGGATTGGGGGCTGCAACCCGCCCCCATGAAGTCGGAGTTGCTAGTAATCGCGGATCAGCATGCCGCGGTGAATGCGTTCCCGGGCCTTGTACACACCGCCCGTCACACCACCCGAGTCGTCTGCACCCGAAGTCGCCGGCCCAACCGCAAGGGGGGAGGCGCCGAAGGTGTGGAGGGTGAGGGGGGTGAAGTCGTAACAAGGTAGCCGTACCGGAAGGTGCGGCTGGATCACCTCCTTTCTAGGGAGATAAGTTCTTAGAGAGACAAACTTTAACTCGAATGGAGGGCAGGAGCCCGTCCGGTGGATGTCGCCCGGAGTAAGTCCCCGCAGCACCCGGTCCCCGGGGTCGCACCCGCGTACCTTGAGAGCCGCATAGCGATAGGAGAGAGATGGAAGAGTATCCTCTTCCAGACTCGATTCTTTTCTGCGATTAAATCAAAGAATGATAGCAATCATTCATCCGATCCAAACAAGAAGAATTCACTTAATAATGAGTGAGGAGCATCTGATCGCGAGCACAGTACATACACTGTGCCGCGGTATGAGATACCCGAATTGCGACATACGAGCGCTATTCATGATATCGATTAATTAACTTTAGCGACACGTGGATATCCCGCGGGCCCGAGAGCGGTCCCGCAAGATACCACGGGCGCACGGCGGATGCCTTGGCACAGGGAGCCGATGAAGGACGCGGCAAGCTGCGATAATCCCCGGCGAGGAGCACACATCCTTCGACCCGGGGGTCTCCGAATGGGCGAACCCATGCACAGCGGTGTGCATATCCCCCCGCTGAACGCATAGGCGGGGGGAGGACAACCCGGGGAACTGAAACATCTAAGTACCCGGAGGAGAGGAAATCAATCTCGAGACTCCCCGAGTAGCGGCGAGCGAAAGGGGACCGATGGCCAAACCGTCGAGCGGGCATACCCGGCAGGGGTTCCGCCGACGGGGTTGCAGGGCCGCGCATCCGGGGGCTGCCGCCCCCGGGCGCAGGTCCGGCTGGGGAGCGGAACGGCATGGGAGGGCCGGCCGCAGCGGGTGACAGCCCCGTACGCGAACCCAGACCGGACGGCGCGACGCGGTCCCTGAGTAGGGCCGGGCACGTGAAACCCGGTCCGAACCTGGGTGGACCACCATCCAAGCCTGAGTACTACCCTGTGACCGATAGCGCACCAGTACCGTGAGGGAAAGGTGAAAAGCACCCCGGGAGGGGAGTGAAACAGTACCTGAAACCGTGCGCCCACGAGCAGTCGGAGCAACTTTCAGTTGTGACGGCGTGCCTTTTGTAGAATGAGCCAGCGAGTCGCTGGCGCGGGGCGAGGTTAACCGAAAGGGAGCCGGAGCGAAAGCGAGCCTTAACAGGGCGACTTGAGTCCCGCGCCGCGGACGCGAAGCCGGGTGAGCTATCCGTGGGCAGGCTGAAGCGGGGGTAAGACCCCGTGGAGGGCCGAACGCACGTCGGTTGAAAACGGCGGCGATGACCTGCGGATAGGGGTGAAAGGCCAATCAAACCCGGAGATATCTCGTTCTCCCCGAAATAGCTTTAGGGCTAGCGTCGCGCGTTCACCGCCGGAGGTAGAGCACCGGATGGACGAGGGGGCTTCGCCGCCTACCGAATCCAACCGAACTCCGAATGCCGGCGGCCCAGAGCGCGGCAGTCAGAGCATGTGGGCTAAGCTGTGTGCTCGAGAGGGAAACAGCCCGGACCGCCCGCTAAGGTCCCCAAGTTCCAGCCGAGTGGCAAAGGATGTGCGTCCGCCCAGACAACCAGGATGTTGGCTTAGAAGCAGCCATCCATTCAAAGAGTGCGTAACAGCTCACTGGTCGAGTGGACATGCGCCGACAATACACGGGGCTAAGCTGGACACCGAAGCGGCGGGATTTTAATTCATTAGAATCGGTAGGGGAGCTTCCCATGGGCGGAGAAGCCGGAGGGCGACCGACGGTGGAGCGCATGGGAGTGAGAATGCTGGCATGAGTAGCGAGAGACGAGAGAGTAACTCGTCCGCCGTGAACCCGAGGTTTCCTGGGCAAGGCTAATCCTCCCAGGGTCAGTCGGGGGCTAAGGCGAGGCCGGTAGGCGTAGCCGACGCGCAGCAGGCAGACATTCCTGCACCGCGCACGCGGCGCTACGACCGACGGGGCGACGGATGGGGGTGGCTCGGCGGGGTTCTGGACGTCCCCGTGATGGAGCGCGGCCCGCGGACCAGGGAAATCCGGTCCGCACACAGGGCGAGGCTCCGGACGAAGCACTTAAGCGAAGCGAGTGAGCCCGAGGTCCCTAGAAAAACCCCTAGGCAGGCGCGTGCGCGCCCGTACCGCAAACCGACACAGGTGGGTGGGTAGAACATACCGAGGCGATCGGGTCAACCATGGTCAAGGAACTCGGCACAATGGCCCCGTAACTTCGGGAGAAGGGGTGCCCGCGCGTACGTGAACCGGCTTGCCCGGGGAGCGGAGGCGGGCCGCAGTGGAGAGGCCCAAGCGACTGTTTACCAAAAACACAGGACTCTGCAGAAGCCGCAAGGCGACGTATAGGGTCTGACGCCTGCCCGGTGCCGGAAGGTCACGCGGAGGAGTTAGCCGATTCGGCGAAGCCCCGAAGCCAAGCCCCGGTAAACGGCGGCCGTAACTATAACGGTCCTAAGGTAGCGAAATTCCT
>URNM01000010.1 GCA_900549185.1 uncultured Collinsella sp. | reverse complement strand
GGCATGACCAGAAGGTCTATGCCTTGCCTTTTTCATGCCAACTTGTTCGCCCTGGACGGCGCTCGCTGGCGTTGCTAAAACATCGGCGTTGCCGGAGTAGTCATTGGGGACGTTCTTGTTTGACTGGTCATTTAAGAACGTCCCCAATGACTAGGGGGTCTACCGACGCATTGGGGGTTTGCGCCTTCCATGCATGACAGCCGTCTCTTTTATGTTTCCTTTAGCCGTTGCTGCCTAGGATGGGGGTTAGTCGGTAGGAAGGGAGCGTCTATATGGACGACGCGAGCGAGCGTTCAATCGAAGAGGACATGCTCGATCAGTTCAATTACTTTGATGATGAGGACGAGGAGCTGATCGACCGTCGCGAGCCAGCGCCGCTTGATTCCTTTGATCTGGTCGATGAAGAGACTGATGAGGTTGAGGACGAATCAACGGAGCCCCCACAGTCTTCGCGCCTTAACTCGCTGCTTTCGAGAGCCCCCATGCACCACGGCGTTCGTGCCGGCGCGCTCCATATGAAAACTGACTGGCACCAGATCGTGACGGCAGGCGATGAGCTTGCCGTCGATGCGCCGCTCACCGATAAATCATCCATCATCTGCCGCACCGGCATGCTTATGCTGGCAAGCGGAACGGGTGCCTGGCGCGTGCGCGATACCATGAATCGTGTTGCCGCCGTACTCGGTGTCACCATCCACGTTGACTTAAGTCTTCTGTCGTTTGAGTGCACCTGCATCGAAGATGGCCACTGCTTTAACGAGGTTGTCAGCCTGCCCACAACGGGAGTCAATACCCATCGCATTTGGATGATGGAGAGCTTCTTAAAGGAAATCGAGACGTATGGGCGCCGGTTTACCGTGCACGAATACCACGAGATGCTCAAGACCGTTGAGAGTTCAAAACCCGATTACTCTCCCTGGCAACAGGGCCTTGCGGCAGCTTGTGCTTGCGGCGCCTTCGTCTTTTTGCTCGGCGGCGGCCCTATCGAGATGGCCTGCGCGTTTGTGGGCGCGGGTGTCGGCAACTTTGCCCGTTCCCATATTCTCAAGCAAGGCCTTGGTCAGTTCAGCGCGCTGACGACCGGCGTTGCGCTCGCTTGCGTTTCGTATCTGCTGGCATTGCTCGGCCTTGGCCAGGTCATACCGGGGGCAATGTCGCACCAAGAAGGCTATATCGGCGCCATGCTCTTTGTGATTCCCGGCTTTCCGCTCATTACGGCAGGCCTCGACATCGCTAAGCTCGACATGCGAAGCGGTATCGAGCGCCTTTCATATGCCGTATCGATTATTGTGATGGCGACCCTCGTAGGTTGGATGGTTGCCGAGTGTGTTGGCCTGGCGCCGGACGACTTTGCCCCACTGGGCCTTTCGCCGCTTGCCCTTACGCTCCTGCGCGTGGTGATGAGCTTCGTTGGCGTATTCGGCTTCTCGGTGATGTTCAACAGCCCGGTAAAGATGGCCGCGGCAGCTGGGTTGATCGGCGCCGTGTCCAATACCCTGCGTCTGACCCTTGTCGATGCGCCGACGATGATTCCCTTCCTGGGCCTCAGCACGGGAATGCCTCCCGAGGCAGCAGCGTTTATCGGCGCGCTGGTATCGGGGCTGCTCGCAAGCTTGGCTGAAGTCAAGCTCACCTACCCGCGCATCGCCCTCACGGTGCCTTCGATTGTCATTATGGTGCCGGGCTTGTATCTGTATCGCTCGATGTATTACATGTGCACCTTCGACACGGTCAATATGCTCGGCTGGTTTGTGCGCGCAGTGCTCATCGTAGCGTTTCTGCCCGTTGGACTGGGTGTGGCGCGTACGCTCACCGACCCTCGCTGGCGCCACACCAGCTAATTGGTACAAGGGGGACAGGTTACTTTGCACCAAGTGAGTTGCGGTGAAATAGGGACTGAATTGCTGCTTAAAGGGTCAAAACAGTCCGTATTCCACCGCAACTTATGGGGTCGGGGGATTATCGGTGCCCTGCATCTTCATAAACTCAACGCTTACGAAGCGCATGCGTTTCGTGCTAGGCTGGTTCCACCACATAAGTAGTCGCAGACGCGCGTACCACGGGCGGGCGAGATGAAGTTCCAACAGCTCCATCTTGCCCGCCCGTTTTTGTTGCGTGGCGCCGCGGTACAACACAGAGAGGAATCTGCCCTTTATGCCTATCAACAAACGAGAGAGCCTGCTGTTCACCTTTATCATGTGCTTTTGCATGGTGCTCTGGATGAGCATCTACAACGTTGCCCTGCAGCACGGGGCCATCAACGGCGAGGTCGTTGCCGCTGCGTGGCTCGGCTTCCCCGTTGCCTACATTTTTGCCATGTGCTGCGACTGGTTCGTCGCCAGCCCGCTCGCCAAGGGTTTCGCCTTTAAGTACTTGGTCACGCCGGGCAAGAGCTCGCCACTTGCCATGACGCTCGCCGTCAGCTCCTGCATGGTCGTTCCCATGGTCATCATCATGTCGCTGTACGGTGCCTGCGAGGGTCTGACGCACATGCCCGGCGGCATCCTTGCGAACCTGTATTCCGTGCCCGCGATCTGGATGATCAACATCCCGCATAATTTTGTGATGGCGCTGCCGTGGAACCTTTTGGTAGCCGGTCCGATTTCCCACTTCGTCTTCCGTCGCGCCTTCCCTGTGGGGACGGTTTTCGAGGAGGAGCATGCCGAGCTCTTGGAGCAGGCTATGGCTCCTGAGTGCGAGTAGCTCGCTTAGGGATCTGCTGAGCGCGGGCGACTTGCTTGGTTGGAGCCCTAAGCGTGGATAGCTCTCTCGGCGACATCGCGGGCGTGAGCGGTGCGCATGACCGGAGGGCCCGTGCTGCTCCGTTGCCCGACGTGCTAGCGCGCAGAACAATCTGTTGGTGCATTCGGCGGCTGCTGAAGCGTTTCGGCAGCCGCTTTTTATACGGAGTTTAAATACAACAGTCTGTTGTATTACGTAGAGTGGTATATCTCTAGCAGGAAAAATGCGAGAGACGGAGCATTATGGCGTTGCTAGTAGGACTGGACGTAGGGTCGACGACGACCAAAGTTTACGCGATGCACGAGGATATGACCGAGGCGTGGTGGGGATATCGCCGCCACGGGGCGTGTCAGACAGCGAGCGTGCGCGCCATGCTCGGCGAGCTCGCCGAGCGCTTTCCCCATGAGTCGCTGCGCGTTGCGGTGACCGGCTCGGGTGCGCGCGATATCGCGACCGCGCTGGGTGCCTCGTACGTTCAGGAGGTGGTCGCCAACGCGCTCGCGATCAGCAGGTTCTATCCGCAGACGCGCTGCGCCATCGAGCTGGGCGGCCAAGACGCCAAGATGATCTTCTTCCGCACCAACGATAAGGGAGACATCGAGGTTGCCGACATGCGCATGAACGGCTCGTGCGCAGGCGGTACCGGTGCATTTATCGACGAGATGGCAAAGCTCATGGGGGTCGGCACCGAATCGGGCGAGTTCGAGCAGCTCGCAAGCCGGGGAACGACCGTCCACGAGGTCTCGGGCCGCTGCGGCGTGTACGCAAAGACCGATATCCAGCCGCTGCTCAACGAGGGCATTCCTACCACCGACCTGG
Source organism: uncultured Collinsella sp. (assembly GCA_900549185.1). GTDB lineage: Bacteria > Actinomycetota > Coriobacteriia > Coriobacteriales > Coriobacteriaceae > Collinsella. The sequence goes on along the minus strand of URNM01000010.1, from coordinate 22,702 downwards.
CGCTTTCGGCGCTTCACGCGGTCGCCCGCCAAACGATCGGCGGTCTGGCCCAGGGTATCGACATCGAGCCGCCGGTAATCTTCGAGGGCGGTACGCTCGCCTACAACCCCACGCTGGTCCGCGTGTTCCGGGAGCAACTGAATCTATCGGACGATCAGGTTATCGTCCCGCGCGATCCGCAGATCATGGTCGCGCGCGGTGCCGCCCTGTCGCTGACCGACATGTTCGCATCGTCCCAACCGATCGACCTTCCCGACGCTTTTGTCCGGCTGGATAAGCTCGAGACGGTCGCGCCCGCAAGCGGGGAGGGACGTCTTGCCCAGCCCTTTTTTGCCACACCTGCCGAGCAGGCGGATTTTACGGCACGCCATGGCAAAGAGACGCCGGCAAAGGGTCCGGATGCGTATGCGCCCGGAGAGACGGTGCGTGTGGCGCTCGGTATCGATTCGGGGAGCACGACGACCAAGTTCGCCCTGGTCGATGAGGCGGGTGAGCTTGTCGATTCGTTCTACGCGTCTAATAACGGCAGACCGCTCGACGTCGCCCAACAGGGTCTTGTCAGCTTGAAGAACCGCTGGGAGACAGCGGGAGTCACGCTTGCGATCGATGCCGTGGGCACCACGGGATACGGCGAGGAGCTTTTCGCGCGCGCGTTCCACGCCGACTACCATACGGTCGAGACGGTCGCGCACGCCCGCGCCGCGTGCGCATGCGTTCCAGATGCGACCTTCGTGCTCGACATCGGCGGACAGGATATGAAGGCCATCTGGCTCAACCACGGCGTGCTGACCGATATCGTCGTCAACGAGGCGTGCTCTGCGGGCTGCGGCTCGTTCCTCGAGGGTTTTGCCAAAAACCTCGGAATAGCCGTTGAGGATATCGCGACCGAGGCATTTTCGTCCAAAGCCCCCGCCGTTCTCGGCAGCCGCTGCACGGTGTTCATGAACAGCAGCGTCGTTTCCGAGCAGCGGCGCGGTAAGGGTCCGGGCGACATCATGGCCGGTCTCTGCCGTTCGATTATCGAGAACGTGTTCACCAAGGTCATTCGCGTTTCAAATCTCAACCGTCTGGGCGACAAAGTCGTCGTCCAGGGCGGCACGTTCCGAAACGACGCGGTGCTGCGCGCATTCGAGCAGTATTTGGGCAAACCCGTCACGCGTGCGCCCCACCCGGGGCTGATGGGCGCTATCGGTATCGCCCTGCTCGCGCGCGAGGAATGCCGCAAGGGCGACGCCGGCACGTCGTTTATCGGGCTCGATGCCGTGGAGCGCTTCGAGCATCGCGAGTTCGGCGGCGTTACCTGCCGTCGGTGCAACAACCGCTGCCAGCGCGCGGTCGTGGCATTTGGCGACGGCTCGCTTTACGTCACGGGCAATCGCTGCCCGCGCGGCGGCGCCATCTCATGGGATGAGCTCGTGCGCGAGGTTCCCGCGGCGGAGGAGCTGCGTCCGCAGGGTGCTTGCGAGGCACAGGCACCCGGCACGGGGCGCGACCGGACCGCGGCTGCCCCCAATCTCTTTGTCGACCGCGAGAAGCTGCTGTTCGAGTCGTGCCCCACGGTTCCCGTCTGCGGGGGGCGCGATGTCACGATCGGCATTCCCCGTGTGCTCGAGTTCTGGGACACCATGCCGTTCTGGTCGACGTTCTTCAGCACGCTCGGCTTTAAGGTGCGCGTCTCGGGACGCAGCACCAAGGCGATGTACGAGCGCGGTCTGGCGCACGTCACATCCGACACCGTGTGCTTCCCGGCCAAGCTCGTCCACGGGCACATCCGCAATCTCGTCGACGCCGGCGTCGACCGCATCTTCATGCCCATCATCACGACGGTGCCCACCGAAAACACCGCCTCTACCAGCGAGTGGATGTGCGCCGTCGTAAAGGGATACCCCTACGTGATGCGCAATTCCGATAACCCGGAGGAGCGTTTCGGCGTTCCGTTCGATACGCCGCTGTTCCACTGGTACGACGAGGGCGACCGAAACCGCCAGCTCAAGGCGTGGTGCAAGGAGACCTTCGATATCGATGCCGACCTGGTTGCCAAGGCGACCGAGCAGGCGGACCGCGCGCAGCAGACGTTTGAGAACCAGCTGCAGCTGCGCGGCAGGCAGGTGCTCGAGAACGTGCGCGAGGACGGCGGCTACGCGGTGGTGATCGCTTCGCGCCCGTACCACAACGACCCGCTGGTCAACCACGGGCTGCCCAAGCTCTTCTCTGAGCGCGGCATCCCCGTGCTGACGCCCGATGCGGTGCCGGGGGTCTGCAACGTCGATCTTTCCAACAGCCGCATCGACATCGTGAACAACTACCATGCGCGCATGCTGTCGTGCGCGGTCATCGTCGCATCGACGCCCGAGCTCGAGCTCGTGCAGATGGGCAGCTTCGGCTGCGGCCACGATGCGTATCTCACCGACGAGATCGCGCGCATGATGGGCGAGATGGGCTCCAAGGTTCCGATGATGATCAAGCTCGATGAGAGCGACGTCGCCGGTCCCATGGGCATTCGCGTGCGTTCGTTTATCGAGTCGGTCAACCGTCGTCGCGCGGAGGAGCGTGCCGAGGGCGCCCGGGTGCACGCGGTCCATCCGCTCGACGACCCGTATAAGGTCAAGTACACCAAGCGCGACCGGCACGACAAGATCGCGCTGGTCCCCAACACCTCCCATGCGTTCTGCAGGCTCATGACCGCGGCGATGCGCAATCAGGGCGTGCGCGCCGAGGCCCTTGATATCGGGCGCGAGGATGCCATCCGCCTGGGCAAACGCTATGTGCACAACGACATCTGCTTCCCCGCGCAAATCGTGATCGGCGAGGCGCTCGCGGCACTCGAGAGCGGTAAGTACGACCCGCACGACGTCGCCGTGGTGACTGGCAAGTATATCGGCGACTGCCGCCTGACGCACTACATGCCCCTGCTGCGCCGCGCGCTCGACGACGCGGGATACGACTATGTCCCGGTGCTCACCAACGACGACGTCGATGCCCACAATGCGCATCCGGGCTTCAAGCTCGGCCTTGGCCCGAGCATCCAGATCGCCTACGGTCTTCCCATGATCGATGCCCTCGAGGCCATGCTTAGGCGCATCCGTCCCTACGAGCTCGAGAAGGGCGCGGCGGACGCTGCGTTCGACCGCGCGCTCGATGAGGTTATCGAGGGCATGGAGCGCTCCGGGCTGAGAGGCCAGGCGACGGGCTTCAAACGCGCGCTTGCGATCATGGACGCCGTTCCGTACGACCGCTCGAACCCGCATCCGACCGTTCTCATCGTGGGCGAGTACCTGCTCAATTTCCATCTCGGCGCCAACCACGAGATCGAGCGCTACCTCGAGGACAACGGGCTCGAGGTCATCGAGGCGCGCATGACCGACGTGATCCGCAAGACCTATTTCTACAAGCATGCGCAGTCGCGCGAGTTCCACGTCGACCTGTCGCTGCCCGAAAAGGCCTGGTACGCCACGGCGGACAACCTGTTCGAGCTCGCGCACGACCGTTGCGACCGCCTGGGCGCGGCGAGCCCGCTCTACGAGCCGCCGACGCGCATGCCCGAGCTCGTGCGCGCGAGCGATAAGATCCTGCACCATACGTTCGATGCGGGCGAGGGCGTGCTGATTCCGGCGGAGATCCTCGAGCACGCCAAGCGCGGCTGCCGCAACTTCGTGATCCTGCAGCCGTTCGGGTGTCTGCCCAACCATGTCGTGGGGCGCGGGCTCATCCATGCGCTCAAGGAGCAGTATCCCACGGCGCAGTTCCTGCCGCTCGACTACGATCCCGACGTGAGCTTCGCCAACGTGGAGAACCGTCTTCAGATGCTCATCATGAACGCCAAGGCGCAGGGGTGCGGTGAGGCGCATGGCGAGACCGCGTAAGGACGCCGATGCGCCCGATGCACGCACCCGTATCATCGAGGCGTTTTGGGAGCTCATCGAGAACAACAGCATCTTCGAGCTGTCGGTTGGCGAGGTGACCCGCGCCGCCCAGTGCAATCGCGGAACGTTTTACTACTATTTTCACGATTTCGATGAACTCGTCGCCATCGCCATAGCCCAGCTGCTGCAGGATAACGAGCTCATCACCGATGCCCTCTGGCATTTTTCGAGCGAGGGCGACCTTTCGGCGTTCGACCGGCGCGACGTCCGCTGCCTGCTGCGGCGCATCGTCATCACCATGAGGGCGGGTGCCGCCGAGCAGGTCGTGCAGGGCATCCATACGATCATCATCGACCGCGTGAGAGAGATCGTCCACCCCGACGGAGAAGAGCTCAAGGCAGATTCGAGCTTTGCGGTGGGCTTTCTGGTCTCGGGCATCATGGACTTTGTGATGGCGGTCGGCTTTGCCCGGGAGGGCGGCGAGGAGATAGACCTCGAGCAGCTGGGGGACAGCGCGTGCGCGTACCTGAGGGCGGTCGCCATGCAGACGGTGGAAACGGTCGCGCAAGTCGAGGGCGTCGATACATCCGAGCTGCTCGAACGCGTCTCCAAGGAGGCCGATGCCTATCGCGCATCGCGTGCGACGAGTCCCGACGTGGTGAAAGACGCCTAGGGTTTCTCTTGCGGGGCGCCTGTCGCGCATCGCGCGGTGAGTCCCGCGATGCGGTCATAACCTGCATTCATGTGAGCCGGGTTTATAGATATTCCTCCAGCTGTTAACATAGACAACCTGTGGGTAAAGAGACAAAAGCGCCGCCGACGGGCGGGCGTTTTGATTTCGATGAACTCATGTAAGGAAACGAGCATGTTAGATAGATTTACCGATCGAGCGCGCAAGGTCATGTCGATGGCCAAACAGGAGGCGCTTGATCTTCATTCAAATAAGGTGGGCACCGAGCACCTGCTGCTCGCGCTTGCCAAGGAGGACGAGGGCATTGCCGCCGAGGCACTGCGTTCGCTCGACATCTCCTACGATGACATCATGGATACTCTCAAAGAGGTCCAGACCACGGTTCCCGAGCCCAGTGAGGAGACCGAGGCGGCCAAGCTCGCCTTTACGCCGCTCGTCATTAGCGTGATGGAGCGTTCATTCCGCGTGGCGCGTGAGAACAACCAGACCTACGTGTCGACCGAGCACTTGCTGATCGGCATCGTCGAAGAGGGCAACGGCATGGCCATGGACATCCTCATGCGCCTGGGTGTGTCGTCCGCCTCTATCAAAAAGGCTATCGAGAAACTCACCGCCAAGGACCAGGACAAGAAGCGTCCGCTCGCCGGCGCCGGTGCTGGTCGTCCCGGTGCGGGCCTGCCGTTCTTTAGCGGCTCGGATGCCTCTCAGCAAAAGGGGAGCGGCACCGACACGCTCAAGCAGTTCGCCACCAACCTCACTCAAAAGGCGCGCGACGGCGAGCTCGATCCCGTGATTGGCCGCGAAAAGGAAGTCCAGCGCATGATGGAGATCCTTTCGCGCCGCACCAAGAACAACCCGCTTATCCTGGGCGATCCCGGCGTGGGCAAAACGGCCATCGTCGAGGGCCTGGCGCAGCAGATCGCTGCCGGCAACGTGCCCGAGAACCTCATGAACCAGAACATCTGGACGCTCGACCTGCCGGGCCTCGTTGCGGGCGCCAAGTATCGCGGTGAGTTTGAGGAGCGCCTCAAGAACGTGATCCAGGAGGCCACCGAGGCTGACGACGTCATCCTGTTTATTGACGAGATGCACACCATCATCGGTGCCGGTTCTGCCGAGGGCTCCATCGACGCGAGCTCCATGCTCAAGCCCGTGCTTGCACGCGGTGCCTTCCAGATTATTGGCGCCACCACGGCCGAGGAATTCCGCAAGTACCTCACCAAAGACCCGGCCTTCGAGCGTCGCTTCCAGACTATCGATGTCGAGGAGCCGAGCGTCGAGGATACGGTCAAGATCCTGACCGCGCTCAAGCCGCGCTACGAGGAGCACCACCATGTGCGCTACACGCAGGGCGCTATCGAGGCTGCCGCGAACCTTTCCAACCGCTACATCCAGGATCGCTTCCTGCCCGATAAGGCCATCGACCTCATCGACGAGGCCGGTGCCCGCGCTCGCATCGCCGCGAATCGTGCGCCCGAGCCGGTGCGCGAGGCCGAGCATCGCATAGAGGAGCTCAAGGCCGCCGCGCAGGAGGCCACCGAGAGCGACGACATGAACAAGGCCGCCGAGATCACCGAGCAGCAGAAGGCCGCCGAGATTGAGCTCGCCGAGGCCAAGGCTGCCTGGACGGCCGAGCTCGACGCCAGCCCGCTCACCATCGATGTCTCCCAGATTGCCGACATCGTGTCCGTGACCTCGGGCGTGCCGGTGTCCTCGCTCACCGAGAGCGAGAGCCGCCGCCTGCTGCAGGCCGAAAGCGTGCTCAAGACGCGCATCATCGGTCAGGACGAGGCCGTCGAGGCCGTTGCCAAGGCCGTGCGCCGCAGCCGCTCGCCGCTCAAGGACCCGCGTCGCCCCGGCGGCAGCTTTATCTTCCTGGGCCCCACCGGCACGGGCAAAACCGAGCTCGCCAAGACGCTCGCCGAGTATCTCTTTGGCAGCAAGGACGCGCTCATCAGCTTCGATATGTCGGAGTTTGGCAGTGAGTTCGAGGTCTCCAAGCTCATCGGTAGCCCCCCGGGCTATGTGGGCCACGACGAGGGCGGCCAGCTCACCAAGGCTGTTCGCCGTCACCCGTACTCGGTCGTGCTGTTCGACGAGATCGAGAAGGCGCACCCTGACATCTTCAATATCCTGCTGCAGGTGTTGGAGGAGGGCCGTCTGACCGATAGCCAGGGCAAGACGGTCGACTTCCGCAATACGGTGATCATCATGACGTCAAACGTGGGCGCCCGCGAGATCGCGCAGGATGCGAGCGTTGGCTTTGGCACCACCGGCGAGCAGGGTCTCACGTCGAGCGAGATCAAGGGCCGCGCGATGGGCGAGCTCAAGCGCCTGTTCCGCCCCGAGTTGCTCAACCGTATCGACGACATTGTGGTGTTCCAGAAGCTCTCGGGCGAGAACCTGACCAAGATCGCGCACCTGCTGGTGGACGACCTGCGTCAGCGCCTGATCGCTAATGGCATGAACATCAAGCTCACCGATGCGGCCTACGACAAGATCGTGGCCGAGGGCACTGACCTCACCAATGGCGCGCGTCCGCTGCGCCGCGCCATCCAAAAGCTCATCGAGGACCCGCTGTCCGAGGAGCTGCTGGCCGGCGAGTGGGGCGAGGGCGATACCGTCCTGTGCGACGTGGCCGACGGCAAGTTCGTCTTTAGCCATGGCACAGGCGAGATTCCAGCGCCGCGTCCGGCAGGTGCGCTCGGGGGCGATACCGCTCCGGCAGCGCCGCACACCGGAAACGCCGCGCCTGTGAGCAGTGGCGTGAGCTCGGGCCCCGGCGGCATGATGCAAGCCGGTTCCGGCGCGCTGTAGGGCGTGGCGACAATTTGATCTGTGCAATCGAGGCGTTCCGGCAAGGGCGCCTCGATTTGTAGAGCTGCGGTAACTGTGACCGTTACGCTATGCGGTCCACCGTTAGCCGATGATGCGAGAGCGCTCGGCGTTTTCGACTGGTTTATGCAAACGAAGTCTGGGAATATACAAGGCGCATGTCTTACTGTCTAACCAGTTGCGCCAAGGAGGCACCATGGACTACAAGATTACCGGCTACGAGCCCGCCCAGCTGTTCCATTTCTTTGAGGAGGTCAGCGCGATCCCCCGTGGGTCTGGCAACGAGAAGGGCATCAGCGATTTCCTGGTTGCGTTTGCCAAGGAGCGCGGTCTCGATGTGTATCAGGACGAGGTCTACAACGTCATCATTCGCAAGCCCGCATCTGCCGGCGCCGAGAATGCCCCGACCGTAATGCTGCAGGGTCACATCGACATGGTGTGCGACAAGTTGGGTTCCGTCGAGCACGACTTTACGACCGACGGTATCGACTTGGTCGTCAAGGACGGTGTCCTCACCGCTAACGGCACCACTCTGGGCGCCGACAATGGAATCGCCGTCGCGCTTATGCTTACCGTGCTCAACGACGATTCGATTGCCCATCCGGCCCTCGAGTGCGTGTTCACCACCGACGAGGAGACTGGCCTGGTCGGCGCCGAGACGCTCGACAAGTCCCAGATTAGCGCCCGCACCATGATTAACCTTGACTCCGAGGAAGAGGGCGTTGCCACCGTCAGCTGTGCCGGCGGTGTCGTCGTTACCTACACCTGCCCGATCGCGCGCGAGCACAAGACCGGTAGCACCCTCACGCTCGACATCTCCGGCCTGCTGGGCGGCCACTCCGGCAGCGATATCAATCTGGAGCGCGGCAACGGCAACCTCATCATGGCCCGCATCATCGACCGCCTGATGGTCGCCGGCGAGCCCGCCATCGTCAGCTTTAACGGCGGCACCAAGGACAACGCCATCAACCGTGAGTGCAAGGCTGTTCTGGTCTACGCCGACCATGCTGCCGCCGAGGCGGCGGCCCAGATCGCAAGGGGCATCATCGCCGACGTCACTGCCGAGCTCGAGGTCTTCGACCCCGGCTTTACCTGCACCGTCGAGATTGCCGACAACACTGAGGTCGAGGCCATGGACGAGAAGTCCGCACTTGCCCTTATTCGCGCTCTGCGTCTTGCCCCCAACGGTGTGATCCGCCGCAACGTCGCCACCGACGGCTCCGTCGAGGTTTCCTCCAACATCGGCGTGGTTGCCACCTCTGACGACCAGGTCAAGATCATGCTGTCCCCGCGCTCCTCGATCACCTCGCTGCAGAACGAGTTCAAGGACCGCCTGCAGACGCTGGCCGATGTCCTGGGATTCGACGCCAAGTTTGAGTTCGAGTATCCCGGCTGGAGCTATGCCGAGCATTCGCCGGTTCGCGACGTCTTTGTCGAGAGCTATCGCGAGCTCTTTGGCTCCGAGCTGCGCATCGAGTCCATTCACGCCGGCCTTGAGTGCGGCCTGTTTGCCGAGGCCCTGCACGGCCTGGATGCCATCGCCGTGGGCCCGACGCTCTCCGATGTCCATACCCCGGACGAGAGCATGGAACTCGCTTCTGCTGAGCGCTTCTACGAGCTGCTCATCGACGTGCTCAAGCGCCTCGCTGCGTAAAGGTTGCGCTAGCAGCAGTCCGAGCCACGTGCTGGTGGATTGCAAATGACATTACGTGAGGGGGCACCCGAGCTTTTGCGACGGGTGCCCCCTCTCTTCTTTTGGGAAATGGGAGATTACGGACACCTAGCCCATATCCGCCTTGATGAGGTCGAGGGTGCGCTGACAGTTTTCGCAGACGGGGCCGAGCATATGCTCGCGCAGATCCGCCATGCCGGGCAGGTCGGCGTATTCGTCCATGACCTCTTCCATGCAAATAGGTACCTCGTAGGCGAGGTCCATCATGGTCGCAAAGCAAAACTTCTCGGATAGCCCGGCATCGGTGAGTGCCGCCTCCAGCGCGGGGTCGCCCATACCGTGGTATCGGCGGATAGCGCCTGGACCGATGCGCCCCACACGATTTTCGCCGCCAACGCTCATGGCAAGGCGCGCTTTTCGCCGCATGCGTTCGTATGCTAAGCCCGATGCGACATCGTACATGGGTGCGAGTGCCGCGTTTGTGCCTTTGCCAAGGATGAGCGAGTAGTTTTTAGCGTGTGCGTCAGGCGCTCCGATAATGGCGTTATAGAACAACATATAGGTAAAAAGCACAAGATTCATGTGGTGGGGGACTGTGTTAATCAGTCGTTCTTGGATGTCTCGTGTAGTTGGTCCTCCGTCGGCGGTGTATTTCTGGCTTGGCAATACACCGAGCGCCTGGCAAAAGTCCTCCTGATGCAGCCTTTCGATATTTCCGCTGCTATTGACCATTCTGTCGTACCGTTCAACGACGAGCGCGGCTTCGTCTTCAAATGTGCAATAGGAGACGTTGGCAGTTGGAATGCCAACACGCCGAGCCGTTTTCATGCAGACGAATTCGTTTAAGGCCTGATGTTTGAACCCAACGACACCATTTTTGAAGATATGGGTAGTGGGGGATGACCCTAGACATTCGCACCATTGGCCATCATGCCAAGCTAGTGCAAATTTGCCTTGATTGCCGCCCAGGGACCAGCTTTCGTTGGAGCCCATCCATGTCTCTCTTTCGTCATCGCGAATTGCTTTGAGCTTGTGAGCGATTTGAGAATTGGTAAGCGGGCGGTATGACGAGACCCTGCCGCGGGCGGCGTCTAATTGATCGGCTCGACAAAACTGAACGGCCCCCGCGCAGTCAAGACCGATATGGCACAAGAGGGCGACGGGGTTGTTGGATGCAACATCATGCTCGGTGGCAATAGCGCGACGCTGCTCTTGACTGTCGGGCAAAAGGCCAAATAGGAACGGGCGGACGATGTTATGGCCATACGTGCGATTGGAAAGCGGCATTGTTAGCGATAACGGTGCTCCGCGATAGGTTGGGGCGTATGCAAAGCTGCAGAGTCCATGCTCGTCTTGCCGGAGAGTGCCGGCGATTTCGCCACAAATGAGGGTCGCGAGTTCCATCTCTGCCATTTATTTCACAACCTTGCAGCCAAAGGAGAGGCTTGAAGTGCCGGAAAGGCCTTGCTCGGCTGCGATTTGGGCCAGCAAGGCACCATAGGAAGATGGCGTTCCTTGTCGAGTGGGTCGTCTGCCTACGCTTGGCTTTGGCAGGGTATTCGAGTTCGCGATAGGGAGGTTCACTATCGTCGTCGGATGCTCGGAGGGCGATGCGATGGAGTCGTTATCGCTTTGCGCGAAGAGACCTATGCCGAGTGCGTTAAAGACGGTCAGCAACTTGTCGAGTCGAATGCCGGTGGCGTCGCCCAGCTCGAGCGATGCGAGCAGGCGCTCCGAAACACCGGCTTTTTTAGCGAGGGCGGCACGGGTGAGACCCTGAGCCTCGCGTGCCTGGCGCACATAGATGCCAGCTTGGCGCGGTGTGGCGATAGGAAAGGTGTCCATAGCGATTTCCTAACGTGCAGACTTTTGCATATTAGTATGACATGCAAAAGTCTGCATGAAAAGGCCTCATGCAAAAGTCTGCATGAGGCCTTGCCCGGACGTTTAGTTTTGAAGGGTGTTTTACAGCACCAAAATCCCCAGGTGCTCCAGCAAAATCTTGAGGCCGATGAGGATGAGCACGACGCCGCCCACGATGGTGGCGGGTTTTTCGTAGCGCGCGCCAAAGGTGTGGCCGATCGCTACGCCGGCGACGGAGAGGATAAACGTTGTGACGCCGATAAGCGATACAGCGGGAACGATGTCGACCGAGAGCGCGGCAAATGAGATGCCCACGGCTAGGGCGTCGATTGAGGTGGCGATAGCGAGGATCAGGTACTCGCCCAGGTCAATCTTTTCGGCATCCTTGCCGTCGCCTCCATCTTCGTCCTCGGTAAAGGCCTCCCACAGCATTTTGCCGCCGATAAAGGCCAAAAGGATAAAAGCGATCCAGTGGCCGATGGGGCCGATGATGCCCATAAACTGGCTGCCGAGCGCCCATCCGATTAGGGGCATGCCGGCCTGAAAGCCGCCAAAGAACAGGCCGAGCACTACGGCGACCTTAAGGTTGATCTTTTTCATGCCGAGACCCTTGCAGATGGAAACGGCAAAGGCGTCCATCGAAAGGCCAACGGCGAGCAACACGAGCTCTGCGAATCCCATAGTCTGGCTCCCTCTCTGCGGGCGAGCCCGCGTGTACCTCTTGGGGGAGTAACAAAAAAGACCCGTGGCGTACGCGTTGCGCGCACAGCCACGAGTCTCGTTCATTAAGGCAAGCCAGACCGCATCGGCCAGTATGTTGACTTGCCGCGCCACCGGAGGCGAACCCGGTCACGCGACTACTCCCTCATTCATGTGATTACCGATGCTACCACATAAGCAGCCCATTTGGGTTGGGCTCTCAGCTGTGTTCGCTCATTCTGTAAGCATCGGATTTCGCAAGCGCCGCGGGGACAAACCGTGAGAAACTATTTAGCGTTTATGGAGCGTATACGATGGGAGCGATGCCTTGGATAAGAACGAGCTGCAAAAGCGTATGGAACAGGCTATTCGCCTGACTGCCCCCGGCCAGCCGATCCGCACCGCCCTCGACATGATCATTGCCGGTCATCTGGGCGCCCTTATCTGCGTCGGCGACACCGAAAACGTGCTCGCTGCCGGTAACGACGGCTTCCCGCTCAACATTTCGTTTACCTCGAACCGCCTGTTCGAGCTTTCCAAGATGGACGGCGCCATCGTTATCGATGGCGACCTCACCCAGATCCTGCGCGCCAACTTCCACCTCAATCCCGACCCCTCGCTCGCCACGAGTGAGACGGGCATGCGTCACCGTACTGCCGCTCGCATGTCGGTGCTCACCGATGCCATCGTGATCTCGGTTTCGGCTCGCCGTGCCGTCGTTAACGTGTACGTTCACGGCAAGAGCTACGAGATTCAGCCCGTCACCACCATCATGAGCTCGGTCAACCAGCTCGTCGCCACGCTTCAGACCACCCGTCAGTCGCTCGATCGCTCCTTGCTGCGCCTGACGGCCCTTGAGCTCGACGACTACGTTACGCTCGCCGACATCACCGGCATCTTCTCGAGTTTCGAGATCATGCAACAGGCAAAGACCGAGCTTAAGGATTGCATCGTCAAGCTGGGTAACCAGGGCAAGCTCGTGCAGATGCAGCTTGAGCAGCTCGCGGGCTCCAGCATGGATACCGAATACGACTTGATGATCCGCGACTACGCAAGCGATTCCTCTGAGGCCAACGCCGAGAAGATCCGCGCCGAGCTGAGCCGCATGACGCCTAAGGACCTGTCCGACCCGCAGCACGTGGCGGCAGTTCTGGGCTATGACGACCTGGACGAGGACTCCGTTATGACGCCGCTGGGCCTGCGCACGCTTTCGCGCGTGTCCGTCGTGCGCGACGGCGTGGCCGAGAAGATCGTCGACGAGTATGGCTCGCTGCAGGAGCTAATGGACGACATCAGCGAGGATCCGGAGCGCTTGGGCGACTTTGGCGTCAACAACCCTGCCATTCTTGCGGACTCCCTGTACCGCATGAAGGGCACTAAACAGGGGAACGCATAATGGCGCCCGTATGCGCCGTGGTCGTTGCCGGTGGCAGCGGCCAGCGCTTTGGTAACCCCGGTGGCAAGCAGCTCGTCAATGTAGCGGGCCGTCCGCTTATGAGCTGGTCCATCCGCGCATTTGACCGTAGTGATAAGGTCGGCCACATCATCGTGGTTTGCCCTGCCGAGCGTCGTGCCGAGATGCGCCGCCTGGCCATCAGCCCGTATTCGTATAACACGCCCATCAGCTTTGCCGATGCCGGCGATACCCGTCAGGATTCCACCCGTGCCGGCGTGCATGCGGTTCCGGCGGGCTTTGAATACGTCGCCATTCACGATGGTGCTCGTCCGCTCATTACGACCGAGGCCATCGATCACGCTATCGACGTGCTCGTGAGCGACCGCGCCCTCGACGGTGTCGTGTGCGGTCAGCCCGCGATCGACACGCTCAAAATCGTCGACGGCGATAATATCGTCGAGACGCCGCCGCGCGAGCTCTATTGGGCCGCGCAGACGCCGCAGATCTTTAGCGTCGACGCCATGAAGCGCGCCCACGCTGCAGCCATTGCCGAGGGCTTTATCGGTACCGATGATTCGTCGCTGGTCGAGCGCATGGGTGGGTGCGTCCGCTGCGTCCAGAGCCCACGCGATAACCTTAAGGTGACGGTGCCCGAGGACCTGCGTCCCGTAACCGCGATTCTGCTTGGCCGCATGGCCGAGGGAGAGGACCTTCCCCATGTTCAGTAACCTGCGCATTGGCCATGGCTACGACGTTCACCGTCTGGTGGAGGGGCGTCGATGTATCATCGGCGGTGTCGACATTCCCTACGAGCGCGGCCTGCTGGGCCACTCGGATGCCGATGTGCTCGCGCACGCCTTGGCCGACGCCATTCTGGGCGCCTGCCGTGGGGGAGACATCGGCAAGCTGTTCCCCGATACCGACCCCGCCTATGAGGGTGCTGATTCGATGGTGCTGCTTGCCCGCGTGATGGACTATGCGCGTGAGCTGGGCTTTGAGTTTGTCGATGCCGATTGCACCATTGCCTGCCAGCAGCCTAAGATCACCCCGCACCGCGATGCCATGCGCGCCAACCTTGCCCATGCCCTGGGCGTTGACGTCGAAAACGTGGGCGTCGCCGCCACTACGACCGAAAAGCTCGGTTGGGAAGGCCAGGGCGAGGGAATCGGCGCCTGGGCCGTCTGCCTGCTACAGAAAACCGTTAAGGAGTAACGAATGCGTATCTACAACAGCGCTACCCATAAAAAGGAAGAGTTCCAGCCCATCGAGTCCGGCAAGGTCCGCATGTACGTGTGCGGCCCCACGGTCTACGACAACATCCACATCGGCAATGCCCGCACGTTCATCAGCTTTGACGTGATTCGTCGCTGGCTCATCGCGAGCGGCTACGAGGTCACGTTCGCACAGAACCTCACCGATGTCGACGACAAGATCATCAAGCGCGCCAACGAGCAGGGCCGTACGGCCGCCGAGGTCGCGACGGAGTTCTCGGACAAGTTCATTGGCGTCATGCGCGCCGCCAACGTGCTCGATCCCGATGTGCGCCCCCGCGCCACCAAGGAAATCGGCCCCATGATCGCCATGATCAAGACGCTCATCGAGCAGGGCCATGCTTACGCCGCCGATAACGGCGACGTGTACTTTGCCGTGCGCAGCGATCCCAACTATGGCCAGGTCTCGGGCCGCAACATCGATGACCTTATGGTTGGTGCGCGCATCGAGGAGAACGAGGACAAGAACGACCCGCTCGACTTTGCCCTGTGGAAGGCCGCCAAGCCCGGCGAGCCCAGCTGGCCGAGTCCCTGGGGCGAGGGCCGTCCCGGTTGGCACACCGAGTGCGCTGCCATGGTGCATCGCTACCTGGGCACCCCGATCGACATCCACGGCGGCGGCTCCGACCTTGCCTTCCCGCATCACGAGAACGAGTGCGCCCAGGCCACCTGCGCCTGGCACCAGGGCTTCTCCAACACCTGGATGCACACGGGCATGCTGCTGGTTGACGGCGAGAAGATGTCCAAGTCGCTCGGAAACTTCTTTACGCTGGCCGAGGTGCTCGAGCAGCACTCTGCCGCGGCCCTGCGCCTGTTGATGCTGCAGACGAGCTATCGCTCGCCGCTCGACTTCTCCTGGGAGCGCCTGGAGGGTGCCGAGAATTCGCTCACGCGTATTGCCGGTACGGTCGAGAACCTTCGCTGGGCTGCGAACCATGCGACGGCCGATGCCGATGCGGCTGCCGCCGAGGCGTTTGCCGCCAAGGCCGCCGAGACCCGCGCCGCCTTTAAGGAGTGCATGGACGACGACTTTAACACCGCCGGTGCCATGGGTGCTGTCTTTGGCTTTGTCACCGAGTGCAATCAGTATCTGGAGCAGGCGGGCGATGCTGCCGACAAGGCCGCAGTCCTGGCTGCCGCCGATACGCTGGCCGAGCTGCTCGATACGTTTGGCGTTGAGCTCCCCGAGCCCAAGGTCGAGTTGCCGCTGGGCCTGCTGGGCGTTGCCGCCGGCCTGGTTGCCTACACGGGCGACGACGTGGACGAGGCCGCTGCCAAGATTCTCGAGGCTCGTGCCGAGGCTCGTGCCGCCAAGAACTGGGATCTGGCAGATGCCATTCGCGATCAGCTCAAGGACCTGGGCCTGACGATTGAAGATACCGCCGCCGGCACCCGTATTAAGACTCTCTAGTATTTGTCGACCGTTCGAGGTGCGGCAGATTGCCTTGAAAGAGGAGGACATAGACCTGGTGGTCATGCCCGACGATTGAAAGGCAAGGTGCCGTGGCTCGGACGGTCGATTCTTGTTCGTTATCTATTTAAGGAGGTCGCCTTATGGCCGACAATCGCAAGCGTGCGCCTCGTGGCGGCAAGCAGGCTGCTTCTGGCTCGCGTCCGATTCGCCGTAATGACCGCGCTGCCGCTCCCAAGGGCCAGCGCGATCGCACCCAGGCCGCACGTCTGCAGCGCGATCGCAACCGCGACGCTGTCCAGGCTCCCAAGGGCGAGTTTATCGAAGGTCGTCGTGCTGCCGCCGAGGCGCTACGCACTGGTTTTCCCATCAAGTGCGCGCTCATTGTCGAGGGTGGAGAGCGCGATGCCGCCTTGCCGCGCCTGGTCGACGACCTCAACGCCGCGGGCGTCCGCATTAAGTATGTGCCGCGCGCGCAACTCGACGCACTGTCGAGCCATGGCGCTCACCAGGGCATTGCGCTCGAGGTGGGCAACTTCCCCTATGCCGATGTCGCCGATATTCTCGACCGCGCAGGCGAGGGCCCGGCACTTGTCGTGGTGCTCGACCACGTGACTGACGACGGCAACTTTGGCGCCATCGTGCGCTCCGCCGAGGTTGTGGGCGCGGCCGGCGTCATCATCGCCAACAAGCGTGCCGCCGGCGTGACCGTGGGCAGCTACAAGACTTCAGCCGGCGCCGTCATGCATCTGCCTATCGCGCAGGTGCCCAACATCGCCCGTGCGCTCGATGACCTCAAGGCCGCTGGCTTTTGGGTGGGCGGTGCCTCCGAGCACGCCGAAGGCAGTTGCTGGGATGCTCCCTTCGAGGGTCGCGTGGCGCTCGTCATGGGCTCCGAGGGCGACGGCATCTCGCGTCTAGTGCTCGAGAAATGTGACTTTTTGGCCAAGCTTCCCCAGCGCGGCATGACCGAGAGCCTCAATGTTGCCCAGGCGACTACGGCCCTCTGCTTTGAGTGGCTGCGCCGCAACGCCGGCGAGCTCATGGGGGAGGAGTAGCGCATGTCCAAAAAGAACCGTGCCAAGTCCAAGGCCAAGCGCTTTGGCGAGGGCTCGGCCAAGCCGATTGTTTCGGCCGCGACCTACGGCGTGGGCGGCAATGCGTTTGCGCAGGCTATCGCCGACCCGGTCTCGACGGTGCATTCCAACAAGCCCGAGCTGCTGGTGGTCGACGGCTACAACGTGATCCACTGCACGCCGCGCTACGAAAAGCTCGTGTACGACCATTCCGACGATCCGTATTCCAGCGACGTTCACGATATGGCGCGCACGGCGCTCATTAATGACGTAGCTGCGTTTGCCCAGGGCCGCTACGAGGCCGTGATCGTATTTGACGGCGCGGGCAATATCTCCAGCGAGCGCCCCAACCTACCGGCCCGCGGTGTGCGCATTGAGTTTTCGCCGACGGGTGTTTCGGCCGATACCGTGGTGCAGAAGCTCTGCATCGAGGCGCGCGAGGAAGGCCGCGCGTGTTCTGTAGTGTCGAGCGACGGCACGATCCAGGCCGTCGTCATGGGCAAGGGCGTTACGCGCATCTCGAGCCGTATGCTGGTGGACGAGATCAAACAGATCGACAACGACGTGCACGAGGCCGAGGAAGCTCCACAAATCAAGATGACTCTGGGCAGTCGCCTGAGCCCCGATGCCCTGGCCAAGCTCAAGGCCCTGCGCGGGAGGTAGGGAAGTTGGCGGGGCAATGCTGCCTCGCTAACTCCATTCAGCGATGTCGATCATTCTTTCGAGGCGCCACGTTAGCGCCTCTTTTAGATATGGCAGCCTTGCCGTGAGCGCGTCGTTTCTGGAAAGAATCTCGATTGCCTCGTCAACGAAGCCTTCGAGTTTGTCGCCGTCAAACCAGCCCATGTCCTCGACGAGCAACATTTGTTTGGCGGGGCTTGAATGAAATTGTGCGCTGGTAAAACTGTGCTCTCCCGCCCTAAGCTCCTCTAGTGATATGTTGCACCAGAGCGATGAGCCCGAATCGAAGATGGGGGCAGGTCTGCAGGCTTGCGTGTTTACGTTTCGCACGAGGCCGAAGTTGCGCCAATGACGATCGTAGTTGGCAATGATGTCGTCACATACGATCATGCGGTCAAGGGCATCCTTGACGCCTGTCACCCCGAGCTCCTCGCAGTTTGCTACATATCGCTCGTAGTCGGTTAGCCGTTCATCTGCGTTTGCGTGCTGGTTTACATAGAACGCAGGGACATACTCTTCTTCATCAGTTAAGAAGACATCGCATGTGCTCAGGGCGGAAGTGCCCGTGCCCTCGAGCGAGTAAGGCACATAATCGCAGGCGTTTAGGATGCGACGGTGGAGCGCGGTCGCCACCAGCTCGTTATAAGGTTCCTGGTCCAGGTGCGCTCCTGCCTTATGCAGAATTCGACGTTCGCCCTCGCACGTCCAGTACTTTTGAAGATTGCCGTCCGAGGTGTTATCGGGCTTTGCGGCAGCCGCTTTTCCCTCTGGGGCAAAGGGTGCAATGGACAGTGAGACGTCATCAAAGGCGTTATTGAAGAAGTTGATATCCTCCCAGGTGAGACCGGAACCTTGGGGCCTAATCCAATACTGGTCGGATAAGGAGAGGCCAAGATTTCGCTGTACGAGTTCATCGGGAACATCGACTGCGGCTTCTGCAAGCAGGGAGGCAAGCCCAATGCGTGCGAGTGGGATACCGCGGCCGCGCCACCAGATGCGGAAGGAGTCGAGCGATATGGGGCTATTAGGGCCAAATACTCCAATAGGGGCGTGGGCGTAATCGATGTCGGCACCGATGTGGGTAAAGTCTTTTCGCGATGTGCTGTAGACCAGCTGAGCGACTTCGTGTGTGCGATTCATGAGGGTGAATGCGATCTCGCTCTTACCGTGGCCGCGGCGGGGACGTCCCCCCGTTTTGGTCACGGAACGGAGTCGCGTGTCGACGCTGCCTTTGTCGATGAGCCACACGCCAGAAGCCTTGCGGGCGGTCAGCGCGCCGTTCTTAATGAGCTCCTGCACCCTGCGCGGGGTGATGCCAAGTAGCTCTGCAGCTTCCTTCGTGGTCAACATCGCGAAACCCTTCGCCAGAACGAATAGTTTTATCTATTCCATTGTAATTAAAACTATTCGTTCTGGCGAATAGTATTAAGATTGAGGGCGAACTGACAGAAATGAACGGGCCTGGTACCTGTTGTTGCTGGATTTTGCATATTTGTATAACGCCGTGCGCCCTGTTGCGCCCCGTCCGCAATTCCTTTATTCTTAACAGGCTTCGCGCGAAAGCGCCAAGTGTGCCAGTGTGGCGCAACGGTAGCGCAACTGATTTGTAATCAGTGGGTTGCAGGTTCGATTCCTGTCACTGGCTCCATTAACAAAAGCGCAGGTCAGAGCTTGTTTTCTCTGGTCTGCGTTCTTGTTTTTAGGATGCTGTGTGCAACAGGCTGTGCAACGGCGTGTGCAATAAAACGGGTTTTAACTCTTCAAAATTGAAATGCGTATTCACAATCTCGTCACGTTTAGAACGTCTTGTCGATGTTATTCGGAATCGAAACCCCGTGCTTTCCGATCCATCCGGCGTATAGCTTGTCTCTCTGCTTGAACCATGCGACGCGCATGTTCCTCATGCGCCTTTGTGCAATATGATTTCTTTTTCTTAGTCGTCCTCCTCGGTTTTGACTGCTCCTTCTTCGCGGCCTCTGGGCTTGTAAGTGCGTGCATCGTTTGCTGACGGATCTTGTAGGGACGTTTGCAGAGTTCACAAGAACGCCAGGCTTGATTGCTCTGAAGATATTCCAGAAGCTGCGCAGTAAATGCCCTGGTAAGACTCCCCGCAAATTGTTTTTCAGGTTCCAGGTCTATTTTTGCCAGTTTTAGAAGAGTGCGATCAAGGATGATGCGGTGATTTTCGGGATAAGGATGCAGAGCGAGATCCAGAAAGGCGGCGAGGGGCGCTTCGAGCGATTCCAAGTAACGAGAGGCGACAATTCTTGCAGCGATGACATTCGGTTGTAAATCGTGCTCATTAATCTTTGAATTGATTTCTACGGGCAACTGACAAGCGACGGAAAGCTGGCCGAAGTGTTTCATGACGCTCTTGTTATTAGGCAATTTGGTCAGCAGCTTAATTGTCATGTCATAAGCCTTTGGCCCAAACGCAGATTTACACGCGAAGAGAAGCGCTGCGACTTGCATGATAGATATGGTAGAAAGCAGGTCATCCATCAGAATGACTTGCTCGTTATTCTTCCGTATACCCTGAATCAGGTTTGCCGCTTCTGTACCAGCTGAACCGTCGCGTCCTTTGTAGTGATTAAACAACGATAAATCAAAGGCGTCTCTGATTTCGACACTTCTTTGTGAACCGTCTAGTGCGTCTTGCCATTTTTCAAAGCCGTCACCTATTGGATTGTCAGAGAACTCATCGTTAGAGATATATCGTTTTTCAACCCGCTCAAACTCTCCGGCGTAGGGTGAAACGGGGAGACCGTAGGCTTCGATGAAACGTTTGACTTCACCTAAGTCACTCGTATCTAAATTGAGTAGGGCACCCGTTGCAAAGCCGTCTGGAAGACCGTATGCCTTGGCTCCGGCTTTGCAAAGGAACGCCGGACGCTCTGAGCCGTCGAAATTGACGCAAATCAGTCGGGCAATTGGCAATGTCCAAGGGATTAAGTCGTCGTTAGTGGTGGGAACTTTAATTTTTCCTGTACTCATAAGTGCTCCTCTAGCTGCTCAAAGCCCGTTAAACTCCATTCTGTTAAAAATAATAGTTAGCGCCATGTCGCAGGTCAAGTAGTGTGAACTACGTAAACCACACGAACGAAAGGGGTTCAGATGAACGATATAAACGCGAATCAAATGAGCACTGTGAGGCGTAAGGAATGGTGTCGAGCTTTGAACAAGATTCCGTATGCTTGTGTCACAGCGCGTGATATCGCAATGCTCATGAACGTTTGTAAGACGACTTCAATTGAGATTCTAAAAGCAGCGGGTGGAATCAAGATCGGTCGGGCCTGGCGCGTCGACAAAGCTGACCTGATCACATACCTTGCCGGTCTGGAGTGCGATAACAATGACCGCTAAGACCGTAGCCTCACTGCTCGACGCCGCGTTACCCGTTGGCGGTACGCGCGGCGTCGCCGCGCACGTCGCCGACGCGTGTGGCGCTGCCGAGCGTACCGCCAACGGTCCTGCGCTTGTCGATAATACTGGCTCAGCGTACAAGATGGACTCCATGGATGGTGCCAATGCCCCCACCCCCATCATCCATATCAAGACGACTGTCACCCCTGAAGAGTGGTTGTTGCTCTGCAAGAAAGAGGGCTCGAGGAATGAGGGACGGGGTGTGGGGGTGAGGAATACTCCGAAACTGATTGAAGAGGAGAGCTCTAAAAGACTTGAGAAGATAGCGAGGAGCCAAGAAGCAATTGATGACGATTGGTTCGTGAAGGGGAAATGGCTCTGGGTTACCGGCAAGGATCAAGATGAAGCTGCAGTTGAAGCGACGTTGAAGGCGATTGCAACGGGATCTGAGTTCGAGTTCGCTTCGGCGAAACAAATGGTGTCAGCCTGGAATAGCGCTGATTTGTACGGCTCGAACAACAAAGACAGGACTTTGGATAAGTATCGCTCGGTTCAGAACCTGCTAGTGTCGTATCTGGGTTATTCGAGGGACAAGACAGAAGTCAGCATGCTGTACGAGCTTCTCGACGAGCGTCGTCTAAATAAACTTGCGACCATTCTGTCGTCGATTTATTCAGGAAAGGAGCTGCGTAGCTACTATCTGCGTCTCGGCGCTAAAGCGGAAGAAGTCGACAAGCTGTTTGACTGTTTAAAGAAAACGGTTTGCACGACTGCGTAATGATCATCATCGACATTCGAATATAGTTGAGCCCGGCTATGCCGGGCTTTTTGATAAGAGGTTGCTAATACTGTATTTCTCTTCGCCGATTCGCCTTCAAATGAGCATTAACCGATAAATGACTTTATCTAAAATGATGACATCTGAGCTGTAACAAAGGAGTCACCATATGAAGACCGTCTACGATGCCCTTGACCCTATCGTCAACGGGTCGGCAACGACCAAGGAGAAGGGCGACAAGTACGAGGCGGCCTGCGTCTACTATCTCAAGAACGACCCCTTCTACGCGCTGTTCTTCTCCCGTGTCGGGACGATAGCCCAGGCACTCGAATGGGACGATTGCCCCGTCCACGACACCCAAGACAACGGAATCGACCTCATGGCCCAGACCGCCGAGGCGGGGGAATGGTGGGCAATCCAATGCAAGTGCTATGACGGCGAGAAAGACCTCCCCAAGGGCATCTGCGACTCCTTCTTCGCCCATGCGGCATTTATCGACGGCGTCGACTCCCTGATGGTCATGACGACGGCGAAGGGCCCGGGAAAGAACCTCCAGAAGCAAATCGACGCCAGCGGGTCCATGTACATCGATACCGCCAAGATGGCGGCCTCCAATATCGACTGGGCCCCGTTTATCGAGGGCGTCCCCGCCGGCGAGCGGGTGACCTACGACCTCCGCCCTCATCAGGAGCGCGCGGTCGCGGCGATCGAGGAGAAGTGGGCGGAGTTCGACCGCTGCAAGGCGATCATGGCGTGCGGCACGGGAAAGACCCTCATGTCCCTCCGCCTCGTCGAGGACTGGATCGGCCCCGCCGCCGGCACAATCCTCTTCTGCGCGCCGTCGATCTCCCTTGTCGGACAGTCCATGCGCGAGTGGATGGGCCAGAGCCGCGTGCCCATGTCCTCGCTCGTCGTCTGCTCGGACTCGAAGGCGTCGCGCAAGGACGACGTCATCCCGATGACGCTCGATTCATTCGAGTATCCCGCGACGACGAATCCCGAGAGCCTGTACCGCTCGTTCAGGCGTTGCAGGCGCTCAAACCCCGACGGCCTGGTCGTCATCTTCTCGACCTACCAATCCATCGGCGTCATCCATGACGCGC
>URNM01000009.1 GCA_900549185.1 uncultured Collinsella sp. | reverse complement strand
CGAGATCGCTCAGTGTCTCGTGGGCTCGGAGATGTGTATAAGAGACAGGTCCAACGCCGTAATGCTCCGCAAGCTGCGCGATGCCCGAGGCTTTCGACACACCGGGCTGCATGGCATCAATCCACGCGTTGCCCGAAGGCGCAAAAGTAAAGAGCTGACCAAGTTCGCGCTGCAGTACGTAAGCGCTGTCCATAACGGCACCGTCATCGCAAAAGATACTCGCTTTGATGATATTTACGCTGGGATCGGGCAGCTCCCAAATGCGCTCGGCATTGGGAAGGTCCTTATCGACCTCGCGCACGAACTTGCACTCGTCATCGAGCAGGAAGGACTTGGTTCGGTCAAAGAGCGCAAGATGCAGATTGGGAAACGTCCTGACGGCTTGGGCGAGCCTTCGAATCGCCAGGTGGGAATACACCTCACGGTCTACCATCTTACCGTCGGCGTAGACCTGGGCGCCGTTAGCGGCGACAAAGTCCATCTTGTCGCGAACGGGCGCAAAGAACTCGCACAGGCGATCGTAGCGACGACCTGACGATGCGGCGAAATGCACGCCATGCTCGTGTAGTGCCAGAATCAGTTCGTAGGTCTCGGGAGGCACCTGGCCGTTTTCGTCAAGCAGTGTGCCGTCCATATCGGATGCAATCAGTTTAAACATAGAAAAGCTCCCTTCGGGCTTGTTGGAATCGAACGCGTATCCGATTCCAACGTACCCAAAGGGAGCTCAAATAAGACTCCGCGGGCGTAAACGTTACAAGGACCTGGCAAATAGCTCACACATGCCAGAGGTCCTACGGTCGCGGCGTCAGGCAGCCCGCCAAAGAGTGTCCCCAACGACTAGTCGTTTAAGAACGTCCCCGATGACTAGTCGGCGTAGGTGAAGGTCGTGACGTCGAACATGCCCTCGGGGCGGATGCGGAGCGTCGGAATCACCGGCAGGGGCAGGAAGATGATGCCCATGATGGGATCGAGCGGCGGCTCAATACCCATGGCGCGCGCCTTGACCATAAAGTCGTCGTGCTGCGCGGCGACATCCTCGGCCGTGCCTTCGCTCATAAGGCCACCGAGCGCCAGCGGAATGCGCGCCACGACCTCGCCGTTGCGCACTAGCACGTGACCGCCCTGATCCACGGCTTCAACAGCCGCCATCATATCGGCAGCGTTATCGCCCACCACGCACACGTTGTGCGAGTCGTGGCCGATCGTCGAGGCGATAGCGCCGCCTGTGATGGTAAAGCCGCGCACCCAGCCGCGGCCGATATGCTTGCCGACGAGCCCCATGCCGGCGGGACCGTCGCCATCGGCGCCCTCGGCCTGCAGCGACACGCCGCGACCGTGACGTTCGATCAGCATAATGCGGCGCAGACCCTCGGCATTCTCGGGACGAACCATGCCCGTGATGGCCTTGCCCGGCACCACGTCGATCACGGCCTCGCCCGGCTTAAAGGCATAGTCGAACACGTCGAGCGATAGCTTCGGCAGCTTAACGGAAGCACGCAGCTCATCGGCAAGCGCTGCGACCTCGGCGGTCTCGGGCGCAACCTCGCCCACAAAAGTGCCGTCCTGTGCCACGAGCGCGCCGGCTGCATACACGCGATGCGGAGCCGTGGCAAAGGTCAGGTCATCGAGCACCAGCAGGTCGGCGCGCTTGCCCGGAGCGATCGCGCCGCGGAGCTCGTGCGGGTCGCGGCAGCCGTGGTCCAGACCAAACGCCTCGGCCGTAGAAAGGGACGCCATAGAGATGGCGACCACGGGGTCGATACCGGCCTCGATAGCCACGCGGCAGGCATTGTCGATCATGCCGGTCGAAAGAGCATCGGAGGGAGCGCGATCGTCGGTCGCAAAGCAGCAGCGGCGGGCGCGGGCAGGATTCTCCAGCAGCATCGGGGACAAATTGGCCATGTCGTGGCTGCACGTGCCCTCACGCAGCATCACATACATGCCGCGGGATAGCTTGTCGAGTGCCTCCTCGGGAATCGTCGACTCGTGGTCGGCGATAATGCCCGCTGCGGCATAGGCATTGAGGTCCTTACCGGCAACGAGCGGCGCGTGGCCGTCAACCTGCTTGGACGGCGTCTGGTTGGCAGCATCGATGCGAGCGCAGGTCTCGGGGTCGGCCATAAAGACGCCCGGCAGGTTCATCATTTCGCCCAGACCAAAGACATCGCCTGGATGCTCGGCAAAAAACGCCTGCATATCGGCAGCCGAAATAACGGCACCGGCCTGCTCGTCGGGCAGCGCGGGCACGCACGAAGGCATCATGTACTTGATGGAGATGGGTGCGCGGCGGCCATCCTCGATCATAAAGCGCAAGCCGTCGAGACCGGCAACATTGGCAATCTCGTGGCTGTCGGCAATGGCAGTGGTAGTACCGCGCGTCGCGGCCATGCGAGCATACTCGGCGGGACGGATGTTCGAAGACTCGATATGCAGATGCCCGTCAATAAAACCGGGAGTGAGATAGCGACCCTGGCAGTCGATGACCTCAGTTGCCTCGTAGGTGCCAGCGGCATCGTCGCGACCATCGTAGAGCACGCCGACGATTACACCGTCCTTGACGGCAACGCTACCGGGCGCCACACGCTGGCCATACACGTCGACGATCTGCGCATTGGTAAACAGCGTGTCGACGGGCACGCGCCCCTCGGCAGCATCGATCACAGACCTCATGACCTCAACGGACATACATACTCCTTTAACCGTAGAAAACGCTGCGGGGCGGACAGACCTTCACCGCAGCAAGCCAATAGCCATTGTATGCCCAAAAGAAAGTCCCGCTAACACCCCTTCCGCTTAACGGCACCGCCAAATGACCCCTCCGTCCCCAAGGGATCGTCGTAACCAAAAAAGGCCGCAGTCGGGATTCCCGGCTGCGGCCTTATTGCACTTGTGAGGTCAACTCGCTCGTTAGACCAACTTGAAGCCCTTGCGCTTGCCTACGGAGAGGGTGTCGCCCAGCTTGAGGGCGCTGGGATCGATGTTATAGCTCTTGGGAGCCACGGCCTTGCCATTGATCTTGACGCCGCCGCCGTCGATATCGCGACGAGCCTGGCCGGCGCTCGCCGAAAGACCCAGGTCCTTGAGCAGGCCAGCGAGGTAGATCTGGCCCTCGTCGTTGACGGTCAGCTCAACGTGCTTCTCGGGGAAGTCGGCAAGCTGGCCCTCCTTGAATACGCGGTCGAACTCGGCCTGAGCCTCGTCGCCGGCGCCGGCGCCGTGGTAGGTGTCGCACAGGTCGCGACCCAGAGCGCGCTTGAGCTCATAGGGATCGGCAGAGCCGTCGGCCAGGGCGGCGTCGATCTTGTCGACCTCGGCCGGGGTGAGCGAGCTGGCCAGACGATAGTACTTGCCGATCATCTCGTCGGGGATGGACATGGTCTTGCCGAACATATCCTTGGGCGCGTCGGTCAGGCCGATGTAGTTGCCATAGGACTTGGACATCTTGCGCACGCCATCGGTGCCCTCAAGCAGCGGCATGGTGAGCGCGATCTGCGGCTCCATGCCCATCTTCTCCATGAGCTCGCGGCCGGCGAGCAGGTTGAAGAGCTGGTCGGTGCCGCCCATCTCCACGTCGGCCTTGATCTGCACGGAGTCGAAAGCCTGCATCACGGGATACAGAAACTCATGCAGGGCGATCGGCGTCTGGGACTGGTAGCGCTTGGTAAAGTCGTCGCGCTCGAGGATGCGGGCGACGGTGAACTTGGAGCACACCTGCAGCAGGCCGGCCAGGTCCATCGAAAGGATCCAGTCGCCGTTGTGCACGATGGTGGTCTTCTCGGGATCCAGGATCTTCATGGCCTGGCTCACATAGGTCTCGGCATTGGCCTCGATCTGCTCCTGCGAAAGCTGCGGACGGGTGGAATTCTTGCCCGAAGGGTCGCCAATCAACGCGGTACCGTTGCCGATGATGAGGGTGACGTTGTGGCCCAGGTCCTGGAACTGACGCATCTTGCGCAGCGGCACGGCGTGGCCCAGGTGCAGGTCGGGGCTGGTGGGGTCGACGCCGAGCTTGATGTTGAGGGGCTCGCCCTTCTCAAGCTTCTTGCGAAGGTCGGCCTCGGGAACGATCTGCGCGGCGCCCGAGGTGATGATACGCATTTGCTCGTCAACAGACAGCATTGGGTATCCTCCTTTTGCTATAGCACCCTCGCCGAAAACGGCGGTGCTGGAAGTCCATAAACTCTCTTATGATAACAAACTGACGCGATGCGGCACCTACGACAGGAAAATCCTCGTCCTGCCGCATGCGTCAATGGCAACTGGCAGACGTGTACCGTCACGCTCGACCAGATAGCGTGCCTGCCGACGACGCAAGCAGTCGCGGCAACGAACCTGTCCCGTCGCATCGGTGGCGCAGACGCCCTCGGCGGTCAGCAGGCAGTGCTCGCACACCATGAGCTCGGGGCAATCGGCATCGACGGGGCCCAAAACATCAGGTTCGGCCGTCAGTTCGGCAATACGTTTCGCATCATTGCCGAGCAACTCGGCCGGCAAGTACACCCGCCCCGCACCGAGTCCGCGCAGCCAGGTAAGCGTGGCCCGATTCGCGCAGAACACCGGCGCCGCCACGTCAAATGTCACGCCCAGCTCGCGAGCGATCACCACCTGTCCCAGGTTGCGGCAGACGACGCACCCGGCACGCTGCATCAGTGAGCGGGTCCGGTCAGCGTCACCCGTGCGGCACACCTCGTCAAGCACCACAACGGCGTCGGACAAATCGAGTTCTCCGCGCGGGTCGGCATCCATCAGCTGCCAAGCAAAAACCATGCGAGCGGGAACCGCGCACTCCACCAACTCCGTCGACGCACCGCCATCCACCGCAACGTCCTCAAAGGGCAGCGCCTCAACGGCACGCGCAACGGGCGCAATCGCATTCGCCTCGGCCCGCATGCGCTCCAACACCGCCGCCGTCTGATCCAACACGCCGGCGCTGCGAATCAGGTACACCTCGCAGCCCGCGTCCACCTTACGCTTGCAATGCACGACGACGCGCTTCCCCGCTGCGGCATCCACCGGGCAGGGCACCTGCGGCCAGCGCTTGGGCACATCGGGACGCGCGTCGACACCCGGATAGAACCGAATCTCGAGCGTGTCACCCGCCGCCACGGCGGCGTCGAGCTCAACGGTCACTTCCTCGTGGCCAACGGCCACCAGGCGTCCCACGCGCACACCTTGGTTGATCGCACGCTCAAAGCTCATAAGCTCGGCGCCCGAACGCCCCCGCAGATACGCGTCGGTAAACCCACGGTTGAACGACCGGCCCAGCTCGCGTTCAAGCTCTTCCACGGCACCGGGGTCCCACGCGCCGTCGCACAGCATATCGAGTGCCCGGCGCCACACCCGCACCACGTTGAATACGTAATCGGGGTTCTTCATGCGCCCCTCGATCTTGAGCGACGCCACGCCGGCATCTACAAGCTCGGACAGATGCGCAATACCCAGATAGTCGCGCGGGCACAGCAGGCGATCTCCCTCGACGGCAACAACGCTCTGTCCCGCCTCGTCCACCAGGTCGTACGCCAGACGGCACGGCTGCGTGCAGTCGCCGCGCATCGCCGAGCGCCCACGCCGCAGGGCCGAGAACTCGCACGCCCCCGAATATCCGATGCAAATCGCACCGTGGCAGAATACCTCGATGGGCACGCCCGTGGCACATAGCGCCGCAATCTCGTCGACCGTCAGCTCGCGTGCCGTCGTCACGCGCTCGACCCCAAGCTCATCGGCGGCAAGCCGCACGGCGCTCTCGCTATGAGCGCCCGCCTGCGTGGACAGGTGAATCTCGACCCCGGGAATCGCCGCGCGCAGCGCACAGGCCAGCCCGGCATCGGCGACAATCAGAGCATCGGCGCCCAGCTCCAGTGCATGAGCTCCCAACGCCACCGCGTCGGACAACTCATCGTCAAACACGAACACGTTGAGCGTTACGTACACGCGCACGCCATGGACATGCGCCACGGCGCAGCCGCGCGCAAACTCGTCATCGGTAAAACCGTGCGCGCTCACGCGGGCGTTAAAGCCGCCCAACCCCGCATAGATGGCATCGGCACCCGCGGCGATGGCCGCAAGCATCTGGTCGAGCCCGCCCGCCGGCGCCAGCAGCTCGGGCAGCGCCGCACCGGCAGCATCCAATCCAGTCTCGTATTGTCCGCTCGGCCCCATCGTCCGAATCGCCATCGACAAACTCCTTACCAAGGTATGCATTCACTCTGAAAAATGCCGTCTTCCAGCATACACGAGGCCTCGCGCGCCCCGTTTGGTTTATCGTATAATGACTTATGTCCATCCTGCCCCGACGGCACATCCGCCGTCCGGCACGACATACCTGGAGGTCAATATATGGGTCCTCGCCAACGACAGGGACGCAGCCGTTCAAAGACGCATGCCCTGCCCATAATCCTGCTCTCGTTTTTGGGCTTTTTGCTTATCGCGGGCGTGGCATTTGGCATCGGCATGGTCGGCAACGTCAACCGCTGGCTGTCCGATCTGCCCGACTACACCGACGCCAACGCGTATCTGGTGAGCGAGCCCACCGAGATCGTCGACTGCAACGGCAACAAGATCGCGAGCTTCTACACGCAAAACCGCAAGTCCATCACCAAGGACGAGGTCTCCCCCTACGTGCTGCAGGGCACCGTTGACGTCGAGGACGAGCGCTTCTACGAGCACGGCGGTATCGACCTGTGGGGTATCGCGCGTGCTGCGGTGGCAACCCTCGGCGGCGGGCACGAAGGCGCCTCGACTATCACCCAGCAGCTGGTGCGCAACACCATCCTGCAGGAGGAGCAGTTCGACTCGACCATCGAGCGTAAGGTGCGCGAGGCCTACATCGCCATCAAGATGGAGGACATGTACTCCAAAGACGAGATCCTCATGATGTACCTCAACACCATCTATTACGGCCACGGCGCCTACGGCATCGAGGCCGCAGCCGAGACCTACCTGTCCAAGAGCGCCGCCGACCTCACCCTGAGCGAAGCCGCGCTGCTCATCGGCCTTCCCAACTCGCCTTCGCAGTACGACCCCACGGTCAATCCCGACCTGGCACTGTCTCGCCGCAACAAGGTCCTCGACAACATGCTGCGCCTGGGCCACATCACCCAGGAGGAGCACGATGCCGCACAGGCCGAGCCCATCACCCTCAACGTGACCGAGATTTCGGGCAGCGGCGTCGACGTATACTCGCAGCCCTACTTTGTCGCCTATGTTAAGCAGCTGCTGGAGCAGGAGTTCTCGACCGACGTGCTCTTTAAGGGCGGCCTGACCGTCAAGACCACCATCGACCCCACGATGCAGCAGGTGGCAGAGAATGCCGTCCGCGAGCAGCTCGACACGCTCTCACTCGACGGCCTGGACATGGGCATGGTCGTCGTCGACCTCAAGACCGGCTACATCAAGTGCATGGTGGGCGGCTACGACTACAACGCCGACGAGAACCATGTGAACCACGCTACGGCGAAGCGCCCCGTGGGCTCCACGTTTAAGGCCTTTACGCTGGCAACTGCCATCCAAAACGGCATGAACCCCAACGTCACCCTCAACTGCAACTCGCCGCTCAAGGCCAAGGGCACCACGACCGAGGTCCAAAACTACGCCAACCATAGCTATGGCAACATCACGCTTAAGCAGGCAACGGCATACTCCTCCAACACCGGCTACATCCAGGTGGCGGAAGCCGTCGGCAACAGCAAGATCATCTCGCTCGTCAAAAAGCTCGGCATCGATCCCGCCAAGGACAACATCGAGGACGTTCCCGTCATGACGCTCGGCACCGGCTCGATCTCGCCGCTCGAGATGGCCGCCGCCTACGCGACGTTTGCCAACGGCGGCTACTATCGCCAGCCGATCGCCATCACCGAGATTGACTCTCGTACCGGTTCGGTGCTGTACCAGCACACCGACAATCCCTCACAGGTGCTTACCGAGGGCGAGGCCGCCGCGGTCACCGATGTTCTGTCCGGCGTCATGCAGGGCAGCGGTACAGGTGCTGCTGGCGCCCTGAGCGTCAACCAGCCCTATGCCGGCAAAACGGGCACCACCGACAACACCACCAACCTGTGGTTCTGCGGCTATACCCCGCAGCTGGCGTGCGCCCTGTGGACCGGCTATTCCGCAGGTGAGATTCCCATCCAAAAATACGGCACGGATCTGCTGGGCGACAGCACCAACCTGCCTGTCTTTAAGCGGTTTATGAACACCGTCCTGACCGGTACCGAGCGCGAGGAGTTTGCGACCGGAACGGCGCCCACCTACAAGAACAACAGCGTCTGGAAGTTCTACGGCACCAACAACACCAAGAAGACGGAGAACGACGACAAGGACGAGAACGAGGGCGAAGAGGAAACCACCACGACGACTACCACGACGACCACGACCACCGAGACCACGGGCGGCGACACCACCGGCGGCACCGGTACGACCGGTGGCTCGACGGGCGGCTCCACTGGTGGTTCGACCGGCGGCGATGGCGGCACGCCTACGCCCACGCCTACACCCACTCCCGACCCCTCGCCCACGCCTGACGATACGGTCGGCTAGAAATCATCCGGCCATAAGCAACAAGGCCCCCGAGCAGCTTATTAAACTGCTCGGGGGCCTTTTTAGTTTAAAGCGACCTGATGGGCGGTCTTTATACCGGCAAACAAAAAGGGGGTACCGACCAACGTCGATACCCCCTTACAAGCCACTATGTCACGCACACAGTGCCGAGCGCACGACCCGCACGCCTACTTGCGAGAATTGCTCAGCTTATTGATCAGCGCCTCGAGACGCTCGCCGTCCTCGGCCGTCTGGGCAATGACCAAAATTGTATCGTTGCCGGCAAGCGAGCCAAGCACATCGGGCAGCTCTGCCGCATCAACGGCGGCGGCGATGCCGGAAGCCGTGCCAGGCTGAGCCTTGATCATAACCAGATTATCGGTGCGCAGAACGCCCGTTACGAGCTCGGAAACCATACGCTGCAGGTGCAGGTCCTCTGCCAGAACATAGATGCCCTCAGGGAGCTTACGCAGCCCCATATCGGCAATATCGCGAGAGACAGTCGCCTGCGTGCAATCAAAGCCCATAGCGCGGAGCTCATCGACCAGCACGCGCTGCGTACGGACGTCCTTATTGCGCACAATATCTCTAATGGCATCCTGGCGCCCATTGCGTTTTTTAGCCATACAAACCCTCTCTCCAAAAGATGGCGGAGACAATCAATCAGTGATTGAATAGTTTAACGCTATTTGAAGGCTTTTGTGTATAAGAACGCATTTCGAAACAATTCTATGCAAGTTTGTTACGAAATGAGCCGTTTAGGCGGTTTTTGCGCCCGTCCGGTTAAGAAAAGCTGCCAGATGCGTACACATCACGCAGCGCGCGGGCTTGGCGCTGGCGATCGGCCCAAACAACAGACCGAGCCCCCGATGGTTATCCTTGAGCGCGGCGACCATCTGACGGGTTCGAGGCGCATCGAGCATATCACGCATGCGGGCGGAACGCTCGATTGACGACACCCCATGCGGGCTCAGACACAAATTCTCGATGCAGGCGACCAGTCCGGCAAAGTAGAACTTTTGGCTTGCCAGCTTGAGCCGACCACCGCTGTCTGCTTCCGAGAGTGAGTCCGCAAGCTCGTCGAGCGCTCGAGTGTCATCGGATACCTTGGCATACATGGTGGGATCAAAGGCATCTGTAAGTTTAGGTGCCGCCGTGTGGAAACAAGCATCGCCGCAGCCGGACACGCATCGTGTCTGCGAAAGCGCGTATGCCATAAACTCAACCGTACGGTACGCCTTGCCGCGCGACAGGCATGCCTCAAACAGCGGACGGCTATACATCACGCCAGAGGTCTGAGCGACTAGGCCGCCCAAAATCAACTGGGGCAGCCCAGTCACCATAGAAGACTCGTCTTCTATGGCAATAGAGGCAGCATCCAAGACGCGCGAATGACGCTCGCGATGCGCATCGTAGCGATCGAGCGACACCGAGGGGAGCACAATGTCTGCCGCAGTATCGCACGCGATATCGACCATCTTGGAAAGGGCCTGCGGAGCAAACCACTCATCGGCGTTCATAGCGATGATTTGAGAGCCACGCGAGGCAGCAAAACCGGCACGAAGACAAGCACCGCGCTTCGCGTCCTCGACGTCAATCAAATCAATATGGATGTCCCTGTCGGCAGCAACTTGAAGCGAATGGCGCACGCCCGGCGCAACGTCGCGACAAACCACGACAATTTGCAGGTCATAGAGGTCTTGGTTCTGGACACTCTCGAGCGCACGCATCGCATAGCTGGGCGAACCCTCAACAATAAGGATCACCGAAAGTCGCGGATGCGAACCACGTCGAACCAAGTTTTCCGTCCTCTCGACAGCTGTTAATCAACCGTCGTTCATGGTACACCCCAGCAATAAAAGCAACGGGACGTCGGCTGTGCTGCACGCCAAGAACAGATGTTGCACACGCGTAGCTCACACATGGCATACGCCGATAAGGACGCAACGAGCCCTCCCCCTAGTCGAGCACGACGAGCTCGGCGGGATCGTAATCCACGCCCATAAACGTAAGGCCGCAGGCGGGCGCCGTGGGGCCCGCGGCGGTTCGGTCGCAGGCATCAATGACTTCGCGCATCCACTCGGGATCGCGGCGATGCATGCCAATCTCGACAAGGGTGCCCACAATGGTACGCACCATCGAATGTAAAAATGCATTGCCCTCGATGGTAAACGTCAGGATATCCTCGCCAAACGCAACCTCATGGCCAAACTCGGCACGCATCACGCAGCGGTGCGTAGGCTTGCCCACGGCAGAGGCGACCTTGCAAAAGCTCTTAAAGTCCTGCTCGCCCAAAAGTGCGGGACAGGCCGCAGACATGGCCGCGACGTCCAAGGGATAGCGATGCCACCACACGGCACCCCGTGAGAGCACAGGACGCGTGTCGCGGTCGGCAATACGGTACGTATACGTACGGGAACGGGCATCAAAGCGCGCAGAAAAGCCTTTACGGGCCTTGTAGACCTCGTTAATGGCGATATCTTTGGGCAGCAGCGCGTCCATAGCCCTAAGCCATCTACGGCGCGTCAAAGCAAGCTCAGCGTCCGTTACGGGCACGCTAATATACTGAGCCACCGCATGCACGCCGGCATCGGTACGCCCCGCACACGTCAGATCTATCGGGCGGCGCAGCAGCGTCTCGATAGCGCGGCGCAGCTCGCCCGCAACCGTCGTCTGGCCCGGCTGCTCCGCAAAGCCGCTATAGGACGAGCCATCGTAGGCCACGCGGAAAACGAGCGTGGCATCGAGCTCTGGAATCGAATTGAAATCAGACGGCGCGGTCATGGGCGCTCCCAACAAACAGGCAATGACATTTCGACAAAAAAAGAGGGGTACGCGAACGTACCCCTCGAATATAGCCTATGCAGACAGATTGTCTACTCAGCGGTCTCCTCAGCAGGAGCCTCCTCGGCAGCCTCGACCTTCTTGGGAGCAGCGGCCTTCTTGGGGGCCGGAGCAGCCTTCTTGGCCTTAGGCGTGCAAGGCTCGGTGACGAGCTCCATGATAACGATGGGAGCGTTGTCGCCCTTGCGGTTACCGAGCTTCATGATGCGGGTATAACCGCCGTTGCGGTCCTGCCACATGCCCTGAGCAGCCTTGTCGAAGATCTCGGCAACGAGCTGCTTATCGCCGAGCTTGGCGATAGCCAGACGACGAGAGTGCAGGTCGCCCTTCTTGGCCCAGGTGATGATCGGATCGACGACCGAACGCAGCGCCTTAGCGCGGGTCTCGGTGGTCTTGATGCGGTCGTTCTCGAAGAGGGCCTTAGCAAGGCTCTTCTTCATGGCCTTGGTGTGGCTCGCATCGGTGCCGAGCTTCAGGCCCTTCTTAACGTTGTGACGCATGGTCTAGTTTCTCCTCAAATATGCGAAGCATTAAGCCTTCAGGCTCAGGCCCATGGACTCAAGCTTGTCCTTCACTTCCTCGATCGACTTAACACCGAAGTTACGGATGTTGAGCAGATCGTTCTCCGAGAACTCAACGAGCTGACGGACCGAGTGAATGCTGGCGCGCTTAAGGCAGTTGTAGGAACGGACGGAAAGGTCCAGATCCTCGATCTGCTTGTCCAGCTCAGCGTTGTCGTTGGTGACCTCGGGAGCGAAGATCGAAGCCTCCTCCTCGACCTCGGGGGTCTCGGCAAGGTTCATAAAGGCGGCCATATGCTGGTTGATGATATTGGCAGCCTGGACCACGGCGTCGCGCGGAGCGATGGAACCGTTGGTCTCGATCTCGAGGACAAGGCGGTCGTAGTCGGTGTGCTGACCGACACGGCAAGCCTCAACGAGCTTGGCGCAACGGGAAACCGGCGAGTACAGCGAGTCGACGTGGATCACACCGATGGGATCGTTGTCGCGCTTGTTGGCCTCGCCAGAAACATAGCCGCGGCCATAGCCGATGCGCATGCTCATGGTGAGATGGCCACCCTCGGTGAGCGTAGCGATGTGCTGCTCGGGGTTGACCAGCTCAAACTCGGACGGAATATAGAAGTCCGCACCGGTGACCTCGCAGGGGCCGTCAACCGAGATGGTGGCGGTCGCCTCGTCGGTCGTGCCGAGAGCCCTGAAGACAAGACCCTTGACATTCAGGACGATGTCGGTGACATCCTCGACCATGTTAGGGATGGTCATGAACTCGTGCTGCGCACCATCGATCTGAATAGCCTCGACGGCGCCACCCTCGAGCGAGGACAGAAGTACGCGACGAAGGGAGTTGCCCAGCGTATCGCCGTAGCCACGCTCGAGCGGCTCGACGGAGACACGAGCAGACGTCTCGTTGATCTCTTCGACCTGAACCTGAGGCCTAATGAATTCTGACATGTATTACCTCCAGCCTCAGCAGCCCGGATGGACTACTTAGAGTAGAGCTCGACGATGAGCTGCTCGTTGATATCACCGCTGATCTGCTCACGCGTCGGCAGAGCGAGCACGTTACCAGACAGCTTCTCGATATCGACCTCGAGCCAGCCAGGGACCTCAAAGCGCTCGGAGGAAATCAGAGCCTCCTTGATGGGGAGAAGGTCACGGAACTTCTCGCCGACAGCGACGACGTCGCCGGCCTTGACGCGGTAGGACGGGATGTCCACGCGCTTGCCGTTCACGGTGAAGTGACCGTGACGGACGGACTGACGAGCCTCTTTGCGGGTGCGGGCGAAGCCAAGACGGAAGACGACGTTGTCGAGGCGAGACTCAAGGATGATCATGAGGTTCTCACCGGTGACGCCGTTCATCTTGCGGGCCTTGTTGAAGTAGCCGTGGAACTGCTTCTCCAGAACGCCATAGATGAACTTGACCTTCTGCTTCTCGCGCAGCTGCATGCCGTACTCAGATTCCTTGCGACGGCGCTTGGGCTGACGGATAGATTCCTTCTTGCTGCTGTAACCGAGCTCAGCGGGATCGATCCCGAGCTGACGGCAGCGCTTAAGAACAGGAGTCCTGTCGATTGCCATATTGATACGATCCTTTCAGTTACACGCGGCGACGCTTCTTGGGGCGGCAGCCGTTGTGCGGAATGGGGGTCTTGTCCTGGATGCTCGAGACCTCGAGGCCAGCAGCCTGGAGGGAGCGGATGGCGGTCTCACGACCGGAGCCGGGGCCCTTGACGAAGACGGAAACCTTCTTCATACCGTGCTCCATGGCCTGCTTGGCAGCAGCCTCGGCAGCCATCTGGGCAGCGAACGGCGTGGACTTACGGGAGCCCTTGAAGCCCACCTGGCCAGCCGACTTCCAGGAAATGACGTTGCCCTGGGGATCGGTGATCGAAACGATCGTGTTGTTGAACGTAGAACGAATGTGAGCCTGGCCCACGGAAATGTTCTTACGGTCCGCGCGCTTCAGACGGGCAGCGCGAACGTTCTTCTTAGCAGTAGCCATCTATCTAGCGCTCCTTATTTCTTCTTCTTAGCACCGATCTGACGCTTCGGGCCCTTGCGGGTACGAGCGTTAGTGTGGGTGCGCTGGCCGCGGACCGGGAGGCCCTTGCGGTGACGAAGGCCGCGGTTGCAGCCGATGTCCATAAGGCGCTTGACGTTCTGGTTGCGCTCACGGCGGAGGTCGCCCTCAACCATGATCTGGTTCTTGTCGATATAATCGCGGATGGCGTTAACCTCATCCTCGGTGAGGTCCTTAACGCGCGTATCCACGTTAACGTTGCACTCGACGCAAATCTTCGTCGCAGTGGTGCGGCCGATGCCGTAAATGTAGGTCAGACCGATCTCAACGCGCTTCTCACGCGGGAGGTCGACACCATTAATACGGGCCAACGTAGTCTCCTCTCTTAACCCTGACGCTGCTTATGACGGGGGTTCTCGCAAATGACGAGGACCTTGCCATGGCGCCTAATGATTTTGCACTTATCGCACATCTTCTTGACCGAAGGACGTACCTTCATCGTTCTTCCTTTCGGTAGCGCTCAAACTACTTCCCTACTATCTACTCGCCCAGCCGCAGGCGTTTAAAACTATGGCTGGTCTTCACACACAATCCGACCGTAGGTTGAGCTAAGCCTGCAGTCGGAAATGGAGTGCGTGTATGCGTGCCGCTATTTGTAGCGATAGGTGATGCGGCCGCGGGTCAGGTCGTACGGGGAAAGCTCCACGACAACCCTGTCACCGGGGAGAATACGGATGTAATTCATTCGGATCTTGCCAGAAATGTTGCACAGAACCGAATGACCGTTCTCGAGCTCGACCTTAAACATGGCGTTGGGCAACGGTTCCTTTACCGTACCCTCGAGCTCAATTGCGTCTTCCTTCTTCACAAGCAATCATCTTTCTCTAGAAAACGACAGCGATTGAGTATTCTACAACACGTATGCACGCATCGTAATAACTTCGTAATGGCTCCACAACTAAGTGGAACTTGTTACATTTGAAATGTAAAACAAAGCCGTTCCCTGATGCCCAAGATCGCCTTGAAATGAGAAGGCATAGACCTTGGGGTCATGCCTTCGAAATTGAAAGGCGAGGTTGGGCATCAGGGGGCGGCGACTTTTACATTTCTCCGCCTTGGAGCGAACACCAAGCACCTTGAGCATCCGTGGTGAGAATCACCGGACCGTCATTGGTAATGGCGACGGTGTTCTCGTAGTGCGCGGCGGGCAGGTGGTCGTTGGTCGTAACAATCCAACCGTCGGAGCCCGTGCTCACATGGTTGGAACCCATCGTAACCATCGGCTCGATGGCAATGACCATGCCGGCTTGGAGGCGAACGCCCCTCCCCTTCTTTCCATAGTTAGGAACGTTGGGGTCCTCGTGCATCACGCGGCCAATGCCATGGCCCACATAATCACGAAGCACACCGTAACCGTAAGACTCGGCGAGGGACTGAACGGCATAACCGACGTCCCCGATATGGTTACCGGGAACAGCCTGCTCGATGGCAGCCTTAAGGCAATCGCGCGTGACCTCGCACAAAGCCTTGGCTTCGGGCGTGGGGGTGCCGACGAAAAACGTCCAAGCGTTATCGCCGACCCAACCGTCGACAACGGCTCCCGTATCGATGGAGATGATATCGCCATCGCGCAGGATCATGTCGGGGTTGGGAATACCGTGGACCACGGCATCGTTGATCGATGCGCAAATGGTCCCCGGGAACCCGCCGTAACCCTTAAAGGCCGGGGTGCCGCCATGCATGCGGATAATCTGCTCCGCGAGCTGATCGAGCTCAAAGGTGGAAACGCCGGGGCGCACCATGGCTCCAACGTGGCGGAGCGCCATCTTAGATAGCGCTCCTGCCTTCTTCATCTGCTCGATTTGCGTTGCAGACTTAATCTTGATCATAGACCGAGAGCCTCTTTGACATCCCCGTACACGGTCTCGCGAGCCTGGTCACCGTTGACCGACTTGAGCAGACCCTGGCCACGATAGTAGTCGACGAGCGGGCTCGTGGACTTCTCGTAGACGTCGAGACGGTTCTTGATGGTCTCGGGCTTGTCGTCGTCGCGCTGATACATCTCGCCGCCACACTTGGGGCAGGTAGCATCGGCAGCGGTGCCGGTGTAACCGCAGGCGCGGCAGGTGCGACGCGAAGACAGACGATCGATAATGACCTCGGGGGCCACATCGACCAGAAGGGCGCAGTCGATCTCGCGACCCATGGCGGAGAGCTCGGAATCGAGTGTCACAGCCTGGGCGGTGTTGCGCGGGAAGCCGTCGAGGATGAAGCCCTGCTGGGCGTCATCGGCGGCAAGGCGCTCCTTGACAAGGTCGATCACGAGCTGGTCGGGAACGAGCTCGCCAGCGTCCATGTACTTCTTAGCCTGAATACCAAGCTCGGTGCCACCCTTGACGGCAGCACGCAGCAGATCGCCCGTGGAAATATGGGCGACGCCAAACTCGGCGACGAACTCCTGTGCGACGGTGCCCTTACCGGCACCCGGAGCTCCGAGCAATACGAGGTTCATGAGCAATCCTCCTCTAGCCTATTTAAAGAATCCATCGTAATCATACATCTTGATCTGGCCTTCGAGCTTATCGACCGTGTCGAGCACGACGCCGACCATGATGAGGATGGACGTGCCGCCAAATGCCTGGATCAGATGGTTACCCGTGAAGGAGAAGATGATCGAAGGCACGATGGCGATGAGCGCCAAAAAGACAGCGCTGGGAAGCGTGATCTTGTTGAGCGCGTTCTTGATGTAGGCCGCGGTAGCCCTACCCGGACGGACGCCCGGAATAAAGCCGCCCTGCTTCTTAAGGTTATCGGCCGTGTCATCGGGGTTGAACACCATGGAGGTGTAGAAGTACGCGAAGAACACGATGAGGACAACGTTAAGCACCCAGTTGAGCCAACCGGTCGAAAGCGCGGAGGCAACTGCCTGAATCCAGCCGATGCCGGGGAAGAACACGGCAATCTGAGCCGGGAAGTACAGCAGCGCCGAAGCGAAGATGATCGGCACGACACCCGCGGTGTTGACCTTGATGGGCAGGTAGGTGGTCTGGCCACCCATCATGCGGCGGCCCACGACGCGCTTAGCGTAGGAGACCGGGATGCGGCGCTGGCCGCGCTCAAGGAAAACAATCAGCGGGATAACCAGCAGGATGATGGCGCAGATGATCACCATGGTGATGATGCCACCGGCATTGCCCTCGGTGCTGGAGAAGATAGCCTGCGGCAGACCGGCCATGATGTTCGCGAAGATGATCAGCGACATGCCATTGCCGATACCGCGCTGGGTGATGAGCTCACCAATCCACATGATCAGCATGGCGCCCGCGGTGAGCGTACCGACGATCATGAGGTCGAAGATGATCTCGGGAGCGCCGGCGCCATTGAAGCTGATGCCGAAGCTCTTAAAGAGGAAGAGGTAACCCACGGAGTTGAGGATTGCCAGAGCCAGGGTGAGGTAACGCGAATACTGCGTAATCTTGGTCTGACCGACCTCGCCCTCGCGGGCAAGCTCATGCAGGGAAGGCACGACGGCCTGGAGCATCTGGAGGATGATCGAGCTGGTGATGTAAGGCATGATGCCCAGCGAAAACACCGACACATAGCTCAACGCGCCGCCAGAGAAAAGATTCAGGAGGGCCATAGCACCTGCGGCGACCGAATTGTTATCGGTCGAGAAAAGGCCCAGCATCCCCTGGAAGGGAATGCCGGGCACAGGAACGTGCGCACCAATGCGGTACACGACGAGCATAGCTATGGTAAAAAGAATCTTTTCGCGCAGTTCTTTGATGCGGAAAGCATTCTTAAGACCATTTAGCACGGCAGCTCGACCTTTCCGCCGGCGGCCTCGATCTTGGCCTGCGCAGAAGCGCTGACCTTGTCGACCTTGACCGTGAACTTCTTGGTGAGCTCACCATTGCCGAGCACCTTGACGGGCTCGAACTCGCTCTTGGTGATGCGAGCGGCCTTAAGAGCGGCACCGTCGATCACAGCGCCGTCCTCGAACTTACGCTCGAGACGCTCAACATTGACAGCGGTGTACTCGATACGACGGGGGTTGCGGAAGCCCGGAAGCTTGGGCAGGCGCATAGCCAGCGGAGTCTGGCCACCCTCGAAGCCGGCACCCTTGGTGCCACCAGAGCGGGAACCCTGGCCCTTCTGGCCGCGGCCAGAAGTGGTGCCGTGACCCGAAGAATTGCCACGGCCGACGCGCTTGCGGTTCTTGGTGGAACCGGGCGCGGGAGTAAGATCGTGAAGCTGCATTTGCTACTCCTCTACAATCTCGACAAGGTGCTTGACCTTGAAGATCATGCCGCGGACGGACTCGTTGTCAGCAATCTCGCGAACCTCGCGGATCCTGTGGAGACCGAGGGCACGGACAGTACGGACCTGGTCCTGCTTGCAACCATTGGTGCTGCGGACCTGCTTGATCTTGATGGTGTCAGCCATGCTTAGTTCTCCTTACCGACGAACATCTCGGAGACCGTCAGGCCACGGCGAGCCGCGACGTCCTCAGGGCTGGAGAGCTCCTTGAGGCCCTCGACGGCAGCCTTGATGATGTTGAGGCCGTTGTCGGTACCGAGGGACTTGGACAGGACGTTCTTGATGCCAGCAAGCTCAAAGAGGGGACGCACAGCGCCGCCGGCGATAACGCCGGTACCCTCGACAGCGGGCTTGATGATGATGCGGCCGGCACCAAAGTGACCGAGAACCTCGTGCGGGATGGTGCCCTCTTCGGTCACCGGCACGTGGAACATGTTCTTCTTGGCATCGAGAGACGCCTTGGAGATGGCCAGGGGCACCTCAGCGGACTTGCCCATGCCAACGCCGACGTTGCCCTTGCCGTCGCCAACGACGACGAGAGCGACGAGGCTCATGCGACGACCACCCTTGACGGTCTTCGACACGCGGTTGATGTAAACGACGCGCTCCTCGAACTCGGAGGCCTCGCGCTGCTGCTTCTGATTACGAGCCATGTGCTACATACCTCCTAGAACTCGAGACCGGCGGCACGAGCACCGTCGGCGAGGGCCTTGACGCGGCCATGGTAGATACGGCCACCGCGATCGAAGGCGACCTTGGTGATGCCGGCCTCGATGGCGCGCTTGCCAACGAGCTGACCGACCTTCTCCGCAGCCTCCTTGTTCGAGGTGTGGGTGCCCTTGAACTCGGCCTCGAGGGTCGAGGCGGAGACGAGCGTCAGGCTGGAGCCCTTGCTGTCGTCGATAATCTGGGCATAGATGTTGGCGTTAGTACGGGTCACGCGAAGACGCGGACGCTCTGCGGTACCCGAGACCTTGCCGCGAACACGACGCTGACGACGCTTGAGGCCTTCCAGCTTCGCCTTATGCTTGTTCATACGTAAACTCCTAAAAAGGTTGATCTTGCCAGCACCTGACGGGGTGCTGGTCTTATGCGAGTGAGTCGGTTACGACTACTTGGCGGCCTTACCCAGCTTGCGGCGGATGTGCTCGCCAACATAGTGGATACCCTTGCCCTTGTAAGGCTCGGGAGGACGATGACCGCGGATCTCAGCGGCGATCTGACCGACCTGCTGCTTGTTGATACCCTTGACGTTCACGTGGGTGTTGTCGGGAACCTCGAAGGTGATGCCCTCGGGAGCCTCGACGATCACGGGGTGCGAGAAGCCCAGGGAGAACTCGAGGTTCTTGCCCTTCTGCTGCACGCGGTAACCGACGCCGGCGAGCTCGAGCTTCTTCTCGAAGCCCTCGGAAACGCCAACAACCATGTTGTGGATGAGGGCGCGGGTGAGGCCGTGGCGGGCACGGGTCTCACGCTCGTCGTCGGGACGGGAAACGGTGAGGACGTTGTCCTCGACGTTGATAGCGAGCTTCTCAAAGACATCGAGCTCGAGCTGGCCCTTGGGGCCCTTGACGACAACGTTGTTGCCGTTGACTGCCACTTCGACTCCGGCGGGAATCTGGACAGGCTTATTACCGATACGAGACACGGCGATCTCCTTTCCTTCTACCTACCGAGCGAATTACCAGACGTAAGCGATGATCTCGCCGCCGACGTTGTGCTTGCGAGCATCGCGGTCGGTCATGACGCCATGGCTGGTGGAAATAATGGCGGTACCAAGGCCACCACGGACGCGGGGCATGTCGGCAACGCCGGTGTACTTACGCAGGCCCGGCTTGGAAATGCGGCGGATGCCGTTAATGACCTTAGCCTTCTTGGGACCATACTTAAGCGTGATGTGCAGAGTCTTCTGGGGAACGGTGTCCTCGACATCGTAGCCCTCGATGTAGCCCTCCTCGTGCAGAACACGAGCGATCTCGACGAGCTTCTTGCTGCTCGGCATGGAGACCGTGGCCTTGTTCACAGAGTTAGCGTTACGGATGCGCGTAAGCATATCTGCGATCGGGTCTGTAAGGTTCATACAGATTCTCCTTCGTTCTTGATGAACACGTGCTCTTGGTTCTTCGCCGCCCTTAACGGCAAAGCCTAACTAGCGCGTTTTCCCTGTTCCAAACGGATGCTTGAAACGCTGGTAGTGACTTACCAGCTGGCCTTCTTAACGCCGGGAAGCTCGCCCTTGAGTGCAAGCTCACGGAAGCAGACACGGCACAGGCCGAACTTGCGGTACACAGAGTGCGGACGGCCGCAGCGCTGGCAGCGCGTGTACTCACGAGTAGAGAACTTCTGCTTGCGATTGCACTTGACGATCATCGATGTCTTAGCCACTTATATCCTCCTCACATAGAGTATTGTTCGCCCCAAACGCCGCCCCCTTGTGGGAACGGCGCTTATAGGGCAGGTGAACCTATTTCTTGAACGGGAAACCGAAGGCGTCCAGAAGGGCCTTGGCCTCCTCATCGGTGTTGGCGGTGGTCACGAAAGTGATGTCCATACCACGCTGGTGATCGACGGAGTCAAAGTCGATCTCGGGGAAGATGAGCTGCTCGGTGACGCCCATGGAGAAGTTACCACGGCCGTCGAAGCTCTTGGCGGAGATGCCGCGGAAGTCGCGGATACGGGGGATCGCGACGGAGGTCAGACGATCGAAGAACTCCCACATACGGTCGCCACGCAGGGTAACCTTGCAGCCGATCGGCATACCAGCGCGCAGGCGGAAGGTAGCGATGGACTTGCGGGCACGGGTGATCATCGGCTGCTGGCCGGTGATGGCGCGCAGGTCGCGCACGGCACCGTCGATGGCCTTGGAATCGGTAGCGGCCTCGCCGACACCCATGTTCACGACGATCTTCTCAAACTTGGGGATCATCATGACGTTCTCGTACTGGAACTTGTCCTGAAGCTGCTGCTTGACCTCATTGTTGTACTTGGTCTTCAGACGCGGCACATACTTCTCTTCTGCCATTGTTCACTCCTTCTTGGGGTTTTAAGCACGGGGCGTGGCCACGACGGGTTGTCCTCGTGCCTCCTGGCTGCATCCGCGCCGCTCATGGCATTTCGCGGTTTGGACTCGACGCAGCAGGAGCCGACAAAACAATCGGTACTATACGCGCATTGGGTACGTATTTCCAGAAAAACCTCGTCTGCCTGCACAACTCCACAACTCCCCCGCACAAATGGGTCCCAAACAGCAGTTGCGGTGAAATAGAGACTGTTTGACGGCTTAACAGGCTTAAACAGTCCCTATTTCACCGCAACTTATTGATGGGGATGCGATTAGCGCTTGCGGGGGACGAGTTTGGTGCGGCGCAGGTGGATCATCTCGGCGGCGATGGAGATGGCGATCTCCCCGGGATCCTCGGCCTCGATGGCGACGCCGATCGGCAGGTGTAGCTCGTCGATCTGCTCCTGCGTAAAGCCCTCCTGCTCCAGGCGAGCGCGCACAAAGGCCGTCTTGCGACGCGATCCCAGGCAGCCTAGGTAGGCAGGCTTGGCGCGCATGGCCTGAATCACCACGTCGATATCGGACTTGTGACCCGCCGTGGCGACGACTACCAGGTCGCGCGGGCCGATGGGGCACTGCTTGCTCAGATTCTTGTAGTCGACCAGACGACGGTCGTAGACACCGGGCGCCCATTCGGGGGTCAGCGTGCCGGGGCGGTCGTCGCACGCTACGACGGCAAAGCCCGCCGCCGTGAGCACCCGCGCCGTCGCGGCGCCCACGTGTCCGCAGCCAAAGATATAGGTCAGGCCCTCGGGGCAGAGCGTCTCGATGTGCGCCGGGGGAATCTCGG
Source organism: uncultured Collinsella sp. (assembly GCA_900549185.1). Classification (GTDB taxonomy): domain Bacteria; phylum Actinomycetota; class Coriobacteriia; order Coriobacteriales; family Coriobacteriaceae; genus Collinsella. The sequence continues at coordinate 6,995 of URNM01000009.1, read as the reverse complement.
AGGCGGCGTTGGTGTAGGTGACCTTACCCCCCTCCTCCACCAGCGAAAGCCCGGGGCAGCCCGCAATGGTGCGGCGCGATTCCTCGCCATGGTACTCGGCCACATCGCCCTCGAGTGCGCTCGCGATAAACGGCTCAAAGTCGATGACGAAGTCGCCGATGCGCCGATAGGCCAAGACGTCGGTAATTTCTTGGAACAACGATGCCTGAGTCGCATCCAGATGCAGGTAGCACAGGCAGATGGCTCCGCCGCAGATCATGCCGGTATCGGAGTTCTCGCCGCCCATGGTGTAGCGGACCAGACGCGACTGTCCCGCGCCCAGCAGCTCGCGCGCCTCGTCCAGCGCAAAGAGCTCAATCTTGCCGCCGCCGATGGTGCCCACTTGGCTGCCATCGGCAAAGACGGCCATCCAGGCGCCCACGCCGCGCGGCGACGACCCCGCCGTACCGGCCACTACCACCAGCTCGCACGTCTCGCCAGCACGCAGAGCGCCAAGCGCAGCATTCACCACATCGAGCTTTTCCATTGCCGCCTTCTATCCTCTAAAGACATCGGTGAGCATAGCGAGTGCCTCGAGCACACCGCCGCCGACCGACGTCGCCTTGTCCGAAATGTAGTTGATATAGCTGGCATCGCCACGCGGATCGACATCGGCACATTTAAAGCCCTCAGTCACCTGCACGCCGTTCGCCAAAAGCCCGCGCAGACAGCCATCGATCTGCGTGCACATGGGCGTATCGCCCGCGTAGCCAATCACGTCGCCGGCACTCACGATGTCGCCGATTGCGCGGTCGGACCGAAACACGCCGTCGGCGGGGCTGTGGATAACGCGCTCCTTGCCATAGCCAGCGATAATGCCCGGCACACCCGTGTTGGGCTGCGGCGAACCTTGGGTAATGACACGGCCGAGAAAATGCCCGCGCATGGTCTCGACCACGGCGTCACAGTCAACCGGCGCGGTAAAGCCCGGCCCCACGGCGATGACGACAGGCGCCATGTCGCGCGTGGTGCCCAGGTTGCGCTTAGCCAAAATCGCGTCAACCACAGCCGCGGGTTTAAGCTCATCAAGCATCTTGGCCTGAGGGTCCACCACGACGGCAACATCCCCCGCTTGGGTAATCTCGAGCGCCTCAGCCGGCGTCAGTGCCAAGCGAGCGCGAATGCCTTCGACCTCGACCTCGCCCAGGCGAATGGCCTCGCAAAAACTGATTGTGCGGCGGATGCACGTGGGAACCGCGATATCGGCCATAACGACCGACACGCCGGCGCGCACCAAACGGGCAGCGACGCCCGTGGCGATATCGCCGGCGCCGCGAACATAAACGAGCATTCCGGGGGCACCTCCCTGTGCTACGGTTTGAGCAGAGCAAAAGCGGTTCGACCGCTACTCTGATGATTATTTATTATCACAGTATTATACGGCGGTGAACAGATGGAAACGGTTAGCGGCAATCTTGCCTCCGCGCTCAAGATCGAGCCGGGCATTACCGCAATTATCGGCAGTGGCGGTAAGTCGACATTGCTGAAGACGCTCGGCCTTGAGCTTATGCGCGCTGGCGGCCGCGTGCTCCTCTGCACCACCACGCACATGTTTCCCGTCGCCGGCGTGCCATGGGACGGGTCGAGCCGTCGCCTGGACGCCGCGCCTTGGAAGCCGGGGACCCCGCATGTTCCCGGCTGCACCTGCGAGGCATGCGCGGGCATGAGCCGCGGAAGTATCTGCCAGGCGGGTGTTTTGGACCCGGAGACAGGCAAGCTCTCCGCCCCCGCCGAGCCGCTCAACGAGCTGGCGCAGCGCTTTGACTATGTGTTGGCCGAGGCAGATGGCAGCAAGCGACTCCCGCTCAAGGCGCATGCCGCCTGGGAGCCGGTAATTCCCGCCGGCACGGCCAACGTCATCTGGCTCGTCGGAGCCTCGGGACTCAGCAAGCCCATCAACGAAGCCGTCCACCGCCCTGAGCTCTTTTGCGAGCGTTGCGGCTGCGAGCTCACCGACATCGCCACGCCCGAGCGCGTCGCCCAGGTGCTCAATTCCGAGATGCAGGCGCTTAAACTCAGCACCGCACGCGTCATGCTCAACCAAGTCGACACGCTCAGCGACCCCACGATAGCCGACCGCTTCGAGGCAGCTCTCGACCGCCCTGTCGTCGCCGGCAGCCTCAAGTAGCCGGCCCCATCTCCTCAGTTGCGGTGAAATACGGACTGTTTGGCCGCCAAACGGCCGCAAACAGTCCGTATTTCACCGCAACTGCGGAGGGGACACGGCATCTTTGCTGCTAGCGGGGCACGTAGCGGCCGGGTTGGGCTCCGGTGGGCTCGCCATCGCGCGCCACCAGCACGCCGTTCACAAACACGGCCTTGGCGCGGCCATGTGCCTCAAAGCTCTCGAGCGGCGTGTAGTCCACGGCCTGATGCTGCGTCGCGGCGCTGATCGTCCAACGCGCGCAAGGATCCCACACGCACACGTCGGCATCGGCACCCTCGGCAAGACAGCCCTTGCGCGGGTACATGCCAAACACGCGCGCCGGGTTCTCGCTCATCAAACGGCACAGATCCTCGGGTCCCAGCTGTCCCTCAAAGCTCGTGGCAATCGCGACGGGACGATGCTCCACGCCGGGCCCGCCGTTGGGAATCGCGCGGAAGTCGTCGCGCCCGCGGTCCTTTTGCCCGTGCAGGTTAAAGCTGCAGTGGTCGGTCGCAATCGTATCGATCTCGCCGGCCACAAGCGCCTCACGCAGTGCCGCACGGTCACCCGCACGGCGCAGCGGCGGGCTCATCACATACTTGGCACCCGCAAAGCCGTCCTCGCCCTGCTCCAGATAGCAGGTGTCGTCGAGCATCAGATACTGAGGGCAGGTCTCGACATAAATGTTCTTCTGCCCGCGCGCCTTGGCAGCGCGAATGGCCTCGAGCCCCAGCTTGGTCGAAAGGTGTACCACGTTGACCGGAGCGTCCCCGGCCAAGTGAGCCAGATACAGCAGGCGGCTCACGGCCTCGGCCTCACACACGTCCGGACGGCTGAGCGCATGGCCCTCAGGCCCGTGGATACCCTGCTCAAACACGCGCTTCTGCAGCTCATTCACCAGCGTACCGTTCTCGCAATGCACGCACAGTATGCCGCCAATACGCTTGAGCTCCTCGAGCACCTCGAGCGTCTCGGCATCGTCCAGGCGCAGATGATCGTAGGCAAAGTAGGTCTTGAACGACGATACGCCCGCCTCGCGCATGGCCGAAAGATCGGCGCGGTTGCGCTCGTTCCACTCGGCGAGTGCCATATGAAAGGCGTAGTTAGCCGTGCAGGTTCCGTCGGCGCGGCAATGCCACTCGGCCAAGGCATCGGGCATGGTCACGCCGCGATCGGCCGTCGCGTAGTCCACGATGGTCGTCGTGCCGCCGCAGGCAGCCGCACGCGTACCGGTCTCAAAGCTATCTGCCGTCCAATCCATGCCGGTCCAGCACTGCATGTGCGTGTGGCCGTCGATAAAGCCGGGAAACACCCAACAGCCCGCGGCATCCTCGACGGTATCGCCCGCGCCCGGCTCAATCGCCGCGGCAATCCGCACAATCTTGTCGCCCTCCATGGCAAGATCGGCGCGGCGAAGCCCCTGGGGCGTCACGAGCGCGCCGTTTTTGATGATGATCATGTTGCTCCTTATTGATTAATACAGTTGGCCACGCGATCAAAATACGAGCAGGCCGCGATATGCTCCGCTATGCGTCGCTGTCCCTTGACGGTATCGACGTCCCACAGCTCGTAGGCACGCGCCTCGACCAGCGCAACGTCGACGCGACCTTTGAGAATCGAGCCCCCGCCGTCCTTGCCCTCAAGACACATAAGTGCATCGAACAGTTCCGCCGGAAAGAGCACCGGGCTCGAAGGCTCACCGTTGCACGCAAGACGCACCGGATGCTTGCGGCCACGCTCATCAAACGCGCGAACCATGCCCTCAAAAGAGTCCGCGCTCACAAGCGGCTGGTCGCCCGGCAAAAAGAGGCAGCCTTTCCAGTTGCGTTCGACTCCCCATGAAAGGCCCGCGCGGACGCTATCCCTGCGCAGCTCGCCATCGTGCAGCACGCACGGGCAATGCTTGTCCTCGCAAATCTGGGCGACCTCGGGCCAACGCGTCGAAACCACGACGTCAAAGCCCCGGGGAACCGAATCGATGGTCCGGGCAATCAGCGGCTCGCCATAGATATCGGCAAGCATCTTGTTAGAGCCAAACCGCTTGCCCTCGCCCGAAGCCATAATGACGCATCCAAGTTTCATGGTGATACCTCCCCTGAAACCATCGTACCCATAACTCGCGCCGCGGGCATCCACATCGAGAGCGCTTATCCCGCACGCCCGCGATGCAAAAAAGGGGCACCCCGCCGGTTGGCAGAGCGCCCCCTTTACATGGCTTACCTCAACCCGGCTTTAGGCCTGGAGCCAACGGGCGGTGTTGCGCTCGTCGAGGGCCTTGAGGGTAGCGGCGGGATCGGCAACCTTCTGCAGGAACATCATGGCAGCGATGGCGTACGGCTTGTAGCTGGCCTCCTTGTACATGCCCACGCGGTGCATGTCGAAGACGTCGGCGTTAACCTCGCCGTGCTCGCAGGAGACACCGGAGATGTCGGCGGGCAGCGGATGCATAAAGATGGTGTCCTGGCCGTTGGCGGTCTTCTCCATGAGCTCGGTCGTGGAGCACCAATCCTGATGCGTAGCGTTCTGGGCGAGCAGCTCCTTCTCGAGCGCTGCGATGCCGGCGTCGTCGCCCTCGGCGTACAGGTTGGTACGCTTCTCCATGGCGGCAAACGGAGCCCAGCTCTTGGGGATCACGATGTCGGCACCCTCGAAGGCCTCGGCCATGGTGTTGACCTGCTTAAAGGTGGTGCCGGACTCGGCGGCATAGCCCTTGGCGCGCTCGACGACCTCGGGCATGAGGTCGTAGCCCTCGGGGTGAGCCAGGGTGACGTCCATGCCAAAGCGGGGCAGCAGGCTGATCAGCGACTGCGGGCAGGACAGCGGCTTGCCGTAAGAGGGCGAATAGGCCCAGGTAACGGCAACCTTCTTGCCCTTGAGGTTCTCAAGACCGCCAAACTCGTTGATGAGGTAGAGCATGTCGGCAGAGGACTGCGTGGGGTGGTCGGAATCGGACTGCAGGGAAATGAGCGTGGGACGGTGATCCAGAACGCCGTCCTCGTAGGCCTGCTGCACGGACTCGGAGACCTCGGCCATGTAGGCGTCGCCCTTGCCGATGTACATGTCATCGCGGATGCCGATGACGTCGGCCATAAAGGAGATCATGGTAGCGGTCTCGCGGACGGTCTCGCCGTGGGCGATCTGGGACTTCTTCTCGTCCAGGTCCTGCAGCTCAAGGCCGAGCAGGTTGGCGGCCTTAGAGAAGGAGAAGCGCGTACGGGTGGAGTTGTCGCGGAACAGGGAGACGGCCAGGCCCGAGTCGAAGATCTTGGACGAAACGTTGTTCTCGCGCAGCTCGCGCAGGGCGTCGGCGACGATGTAGAGAGCCTTGAGCTCATCGGTGGTCTTGTCCCAGGTGTGCAGGAAGTCGCTGCCGTACATGCCCTTAAAATCGAGGCCGTTCAGCTGCTCGACGAGCTCGGTAAACTTGGCGTCCATGGAAATGTCCTTTCTAAAGGTGAAACGATCGCAATGAGTAGATGTGCTCCGGCATGCGCGTGTGGCTAGAACATGCAGAGCACCATGACGAGGACCCGCCACCGTTGAGGAAGCATGGGAGATAACGACCGCGGGCCCCGAGTCAACAGGGGGTGCCGGGGACACGAGCGGCCCCCGGCTCAACAAAATCGAGGAATGGGACTAATCGATCTTGTTGTTGGTCAGACCGGCGCGGAACACGGTGGCATCGCCATCGGCCTTGCTCGGATCGTAGAGGTTCAGGGCAGCCACGTACATGGCGGCAGCGGTGACCAGGTCGTCCTTGTAGGTGACCTCGTTGGGAGCGTGAGCCTGAGACTCGGCACCCGGGCCAAAGCCCACGCAGGGGATGCCGTAGCGACCCTGGATGGAGACGCAGTTCGTGGAGAAGGTCCACTTGTCGCACAGCGGACGACCGGTGCGCTTGTCCATGCTGGGCTCGCAGCCGATGCGCTCGTCACCGAACATGGCCTTGTGGGCGTCGACGAGGGCCTTGACGTGCGGAGCGGTCTCCTTGTTGATCCACGTGGGGAAGTAAGCCTCGGTCTCGTAGACCTCGCCGGTCCAGGACGGACGGTCGTACATGTACATGGAAACCTTCACGTCGTCGCCGTACTTCTTGGCTGCCGGCAGGTTACGGATCTCGTCCAGGCAGGACTCCCAGGTCTCGCCGGCGGTCATGCGACGGTCGATGGAGATGGCGCAGGAGTCAGCGACAGCGCAGCGGCTGGGGCTAGTGTAGAAGATCTGGCTGACGGTGCAGGTGCCGCGGCCCAGGAAGCGGGCATCCTCGAAGTGCTCGGGATTGTACTTGGGGTCGAGCATCTTGACGAGACCCTTGATGTCGGTCGACTCGTCGCAGCCGTTGTTGTTGAGGGCGCGGACGTCAGCGATGATGTCGGCCATCTTGTAAATGGCGTTGTCGCCGCGGTCGGGAGCGGAGCCGTGGCAGGAGGTGCCGTGAACGTCGACACGGATCTCCATGCGGCCGCGGTGACCGCGATAGATGCCGCCGTCGGTGGGCTCGGTGGAAATGACGAACTCGGGCTTAATGCCGTCCTTGTTGTAGATGTACTGCCAGCACATGCCGTCGCAGTCCTCTTCCTGGACGGTGCCGACGACCATGATCTTGTAGCCTTCGGGGATGAGGCCCATGTCCTTCATCATCTTGGCAGCGTAGGTAGCAGAAGCCATGCCACCCTCCTGGTCGGAGCCACCACGGCCGTAGATGATCTCGTCGGTCTCGTAGCCCTCATAGGGATCGGAGTCCCAGTTCTCGATGTTGCCGATGCCGACGGTGTCGATGTGGGAGTCGATGGCGATGATCTTGTCGCCC
>URNM01000008.1 GCA_900549185.1 uncultured Collinsella sp. | reverse complement strand
ATCTACACTCGACTAGTCGTCGGCAGCGTCAGATGTGTATAAGAGACAGGTATTCGTTTTATCCGCAGCTCTCGGTGCCGGCGCCGTGGCCGGGCTATGTTGTGTACGCTGCCTGGATGGTGCTGCCTTGCGCATTGCACGCGATTGATGAGAAGAGGTTTGGCTGATGGCTCGGTTGGACAGGGGCCCGGTGTCGGGCGCTGCGTGCGGCCCGGATATGCCAGCGATTGAGGTGCGGAGCCTGAGCTTTGCCTACCCCGATGCTGATGCTGCGGTGCTCGAGGGGCTCGACTGGTCTGTTCCCCAAGGTGCATTTGCGCTGCTTGTTGGCGGTACCGGATCGGGTAAGTCGACGCTGCTGTCGCTGCTCAAGCCCGAGATCGCTCCGGTGGGCGAGCGCACTGGCGATGCGCGCGTGCTGGGCGAGGACGTTGCCGACATGGACGTGCGGGCATCGGCGGAGCGCGTGGGCTATGTGTTCCAGGATCCCGAGAACCAGATCGTGTGCGAAACCGTGTGGCACGAGATGGCGTTTGGCCTAGAGAATCTGGGTGTGTCGCGCGACGAGATGCGCCGCCGTGTTGCCGAGACCAGCTATTTCTTTGGTCTGGAGGACTGGCTTCATCGTGATACCGATACGCTTTCGGGTGGCCGCAAGCAGCTGCTGTCGCTTGCCGCCGTCCTGGCGCTGCGCCCGCGCGTGCTGCTGCTCGACGAGCCCACGTCTCAGCTCGATCCCGTTGCCGAGAAGAATTTCCTGCACGCGCTGTTTCGTGTGAATCGCGAGCTGGGCTGCACGGTTGTTGTGGCGACGCATCAGCCGCGCCCAATGCTCGAATACGCGACGTGTGCGTACCGGATTGAGGATGGCCGCGTGCGCGAGGCGGCGGATATGGCTTCTTTGGTATGCCGAGAATCGCTGTTTTCCGATGACACGTTGGGGTGGGGTGCCATCCGATGTGCAAAAAACGGAGTATTCAGCAGGCGTGAGGACAATTTGGGCTCTCTGGAGCCGCCCGGGGACGTATCGAGCGCGAAAAAAAGTTTGGAATTGGACAAATCGTACGAATTTGTGGCGCAAACGTCGCTCGAGAACGGCTTGGAAGCCTTCTCGCGCACGGATGGAAGCAGAATACTCCAAAAAATGCACGGCGGGTCGGCTACCACCCTGTCGGAAGGCTGGTTTCGCTACGATCGAGCGTCCGGCTGGGTGCTGCGCGGGCTCGATGCGTCGTTTTCGGCCGGTGCGGTGCATGCGATCGTGGGCGGCAACGGATGCGGTAAGTCGACGATGCTTTCGGTGCTGGCGAAGACCGCCAAGCTGCAGCGCGGCCGCATGGTGCGCGGAGCGGCCTCGGCGGCGCTGCTGCCTCAGAATCCCAAAGCATTGCTGGTTGCCGAGACGGTTCGCGATGAGCTGATGGAATGGGCCTCAACCTGCGGATATGACGAGAACTTGGCGCGGGAGCGTGCGGCGAGCTTGGGGTTGTCGGGTCTGGATGGACGCCATCCGTACGATCTTTCGGGCGGGCAGCGTCAACTGCTTGCATTGGCAAAACTGCTGCTAATCGGCCCCGAACTGCTATTGCTCGATGAGCCCACCAAGGGTCTAGACCTGTTCAGCCGCCGCACCATCGCCCGCGCCCTGCGTGACCATGCGAAGGCTGGCGGCACCGTCATCATGGCTACGCACGATTTGGACTTTGCCGAGCAGGTAGCCGACGACGTCGCCATGATGTTTGACGGCGAGATTGCCTGCATGGAGTCCTCGGCCGACTTCTTTGCCGACAACGTGTTCTATAGGGCGTGATGGGATGACGGACTGTCGTTTCTCGCGTTTGCTTGCAAAACTGGAGATCCCGCTGTTGTTGGCGGTGCCGGCGGTGATGGCTGCCGCGTTGCTGGCGGGTGTTGAGCAGACAGCGTTGGCCATGCTGGTTGTGGTGGCGTTGGTGCTTGCGCTGTTCTTTGCGGGCTATGAGGCATCGCGTCCAGGCCTGCGTCAGATTATGCCCACGCTGGTGCTGGCGGCGCTGGCGGCGGCGGGGCGCATCCTGTTTGGACCCATTCCCGACTTTAAACCCGTGAGTGCCATCGCCATTATCGCCGGGGTGACACTCGGTCGTCGTAACGGCTTTATGGTCGGTGCGTTGGCGGCGCTGACCAGCAATTTCTTTTTTGGGCAGGGCATGTGGACGCCGTGGCAGATGTATGCCTGGGGGCTCGTGGGATACGTTGGTGGTGCGCTGGCGTATGCGGGCGCGTTCGACCGCGCCGACGGCACCGTGCGCATGCCGGCGCTGCTGGCGTACGGCTTTGCGTCGGGCCTGCTCTATGGCGTCGTGATCAACGCGTATGACATCATTGGGTTTGTACAGCCGCTTACTTGGGCGGGTGCCGTGGCACGTCTTGCCACGGCAGTGCCGTTCGATATTACGCACGGACTCGCGACATGCGTGTTTTTGGCCGCCTTGTACAAGCCCTGGTGCCGTCGCATTAACCGTGTCGTCGTGAAATACGGGCTGTAAGGCATTTCGCGTTCCCTCACGAACTTGCGGTGGAATAGTTCTCGTTTTTGGCTATTTGCTGCCCAAACAGGAACTATTCCACCGCAACTTATAGGGGGAGAGGGGTCACATGATCTGTTTTCCTCTGTCCCCCAGGAATTACTTGGGGCTAGAGCTTTAGCGTGAGGGTGACGGGGCAGTGGTCGCTGCCGAAGATATCGCCACGGATACCGGTGTCGCGAACGTTGGCGGCGATTGAATCACTTACCAGGAAGTAGTCGATGCGCCAGCCGGCGTTGTTCTTGCGGGCATTAAAGCGGTAGCTCCACCAGCTGTAGATGCCCTCGACGTCGGGGTTTGCCGCGCGCCAGGTATCGGTGAAGCCGGCGTTGAGCAGCTCGGTAAACTTGCCGCGTTCCTCGTCCGAAAAGCCGGCGTTGCCGCGGTTGGACTTGGGGTTCTTAAGGTCGATCTCCTCGTGCGCCACGTTAAAGTCGCCACAGGTCACCACGGGCTTGCCGGTCTCGCGCTCAAGCGCGCTCAAAAAGCCGCGGTAGGCATCGTCCCAGGCCATGCGCACGTCGATGCGGGCGAGTTCGTTTTGCGCGTTGGGAGTGTAGACATCCACAAACCAGAACTTGTCGAACTCCAGCGCGCAGACGCGGCCCTCGGTCGCGGCTTGGGCGACGAGCTCGGCCGCCTCGCCCTCGCCGGCGTAGGGCAGCAGCGCATCGGCGCGCAGTACGCGCAGCGGTTCCTGGCGGCTAAAGACCGCGGTGCCCGAGTAGCCCTTGCGCTCGGCGTAGCTCCAGGTTTGGTGATAGCCGGGCAGGTCGATATCGACCTGGCCCTCCTGCAGCTTGGTCTCTTGCAGCGCCAGGATATCGACGTCGAGTTCTTGCGCGATCTGGATAAAGCTCGGGTCCTTTTTGAGCACGGCGCGCAGGCCGTTGACGTTCCACGAGGCGAAAGTGTAAGTCTGAGGCATGGTGTCCTTTCGACGGGGTTGGCAGGCTTAAGATTAACGCAACAAGAGCGGGGCGGAGTCCGCGAGTGATAGTGCGAACGCCGCCGTCCCGGAGACACGGACGGAGGACATATATGACGCAGGCGATAACGGACTCCAAACAGGCCTCCGCCGCGCTGGCGGAGCTGTTCGGCACCCACAAGCGCGTGGTCTTCTTTGGCGGCGCGGGCGTTTCCACGGCGAGTGGCATCCCCGATTTCCGCAGCGTGGACGGCCTATATCACCAACAGTTTGCCTACCCGCCCGAGACCATGCTCTCGCATAGCTTTTACGAGGTGCACCCGGCCGAGTTCTTCGACTTCTACCGCACCAAGATGATCGCGCTTGGCGCCAAGCCCAACCGCTGCCACACCAAGCTGGCCGAGCTGGAGCGCGCCGGCAAGCTAAATGCCGTGGTGACGCAAAACATTGACGGCCTGCATCAGATGGCCGGCTCACAGCGCGTGTTCGAGCTGCACGGATCGGTCCATCGCAACATTTGCCAGTCGTGCGGCGCGGTCTATAGCGCCGAGTGGATTTGCTCGCGCGAGCACGAGGACGCCGCGGGCGTGCCCGTGTGCCCCGCGTGCGGCGGGCGCATTAAGCCCGATGTGGTGCTCTACGAGGAGCCGCTCGATGAGCATGTGCTGACCGGCGCCGTTGCCGCCATCGCCGCGGCCGATGCCCTCATTGTGGGCGGGACCTCGCTCGTGGTGTATCCGGCGGCGGGCCTTACGCGTTACTTTACCGGCGATACGCTGGCCATATGCAACCTTGCTCCCACCGATCAGGATGCAAATGCCGACCTGCTGATTTCTTGCGACATCGCGGCCGCGTTTGCGTTCTAGCCCATGTGCGCGGATACAATAGAAAGACTGAGTGCAAAGCGACCCCGCCGCCAGCTCCCCAAGCTCGGCGGTGTGGGCATTTTAGGAGGATGTTCATGGCGAACGATAGCAAGACATGGCGGTGCGGAAAGTACGAGCTCAGCTTTGACCGTCCGCGCATCATGGGCGTCCTCAACGTGACGCCCGATTCGTTTAGCGATGGCGGGGAGCACTTCGACCCGGATGCCGCCATCGAGTACGGCCTGGCGATGCTCGACGCCGGCGCCGACATCATCGACGTAGGCGGCGAGTCCACGCGCCCCGGCTTTACCCCGGTCAACCCCGACGAGGAGGCTCGCCGCGTGCTGCCCGTTGTGCGTGCGCTGGCCAAAGAGGGTGCCATCGTCTCGATCGACACGCGCCACGTGGCGGTTGCCAAGGCGGCCGTGCGCTGCGGCGCCTCGATCGTCAACGACGTGACCGGCTTCACCGATCCCAAGATGGTCGAGTTTGTTAAGACGAGCACCTGCGGCATCATCGTGATGCATGCCGGCGAGGTCGCCGCGCCCACCCGCACGCACGCAACGGTGCAGCTCGATACCTCGGCAGCGGCGTTTGTTGCCGAGAAGGCGCGCGAGGCGGCTGCCGAGGCCGCGCGTGAGGCCGAGAAGCCGGCTCGCCGCCGTCGCGGCAAGTTGCTGGGTGAGCCTAAGTCGGAGGCCAAGCTTCCGGGCGGCGTGGTGCAGCCCTCGTTGCCGTTTGGCGAACCGGAGCCCACGTCCGAGCCTGCAAGCGAGCAGGAGACGCCCGCCACCGAGCAGACTGCTGCCGCCGAGACCGTCGCGCCCGCGCCCGCAGCCACCGAGGCCGCATCGGAGTCCAATGACCGTCTGGCCGCCATGATGCGCCGCAGCGCCCGCCGCGAGGAAGCTTACGTGCCCACCTCGCAGCTCCGCCGCTTCACCCTGCCCGATTCGGCGCCCATCATGCGCCGCGTCATGGGCTTTCTGTCTGACCAGGCCCGCACACTCATCCATGCCGGCGTGTCGCGCGACCGCATCTGCATCGATCCTGGCCCGGGCTTTGGTAAGTCGGCTAACGAGGACATCGTCATCCAGCGCGAGACTGCCAAGATGGCGTCACTGGGCTATCCGCTCATGTGCGCCGTGTCGCGCAAGCGCTTTGTGGGCGCCGTCTCGGGCGTGACCGAGGCCGCCGAGCGCGATGCCGCTACGTTTGGCGTGTGCCTGGGCGCCATCCAGGCCGGTGCCAACATCGTGCGCGTGCACGACGCCGCGGGTTTTGCGCAGTTCCTGAACGGCTACTGGGCGGTTGCCAAGCCGCAGCCGCGCCGCGCGTTTGTGGCCGTGGGCTCCAACCTGGGGCATCGCTGCGACAACATCCGCGCCGCACGCGAGATGATCGCCGAGATTCCACTCACCTGCGTGTCCAACTCCTCCAAGATTTACGAGAGCGAGCCGGCCTACGAGACGCGCCAGGACGCGTTTGCCAACGCCGTCATCGAGATCAAGACCGAGCTGGCGCCGCTGGTGCTGCTCGACGAGCTCATGAAGATCGAGGCCGAGCTTGGGCGCGACCGCTCCAAAAAGGCCAAGGCCAACGGTCCGCGCACCATCGACCTGGACCTGCTGTGGATGGACGGCGAGACCCACGGCGGCAAAAAGCTGCGCCTGCCGCATCCTCTCATTGGCGAGCGCGACTTTGTGCTGGTGCCGCTCGAGGACCTGATGCACGACCCGGCGCGGTTCTTCCGCTACAACGGTGTCGAGGTCAAGGAGCCCGAGGACCGCGTGGGCCATATCGTGGGCGAATTGGGGCGTATGTAGATGATCGAGATGAATGCTGTTGCCGCTGGCACCGAGCTCGACGCGGCGCGCGACGCGGGCCGCGAGGGCATGTCCGCGGGCTGGTGCGCGTGGAGTGCGGGCGATGCTTCGCTGACGTTTTCGCTGGTCGTGCGCCCGGATGTGAACATGCATGCCTTCCACGGCCTGCCGTTTGTGGCGGCGATGGGCATGATGGACGCGCTCGTGGGCACGGCTTCGACGCCGGGGTTGGGCCTTGCCGGTAAGGTGGGTATCCAGTGGCCGAGCGATATCGTGTGCGGTGCGCCTGAGTTTGAGACGTCGTTCGCGCGCGTCGCCGTCAACGGTGGTGCCGGTGCTGCGGGCATGTTCGGTGCCGTGACGGTGGATATTGAGCGTTCGGCGCTGAGCGAGCTTGGTGTGGACGTGGCTGACGAAGCGCTGGTCGAGGCGCTGGCCGCTGCCGTGCTGGGCCGCGTGGACGCCTGGGCGGTTGCCGCCAACACGCCGCAGGGTGCCGCCGGCCCGCTGGCTCCGGTGTTGGGCGAGTACTTCGACATGGTGCCGCTGCTCGGTCGCCAAGTTGCAGCGGTGTCGCCCAACGGTCTGCCGCTCGCGGTGGGCGTGTTTGCGGGCCTGGACATCTGGGGTCGCGCGACCATCAAGACCGATGCCGGCGAGCAGGAGTTTCCGCCCGAGGCCGTACGAATTCGCGGGCTGTAACGCGAGGCGCCCGCGCCCAAAGATAGACATGGCAACGAAGCCCTTCTCGGCCTGCACCGGGGAGGGCTTCGCTTGTTTGGGGAACGGGTTGCCAGCGCCCTATTCCTCAAAACTGAAAATTTTTCGATTTTGAGGAATAGCGATAAAAGACCGCGAGGAGGCCTCAATGAAACTCATCAATAGAACGTCATATATGGACACGTTGACGAGCCTTATTGGCGTGCCGGACATCAAGGTCATCACGGGCATTCGGCGTAGCGGTAAATCAAAATTGCTCGAGGCCCTCCGCGATTACGTGGAGGCAAATCTGTCCAATTCGAATGTCATCCATATCAACTACAACCTCGATGAGTTCGAGAGCCTGCTCGAGTATCACGCGTTGCTCGCCTATGTAAAAGATCATCGAGTGCTCGGCAAGCAAAACTTTCTGCTTATCGATGAAGTTCAGATGTGCGACGGTTTTGAGCGGGCGATCAACAGCCTTCATGCATCCGAGCAGTACGACATTTTCATCACCGGATCGAATGCCTTTTTGCTGTCGAGCGATCTGTCGACGCTCTTTACGGGGCGCACCTTCGAGATCGAGGTTTTCCCATTCTCGTTTGAGGAGTATCGTCTCTATGGCGATGGGGGCGAGGTCGACCGCGACTTCGATGAGTACGCGAGAACCGGCGGTATGTCCGGCTCTTACCCTTATCCACTGCAGGAGCAGCGCTATCAATATCTCTCCAACGTCTTTAAGACGCTCATCGTGAGAGATATCGTGCAGCGGCATAATGTGAGAAACGAATCGGCGCTGCTGCGCATTGCCGATTACATGATGGACAACGTTTCCAACATTACGTCGGCACGCAACATTACTGATGCATTAAATGCGGATGGGCTAAAGATTACGAACAAGACGGTCGGCACGTACATGGGGTATCTGTGCGATGCGTTTGCCTTCTATAAAGTTCGTCGGTACGACATTCGCGGCAAAAAATACCTTAAGAGCGGCGAGAAGTACTATCTGGCGGACCATGCGTTTAAATATGCTCTTCTTGGTACACGTGATATGGATTGGGGACGCGTATACGAGAACATGGTGGCAATCGAGCTGCTGCGTCGCGGATACGAGGTATGCGTCGGCGTGCTCTATAAAAAGGAAATAGACTTTGTAGCAATCAAGCGAAGCGAGAAGCTCTACATTCAGGTGAGCGACGACATCAGCTCGGATAAGACATTTGAACGCGAGATTTCGCCACTGCTGAGCATCGGCGATGCGTATCCCAAGATGATTCTCGCCCGCACGCATCACGAGGCCACGGATCGCGACGGAGTGCAAATCGTGGACCTGGCGAGGTGGTTGGCAGGTGAGGCGTAGCGTGCGTCGGTCCTATTCCTCAAAACTGAAAATTTTTCGTTTTTGAGGAATAGGACCGACGCATTGCCTAGTTCGCCGCTCGCGCTCGTGCTCGACTTAAGCCCCTGTCTTATCCCAGCTCCTGCATGCGGCGGTAGATTTCGCAGATACCCTTGATGGTGAGCTGTCCGTCGACCACGTCGAAGGCATCGGTCGAATCGGCGACGATGCTGGCGAGACCGCCCGTGGCGATAACGGTGACATCGTCGCGGCCCAGCTCGCGCTTCATGCGCGCGACCAGGCCCTCAGCCATTGCGGCGGCGCCCGTTACGGCGCCGACCTTGATGCACTCCTCGGTATCGCGGCCGATGGCGTGCTCGGGCGCCTCGAGCGGAACGCTGGCGAGCTTGGCGGCTCGGGCGGCGAGCGCGTCCATCGAAATGCGGATGCCCGGCGCAATCGCTCCACCAATGTAATAACCGTCCTCATCGATGACGTCGATATTGGTCGCGGTGCCAAAGTCCACCACGATTGCCGGCGCGCCGTAGAAAGTTTCGGCCGCAACGGCGTTAGCGACGCGGTCGGCACCTACGGCCTGGGGGCGCGCCGCGCGCAGCTTGGTCACGGCGGCGGTCTGCGGCCCGATGACGATGGCATCCGCGGCAATGCGGTCGGCCACGGCGCGCCATTCGCGCGAGAGCTGCGGCACCACGCCGGCAAAGGCGATCGCGTCGACCGCGCCGAGCGAGAGGTCGTACATCTTAAAGAAGCCCATCAGGCGCACGTGGATCTCGTCGGCGGTATAGGAGCGGTCGGTGGGCATACGCCACGACTGCACCAGCTCGTCTCCGTCAAACAGCCCCATGGCCGTCTGCGTGTTTCCCATATCGATAGCGAGCAGCATGTCTACTCCCGGTGTTGGCATAAAAGGACGCGCACCATTGTATACGTGCCGTCGACGGCGCTCGGCTGCGATTCGTTTACGGTGATAGGGGCTGAGGGGTTTAAATATGAAGGAATTATGCTCTACGAGATTTTCCTTGCCGTTTACCGAACTCCCGCGTAATATTCTTTAATGCGCACATGAGGCGCCCAGACATTGCGGGGTGGAGCAGTCTGGTAGCTCGCCGGGCTCATAACCCGGAGGTCGTAGGTTCAAATCCTGCCCCCGCGACCAAGACTTTGCAGCTCGGAAGCAAAATTGCTTCCGAGCTTTTTCTTTATCGGTTTACTTTGCGGGTGAATTGCGGGTGAATCCTGAGTCAATTTATTATGTGAAGCAAATAAACCATTGATAATCGCGGGCCGGTCGGCTTGACTTATCGACCGATAAACTCCAATTGGGAGGAGTTTCGGCGGTCCTTAGCTAATGGCAGTGACGTCTGTGACGTCTGAATAACAACAAAGGAGTCGCTATATGAAGACCGTCTACGATGCCCTTGATCCTATCGTCAATGGGTCGGCAACGACCAAGGAGAAGGGCGACAAGTACGAGGCGGCCTGCCCGAGACCCTCGAGGAGGCCCTCGGCTTGACGGTCGTCGTCGAGTACGAGTCGGGCGGCGGCGGCGCGTTCGCCGGCCTCATGATCGACTACGGCGTCGGCGTGAGCACGAGACAGGTCTACGAGATCAAGGCCGTTGACACCGATTTCTTCGACGAATAGCGCGTGTCTGCAACGCGCCGCTACCGCGCGCCCTTCCGCCCGTTGCATTTCGAGCAGAGCATTTGCAGGTTGGATGGAACGGTCTTGCCGCCCTTCGCGACCGGCACGATATGGTCGACGTGCAGGCCCACGCCGTCCGGCATGTATTTCCCGCATATCTGGCAGGTGTAGTTGTCCCGGCGGGCGATCTGCTCGCGCAGCTGCTTCGTCATCAGCCTTCGCTGGTTCTTGGCGTGATAGTCCCTGAGCGTCGCCTCGTCGTTGATAGCGGCGAGGCGGATGCGGCGCTCGACGATCCACTCCCAGTTCACGTCAAGCTCGGAATCATCCATCGACACCTTGTAGGACGTCTTCACGTAGTTGGCCTGCTTGTACCTCGTTTGGTCGCGGCAGGTGATGAACCTAAAGGCCCTGTCATCGTCGACCGCCTCGGCGTACTGACGCTCGCGCCGGCTGCGGAGCCGGCAGGTTTTCAGATACTCTTCTTGCTCGTGCTTCCAGTTCTGGATGTATGCCCTATGGGCGACGATGGCGTCCCAACCGGCCGGGTCCATCAGGTGACGGTCGATGTAGTCCTCGATCCTCACGTTGCGCCTGCCAGACACATCGAAGCGGGCCACGTAGTAGGGATACCTAAAGGGGCTCGCCAGAATCCTGCGAACCAGGACCGCGATTGCACAGACCAGGGCTATGACCAGCACGCCGAGAACGAAATAGGGCGTCAGGTCGACTATATAGTGGTACCCGTCTATCTCATAGAGCTGAGTCATGGCATTCTTCCTTCCCCAAGGATGGCAAAATGATACCAAGACGCGGGTCTTCCGGATCGCGGGCGCTTTCCACGCGATACATCCATGCCCCTCCGTCCGGACACCGCACACCGAACCCCCACACCACGTTCGCTTTACAATCAAGAACATTCGTTCGACAATGAAGCCCGTGAGATACAAACGGATGTTCGGGGGTACGCGCATGATCATGAAAAAGCACTCGCTTGCGGGAACCTGCGGCATACCCACTGATGCACAGCGCATCTACATCCCCGTGGACGCCAACGGCGCGGACGACCCCGACCACGGCCCGTCCGATCCCGTCACCATCCACTGGCCGGACGGCCGCAGTTGGAAGGTTGAGAGCATCTACGCCCGCCAGGAGTTCGGCCGCGCCATCTTCGGTAACCTCTGTGTGCGTTACGACGTCTGCATCGCGAGGCGGCGCAAAACGGTCTGGTGGGAGCACGGCGACTGGTTCGTCGAGCGCGGTGGCGGCATGGCGGTGATGCCCGAGTGATGGGCCACGCAAAGGACTTCGGCGGCGGCATCACCGTTCGCGCCAACGGCGGCAAGCCCGGCAGACGCGTCCATAAGCAGTATGTAGACGTCTACGCCCGCACTAACGCCGACGGAACGACGGTGCCTGTCCGCGTCTGCTGGCCGGACGGCCGCGGCTTCACGATCGACCAAATCATTCGAATAGACCCCTTCGGCGCGGTCATCCACGACGCGCAGACGGCGGTCTACACGGTGCGCTTCGGCGGCTGGACCACTCAGCTCATGCTGGAGCGCTACCATAGGGAGGACCCCATTCACGGGGCAGATGACCGCCTGCGATGGTGGGTCTGGGCGTTCGAGAACACCCGCTCGAAGAACGACGTTTCCGCACCGCCTGCCGACACGCGCGTCCGGTGAACGAGGGTTGGGTCGTCATGCGGAACGCAGAGGGTGACGTCGGCTAGAGCCAAGCTCCGGTCCACTCGCTCCGGTTCCTCGTCGCCGCGAGGAGCGCACCGCATGCCGCGAGCAGTTCGTAGTCCGCGATCCTGATCCCGACCGACATGGCCTCGGCGAGGACTTCAATCCTTCTGCCATAATCCTCGATCTCGGAGAATACCCCGATACCGTCCATGAGCCGCTGGGCGGCTTCGCTCGGCCCGTCCCCCGTCGTGACATGACGTTCTTCCATGCCGAAACAATCCTCTCTATGCGAGAAAGGCGATGATAGCAGGTGCTGTCCGGGCCAGCATAAACAGCGTTTTACGTTTTGCGGCATCCGCCGACGGCGGCCACGGCTCCGCGGCCGGATGGCACCTCCGCTACGCCGCGTCAAGGGGGCCCATGAGACCCCGCACAAACCTCCGCTCCGCTCCGGTTGGTGGAGGTCGTCATGGACCTCCCTTGACCCGTCTTCGCTCCGGTGCGGCTTTGCAGGGAGCAAAGGCGACGACGACGCGCGGCGTCGCCATTCGGCTTTGCCCGCAGGGGCGAGATGTTGAGGGCCACGTGCCCGGAACGGAGGAAGACATGCAGCAGCTGATGACCGAGGAAATCGCCAAGACGGTGCCGAGGCTCTATGGGCAGGACGGGGCAGAGGGCCCCATAGTCTACGCCCACTACTTCTCGTGCGTGAACGGATGGGACTGGTGGCTGCTCGAGTTCGACGGAACGGACGAGGCGTTCGGCCTCGTCGAGGGCCACGACGACGAGCTCGGCTACTTCAGCATCAAGGAGATGGCCGAGCTGAACCGCCAGATGGGGTTCGCCGCCGTCGAGCGCGACGAGCACTTCTCCCCGAAGCCGCTCAGCGCCGTCAGGAGGAGGTAGCCGCATGGTCACGGTCGAGTTCGACTCCATGGGCGAGGCGGTCCGCCTCGCCCTCGTGGCCGGGGAGTACGTGGGCGGCGGCCTGGCCGTCCTCCTCCTCGACGCCACGGACCCGCGCTCCGAGGGCTACATGGCCGAGTGGGGCGTGCTCACGGCGAACGTGCCGGCGGCGGCCGAGTGGTGTCGCGGGCGCGGCAACATCGCCATCGACGCCGCGGTCCCCGCGGCACTCCTCAAGGCACTCGTGGCCGCCGGCATACTCCGGATGGCCGGCCGCTCGGCTGCGTCCGGGATGGCCCGCTACCCGCTGGCCACGGTCGCCGGGCACGCCCTCGAGAACATGGGCGGCCTGACCGGGACCCTCGAGGAGGCACTCGGCTCGACGGTCGTCGTCGAGTACGAGTCGGGCGGCGCCGGCGGCACGTTCGAGGTGGGGACCGCACCGGTGGGCTCGGCCGAGCTCGAGCGCCTCATCGCCGCCGCGAGGTCCGAGGCGGGCGAGTTGGCGGGCGCCGGCGGATGGGCTGCCGTCCGGGTCGGGTTCGGAGATGCCGAGACCATCGACTGCGAGACGGGCCGGACGGTCTACGTCGCGGGGTGAAATAGAAGGAGAGCGCAAGCGCGGTCCGGATGAGCCGCGCTTTTCTTTTCCCGGGGATGCGGAACTCCCGCCGCCCAAGTGCCTTGGACGGTGGGAGCAGGATAAGGGCGCACTACGGGCGCCCGGGATTTTGCGGCGCAACCCGGCGGGCCGAGTTCGTTTCCGCTGGTAGCGTTGCCGGTCAAGCCGGAAAGGCGACGGCGGCCCTCCGTCATACGCGCCCCGAGCGCCGTATGACGGAGGGCCGTTTGCGCGGGCAGGGCCGTACGACGCGTCAGAACCCGTCGGGCGCCGCGGACACCTTGCGCTTCCTGCCGCCGGACGGCGACCCCTTGGGCTTTTTCGGCTTCTCCGGGATACGCCAGACCGGTGCCGGGGCGTCGTTGCGGGCCTCCCCCTCGAGCGCCCGCGCGAGCAGCGCGCCCTCGGCCTCCGGCGACGTCATGCCCAGCAGCGGCCCCAGGAACGTCTCGGTGATGTCGCGGCTGGCGAGCGCCATCGGTCCCTCCGCGTCGATAACGAGCGCGCCGTTCTCGCGCGCGCTCCAGGCCATGAGCTCCGACGGGGTGATTAGCGGGCGGCGCGCCACGGAGAACGACTTGCCGGACGAGGAGCTCTGCGTCCCCTTGGTGGAGCTCTGCCCGGTCGTCCTCACGCTGTAGTCGCCGAGTCGCTTGCTGATCTCCTCCGCCTCGCCGACGGACTCTACCGAGAGGACGACCTGGGTGCCGAGCAGCGCCAGCAGTGCGTCCGACTCCGCCCTGGAGTAGCCGCACCGCGCCTCGAGCAGATGTGTGTTCTGGAGCACGAAGACGACGTGCAGGCCGATGCTGCGGACCTCGGCGAGGTCGCCGAGGAGGCGGGGGATCTTGGGGATCCCGGACCCCTCGTCGATGGCGAGCAGGGTCTCGGCCGGCAGCCTGCCGCCCGACAGGCGCGCGGTCTCGCGCAGCGCCGACAGCGCCTGGGAGAAGATGCACGAGACGAGCGCGCCGCGGTCGCCGCGGTCCGTCGCGCTGGCGATGTAGAGGATGGTCGGCTTGCGCCCGACCGATGCGAGGTCGACCTCGCCGCCCCAGAGCATTCGGCTGACGTCGTCGTCGCAGAAGGACATGAGGTAGTTGCGCGCGGTGGAGACGAGGGCCTCGCCTCCACCGCCGTTCGACGAGGCGACGAGGAGGAACTGGCGCGCCGGGTTTCCCGCCGGCAGGTCCGCGGCGAGCTCCTCCAGCGACTTGACCGCGCTCTTCCCGTCGCGGGGCTCCAGGAGCGCGAGCACGGTCGAGAGGTTCCGCGCGCCGTCGGGGATCCGCTCGTCCGTTATCGCGAGCAGGCAGAGGCCGGTCAGCAGGTTGCGGCTGGCGTCCGTGAAGAACCTCTGGCCAGAGGAGAAGGCATCGGGCACGATGGCGGACGACAGCTCGCGGAGCTCCGCCACGGCGCCGGCGACGCCCTCCGTCCCGAGTGCGGAGATGGCGCGGTCGAGGGGGTTGAACCTCGCCGACTTGACGGGCTCGTCGAGCCGGACGGCGACGACCCCCATCCCGGCCCTCCGGGCGAGCGGCTCGGTCCATGCGCGGATCTCGGACTTCGGGTCGTGGACGATGACGGAGGTCGGGATCCCGTGGGCGTTGCGGTCGATCGCGGCGGCCACGCTGACGGCAAGAGACCTTCTCGTCTTGCCTGCGCCGCTGCCCGCCCTTATGAGGCAGTGGACGGCGGGGACCATCGCGATCCCGCCGCCGATGCAGCCGGCCGCCACGAGCCCCTCCGCGGCGGCCTTCCCGTCCCAGGGAGGGCAGCGCCTCGCGACCCTGGACGGCCTCGACTCGAGCCAGGCGTCCCCGTGCGTGCGCGTGGGCGCGCGGTCGCCGGCGAACGTCCCGTCGTGGAGACTCGCCCATGAGCGGGCCCAAGAAACGAGGCCGAGGATGAGGACGGCCGTCGCGACGAGGGCGAGGGCCGCGAGCATCTCTCCCATCTCGCCCGACGCCGCCGCGTCGCCGGCCGCTTCGAGAGGGCTGCGGAAGACTTGGGCGGGCTCGGGCCCCGGGTCGGCCGTGGGCAGCCGCAGCAGGACGGAGAGGCCCGAGATGAGGGATACGGTCCACCATCTGGCGTAGGCCCAGGCGCTGACGGTCGCGACGCAGGCGACGCCGGCGGCGATGCCGTGGCCCACGAGCGTGCCGGCGAGCTCCCTTTTCATGTCGCGGTTGAAGGATTTCGGTTTCATCTCGTGATCGTCCTCTCTATCCTGTTCGCTATCTTCACTGCGGGGACGTTCGTTTGCCTGGTGCCGCCGGAGGTGAGGATTCTCAGGGTCGCGGCGATGAGCCGCAGCGCCCTCTCGCCGGCCTCGTCCCCCATGTCGCGCCCGCCGGCGTCCCGGGCGGCCTCCCTGGCGACCAAGGTCGCCACCGCGGCGGCGCGCCCGAGGGCCGGGCCGGGCGACGGCGCATGCCTGAAGGCCCGGTCCGCCGTGGGGCACCCCCTGAGGTCGGTCGGCTCGATATCCCGGCCGTGCGCGACCTTTCGGGCGATCCTCTCGAGGCGCGCCTTCGGGATGCAGGAGCGGGCCTCGGTGGCGAGCCCGGCCTCCCGCCGCCTCTCCACCGCCGGGCCGGCTGCCGGGGCGGCACGCCGCGCCGGCGTCTGCTCGCGCGCCGGCGCCCTGTCCGGGACCATGACCCGCAGCGCCGCGTTCTCGCACCGGAGGCCGAGGTCGGCGGCCGCCTTGCGGGCGTAGGCGTCCCGCGCCTCCCCGGTCAGGCACTTGAGGTCGGCGCACCTCTCGACGGCTTTCCTGTGGCGGTCCAGCGCGCCGGCGAGCTCGGGGGAGCCGGATGCCGCCCGGTCGAGGGCCTCCCTCAGCGCGGCGGAGGCCTCCGGGTGGAAACGCCTGAGGTGGGCGGCCTCGATCCTTCCGTCCGGCGGCAGCTCGATATCGAGACGGTTCCGGTCGATGCGGGCGACGGCGTCCAGCGCGGCCGCCCTCGCGAGGTCGCGCTCGATGTAGGCCTCCCGCAGCAGCGGCGCCATTGCCTTCGAGGAGATCTCGAGCCGCGCCGCCTCCATCTTCCCCCTGGGCAGCAGGGAGTCCCAGTCGCCCTCGCGGTCGATCGTGAGGATGTGGACGTGGTGGCTCGTGCCGTTGACGTGCATCGCCGCGTAGAACTCCACGCGGCTCTCGGGCACGCCGGTCATCTCGGAGAAGAGCCTCGGCCACTCGGAGCGCACCAGCGCCTGCCAGGCGTCCAGGCGGTCGAGGCCGGCGCCTGGGGCGATTTCGTTCGGGACCGTGACGACGGTGGTGAGCACCGCGCCGCCGTTTTGGGCGATGGCGCGCCTCGCCTCGGCGACGGGGACCGGGCCGTCCGCGCCCCAGAGGCCGCCCGTCGAGCCGGTCCTGTTCGCGGCGTAGGCGGCCAGGCCGTCCACGCCGAGCCTCCTGCCATCGGCCTCGCTGACCTCGATGACGACGCCGCGGCGGGTGCCGGCGTATGCCGCCAGGCCCGCGGCGGTCGCCCTCGCAGGCGTCCCCGCGCGGACGACGGAGTGGTTGACGATGACGGGCGGGCTAGCCATCGGCGCGCTCGCGCGCGTGGAGCTTCACCTCGTCGATGCGGCCGAGTCCGGCGCGGCTGAGCTCGCCGGCCTGCGCGAGGTAGTTCTTCCAGATGTCCGCGACGGGGACGTCGTCGAGCGAGGCGTAGGAGGCCTTGAGGACGTCGGCCGACATGAGGCCGGCCATGATGGCGGCGGTCATGGGGCGCGAGAGGACCGCGGCGATGCGGTCCTCGGCGGCGTCGAGCCTGCGCTCGATGTCGAGCGCGGCGACGTCCATGCGCGCGTCGACGACGCCGCGTATGAAGCCCGCGACCTCGTTGCCGTAGAGGTCGAGCCCCTCCGCGGCGAGCGCCGAGCGCAGGAGCGAGCGGATCTCGTCGCTGACGTTGGAGTTGTCGAGCTCCGCCCGCGTCTTGAGGGCGGCGTAGAGCTTGTGGTCGATTTTTACGCTGACATTTCTCGTTGTCATTTTTCCTTCTCCGTTAAAGAAAAGGCCGCCGCCTGTGTGGGCGGCGGCGCGCGACGGATTAGTCGTCAATGTTTTCGATAGTCTGGTAGGTAAAGGTGTTGTTGGGGATGATTTTGAGGAAGCGGGCCGGGATTGCGGCGAAGACCCCGAGGTCCTGCCCCATATCTTCAAGACGACACATATAACGATCGCAGAAGGTGTCGTGCGCCTCACCGTAGCCGTCGACGATATAGGAGCGTGCCGCGACCTTGATGAGTTCATCGTCGGGGATGCCGTAGAGTTCGTCAATGTCAGCGAGATACTCGATGGGGTCAAGCGGGCGTTCGGTCTGGCTGAGGACGATATAGGCTTGCGGAAGCCCGTCGATTTTGTTCTTGAAGCGCAGAACCCAAGCGCTCTTCGCGGTCGCGATAGAGTCGAGGTTGAGGAAACGGGGGTCGTCGTCGGCACGGTAGGTGTAACGGCGGTTAGCGATATCGAAAACAAGAGGAAGGCCGTAGCCCTTCTGGACGATCTTGTTGCTGTTCTTGTTGCTGTTCTTGATGGTGCTCATTTGATACTCCTTGGGGTTGAGCGGGGCGCATTTGCGCCCCGCAGATTGCTATTCGGTGGCGGCGAAATGGTGGTACGCAGGCCAGTACGTCAGGTCGACACGGCCGCCGGCAGCGCCGTTGCGGTTCTTTTTGATATCGACATGGAGATCGCGGCTGCCGTTCTCGGCATCCTCACGGTCGGTCTTGATCGAGAGGATGACGTCTGCATCGAACTCGAGCTTGGCGGTGCCGCGGAAGCTGCCGTCCTTGCCGGTGATGGCGACGGCGATGACGGGGGTGCGCTCGTGATGAGCCATCTGTGCGAGGCCGAAGGACACGCGGTCGAGGATATCCGTCGTCGAGAACGCCGGTGTGGACACGGTGACGAGCTGGGCGTAGTCGACAATCACCGCCGGCGGGATGCCATCGCGGATGGCGATGGCGTGCACCGCCTCGGTGAGGCCCTCGATGCTGTGGCCGCGCACGTCGTCCATCGTGAGGTCGTCGACGATGATGAGGTTGTCTGAGATGGCGCGGACGGCCGCGACAGTGTCATCGACGACCTCACGCTTGCCCTCGTCGCCGAAGTCGGCCTCGGTGAGCGGTGTGCCACCGGGGATGAGACATGACGCGGCTGGAAGGATGCGACGGACGCAGGCCGCGCGGGCGATCTCGTAGCTGGCGATCACCACGCGACGGTGACGCGCCATGGAGAGGCCCATGTTCAAAATCAGGTCCGTCTTGCCGCCGCCGGCGACGCCGGTGAGGAGCACGAGCTCCTCGCCGAGCCCGTTGAGCTCGGCGCTGAGCGGAGCGGGCTCGAAGGTAACACGACCGTCGGTACCAGTGAAGACGGCATCGAGGCGGTCGAGCAGGGGACGGATGCCGCCGCGGAAGGCCGGGGGCACGGCAGGGGAATGGTTAGGGCTAGGCATCGCGGCTCTCCTTGTCGTTAATCGAGTTGATGTAAGTGATGAAGCTGGGCGCGTACACGCGGATATGGCGCATGGCCTTGATGCACGCGCCGGAGGCGTGCATCAGCTTGTAAGCTGTAGGGCGGCTGACGCCCAGCTCCGCCATGACGCGATCGGTCGACCAATAAAGCGGGCCGTCACGATGGGCGACTTGATTGATCATGGCAGTTCCCTTCTCTTCGTGGGTATAAGTGGTGTGCTCGAGCTGACTGTAGTTTCTCGTGATTGCTTCAGCGAAAAGAGGGGGTAACTCCGCGGACAACGTGATTGGATTATCTTTATGCAGCTAGATGGGACGACTGGACAATTTAAGGGTGACTTTGATGCCCACATCGAAGGAAGTCTCGCTGACGGGTGCCTTGTGTTCGACTTCCGTTCGACCGATTTGGACGCGCCGATATGGGCGAAAGGGGCGAGACCGCTTAAAGATGCGGACGATTGGGATAAGTCGACGGGGATGTCTCAGCATAAGATTGCTGAAAGGGGAAGGCTCACAGTCAGCGATGCGGATTGTTTCGTCGCTCTCGCGGACCTAGTCGACAACAAGCATAAAGAGAGATATCCCGAGAGTGCCGATTGGCCGCCGTATCTCTTGGCGGGGCTAGACGTCGGCATGCGAATGATTCGCCATAAAGACGGGCAGTACTGCCTGCGCGATGACGAAAGCCTGCTACGGCTCGCGAAGCGCATAGGGCCGCTCTTTGGGCTATATGGCGATCAAGTCGGTTATATCGATGGGGATGTGGTCAGGGAGCCCATCGCGGAATGGGTTGCCGCTGCCGGCTTTGCTCTGTTCGCGAGCAGGCTTGTCGCGTTTCTCAAGGATGGGCGCGACGCGGCGCCTCTTCTTGACGATCTTCATTTCTCCGAGGCGATTGCATCCAAAGCCGACGGAAGCCGGTTTTCGGCGTGGACGTGCTCCCATTTAATCGATGACGGGCTCACCCCTGCATATGCCGAACTCCTGGAACGCGCCTCGCAGGAATCCTTCTGGCTCGAGTCTGGCCATATCGCTACCACAGATATGGGGGCGCAAGTTGCCGTTCACGGGAGTGCCGTCATCGACCAAACCGATGGCGTTTCGCGTCTGATCGGGCTTAATGGGGCAGGCTCGTATATTACCTGCGAGTTGAAAACAGGGGACGGCATCACCAGGCTTAAAACCCAGATGGTAGCTGATTATATTGACCCGAGGTTCGAAGCTGCGCCGTTCACGGATATCACGCCGCGTTTCATGATGGAAGACGAAAGGCTGGCCGAGATCGCAACGGCGCTGCTTCGCGGGATTCTCGATAGCACTATCGGATGTCATGGCGCTCATGCCGTGATGACGAGGTTGGTCGACAAGTGTGCTGCCGTGACCTATAACTCTACTCTGGAAAGGTTGTGGGCGGGGTTTGCTTCCCACCTTTCCCATGGAACAATCCGCATCTGTCCTTATTGCGGGCGTGCCTTCATTCCGGAGCCTAGCAATATGAAGTACTGCAAGCTCGATCCCGTGAAGGAGTGCAAGGCACGTAAAGACGAGGACGACAAGAACAGGAAGCGGAAGGCTCGCTCTCTGGTGGCTGAGGCGGTTAAGACCAACCGCAACGTTGGCGATATCGTTCGGGCGCGCGATTTAATTTACAAACAGCCCCTCGAGGGTATGTTTGAAATATCGGAGATCGATCGTGCGCTTGCATATCTCGCAGAAAGCAAGCGGAGTAATAACCTAAAAGCGACCAAGGGCGACGGATATCTCGTATGCTAATGCATGCTTACCCGTTCAGCAGGCGGCCGATGGTGTTCCCGGCCTCGCGGGAACGCTCCTCGAAGGCATGGGCGTAGATGTTGAGCGTGGTCGAGGCAGACTTGTGGCCAAGCTGGGTCTGAACGGTCTTGACGTCCAGGCCCTCGGCAACGAGAAGGCTAGCGACGGTGTGCCGAAGCTCATGGACCGTCAGGCCCTGATAGCCCTTTCCTCGCGTGAAGGTTCTCCCACCATAGGTTTTGGTGACGACGTCCTTCGTATATTCGCCCCATCCGTTGTCGACGCAGAAGTTGCGGAAGAACTTGTCAAAACCGTCGGGGTCAATCCTCTGCCCGTATTTTCCGTTAACGACCGGCATGAGGCTGTCCAGAGCCAAAGGCTCCATGGAATGCTTCAGGCGAAGGCCGTTGATATGCTCCAGGTTGAGGCGTTGGCTGTTTTTCCAGACAGCAAGAATTCGTGCCAGGGCATCGTCCATGCAGACACGCCGGCCCGCCGAGCCCATTTTGGGATTACGAAGGACTTTGTCCTTGGCGTACTGGTTATAAAACGTGATGGTATTGCTGGCGAAATCAATATCACCCCAGCTAAGCCCCAGCATCTCTCCGCGACGGCAACCCGTTCCGAGGATGATAAGGATCCCGACGTATTTTGCGTCCCCCTCTGTCTCAATTTTGCGCAGGACGGCCTTTCTGAACCTTCGGGCCTCAGAGAGGGTGAGGCTATTTCTTTTGTTCTCCTGAGGTGGTTTTGGAAAATCGACCATATCGGCGGGATTGCTGGGGATTTCCCCATCTCGGTATGCCTGCTTAAGCACCTGTCTTAG
Source organism: uncultured Collinsella sp. (assembly GCA_900549185.1). GTDB lineage: Bacteria > Actinomycetota > Coriobacteriia > Coriobacteriales > Coriobacteriaceae > Collinsella. The sequence goes on along the minus strand of URNM01000008.1, from coordinate 8,108 downwards.
TTTGACATGGACCTTGTAGAGGCCGTTTTCTGAAAGTGGTCTTTCGTCTCCGCACCCTTCCGTCCATACTGCACGCCTTGCACGTTCTGACGAATATGCATTGCGGATCCTCGAAGGAGTCAGGGACGTGAGCGCTACGCCACGGAATAGCCTTTCGATCTTTTTGATTTCCAAGGCCTCCCGGTCGTAGGCGAGGGGTGAGTTTAACTTATGTTGGGCGTGGAACTTGCCCGAATAGCTTGCGACTGTATTTTTCGACCCAGCTGCCTGTCCGCTTTCGTATTCGACCCGGTAACGGGCAAGTTCCCTTTTGGCATCCGATTTGAGCCCGTGTATGGTTCGCTTGGGTGCACGCTTATATTTTCCACTGGCATCTTTTTCCGGAAGGTTAAAGGTGATGAGCCAGGTGTTGGGCTTGCGGCCCTTTTCGATGGCCATGGGGTGTCTCCTGCTGACGGGGTTGATACGATACTCCCTGCCCGTGCCTTTAAAGGCACGGGCAGGGAGTATCGTATCCCGAATTGCGAAAGAAATTCACCCACAAGTGTATTTTTGCGGGTGAATTGCGGGTGAAACTTTTTGTAAATCTAAATAAAGCACAGGCAAAAATAACTTAATACCTGCTATTTTCTTTCCTATAATTAGAATTCGTTTACTATGGTTAATAATAATTACTCCGGGCTCATAACCCGGAGGTCGTAGGTTCAAATCCTGCCCCCGCGACCAAGAACTTGCAGCTCGTCGACCTAGCCGGCGAGCTTTTTTGTTATTTCGGGACCGTGTTTTCGGTCCAATTCTCGGCCTCTCAAACAAAATCTCGATCCGTAACATCTAGACCCGATTTGGGCGGCTAGGTGTTACAGATCGAGATATACCGGTGGGCTGGGCCCCGTTTGTCTAAATCTGTAACACGAGGGACGGTTTTTGCCGAGTAACCGTTACAGATTGAGATTTTCCGGCAGGCGGGTTTGGTTTGTCTCGATTTGTAACAGGTAGGGGCCAAAAGTGGGCCTAGATGTTACAGATCTAGATTGTTGAGGATGGGTCGAGAGGAATATCTCGATCTGTAACAGTTAGACCCGGTTTTGCTGAGTAACTGTTACAGATTGAGACAAACCGACGGGCCGCCCCGCCCCATCCACCTGCCGCTACCTGTTATCCGCCGATTTCAGTTGTGCCGTCGTGCTCCCATGCCATATCCTTTAGACAACTACGCGGCACCATCGCCGCCGCGCCTACAAGAGAGGAATGTCCATGACCGCACCTGCATCCAAGCTGCTCCAGCCCATTACGGTTGGCCCCCTTGAGCTCAAGAATCGCATTATGTTCCCGCCGCTGACCACCGGCTACGAGGAGCGCGACGGTTCCATCGGCGAGCGCAGCCTGGCTTTTTACGAGCGCCTGGCCCGTGGCGGCGTAAGCTACATCGTCATCGGTGACGTCGCTCCCGTTATGACCGCAAGCCCCACGCCCAAGCTGGCGACCGACGCCCAGATCCCCACGTTTAAGGCACTGGCCGACGTCGTCCACAAGCACGGCGCCAAGGTCGCGCTGCAGCTGTTCCACCCCGAGTACGACGTGCCCGGTGTCGGCCGCATGGTCATGGGATCCATGGCCGCCGCTAAGGCCGCGCAGGAGGCCAAAGCCGCCGGCGACGAGGAGACCTTTGCCGCCAAGATGGCCGAGTCCAACGAGATCCGCAATCAGGCCTACGCCAAGCTGCACCACGACATGCAGCACTTTGTGAACGAGGCCAGCGTGGAGCAGCTCACCCAGATCAAGGAGGCCATCGCCGCCTCGGCTGCCCGCGCCCAGCAGGCCGGGATCGACGCCATCGAGGTCCACGGCGACCGCCTGGTGGGTTCGCTGTGCTCGGCCATCCTCAACCAGCGCACCGACGAGTACGGTGGCTCGTTCGAGAACCGCGTTCGCTATGCGCTGGAGGTCGTCGCCGCCATTAAGGAGGCCGCGCCGCAGCTGATGGTGGAGTACAAGCTCCCCGTGATCATGGAGAACCCCGACGGCACGCCGCGCGGCAAGGGCGGCCTGCAGCCCGACGAGGCCTGCGAGTTTGCCAAGCTGCTCGAGGGCGCGGGCATCGACATGATCCAGGTCGCACAGGCCAACCACACCGGCAACATGGGCGACACCATTCCGCCCATGGGCGCCATGCCCTACAACTGGACGCTGCCCGTGGCCGAGCGCGTTAAGGCCTTGGTCTCCGTGCCGGTGGCAACCGTCGGCCGTGTTGTCTCGGTCGAGGCCGGCGAGAAGATTCTGGAAGACGGCGCGGCCGACATCATCGCCTATGGCCGCTCGCTCATGTGCGACCCCGACATTGCGCTGAAGGCCGCCACGGGCGAGCCCATTCGCGAGTGCCTCAACTGCAACAAGGGCTGCGTCGACGCGATTCAAAACCGCAAGTACATCTCGTGCGTGCTCAATGCCGAGAACGGCGACGAGGCGACCATATCCATTAAGCCGGGCGAGGGCGACAAGAAGATCGCCGTGGTGGGCGGCGGTATTGCCGGCCTGGAGGCCGCTCGCGTGGCGGCCAAGCGCGGCTACGATGTGACCGTCTATGAGGCGAGCGATCATCTGGGCGGCCAGATTGTGCTGGCGGCTGCGCCTCCGCGCAAGGACGAGATCATGCGCTCGGTCGAGTACTACGAGAAGATTCTGCCCGGCCTGGACGTGAAGGTTGAGCTCAACCATGCCGCTACCGCTGAGGACCTCAACGCCGCCGACGCCGCGATTGTGGCCGTGGGCGCGCACGACGTGGTCATCCCCGTTCCGGGTGCCGACTCGGACAAGGTCGTCTCGAGCTGGGACGTGCTGGCCGGCAAGGTGGAGCTTACGGGCCGCGTCGCCGTCATTGGCGGTGGCCTGGTGGGCACCGAGACTGCCGAGTACCTGCTGCAGCACGGCTGCGAGGTGGCGATCGTGGAGATGCTCGACAAGGTTGCCGCGGGCGAGTCCGAGACCATTCTGCCGCTGATTATGAGCGACTTTGCCGAGCACAACGTGGAGCAGCATGTTAAGACCCGCCTGACCGCCATTACCGACGAGGGCGTGGAGGCTGTTCGCACCACCGAGGACGGTGCCGAGGAGCCGGTGAAGATCGCCTGCGATTGCGTGGTGATGGCCGTGGGCTCCAAGGCCAACGCGTTTGATCTGGATGGCGTGACAGTGCCCGTGACCTGCGTGGGCGACTGCTCGGGCGAGCGCACCGCCGACATTGCGAGCGCCATTCGCACGGCGTATCACGCGGCCAACGAGCTGTAGTTAACTTCGCGGCCAGGCGGGGCGGTAGCACGGATCTGCCTCGCCCGACTGCGTCCCATGGGGTGTCAACCGGGGCGGGGTCTGCAAGCGCAGCAGGTCCCGCCCTTTTTGTTTTGCTCCGGTGGAGGGCAGTGCGCGGTAATCATGAGGAGTGAGGACATCTACTACCTTGCAGGCCGCTCAAAATTATTGGGGGAGGGGTTAATAATTATATCCTCTATACCAAAAGACATAAAGAGATGCCAATTTTGGTGACAAGCGAATGACGATTAGCTGCGAGTCAGCTACCAGCGTAAATAATCGATAAAGAAACGTCGTAAATTGGTGCCAGATGCCCAGATAACGCCGCGTCTATTTTAATTAACTGTTTTGAGCAAACAGCAAAATGCTACTATCTAACATGCACGTAAGAAAGCAGATTAACGGTTAAGGCTAAGAAGTGGCAGGTATGTCGGAAGCAACTAGGACTCGCACGCATGCGCCCGAGGTTAGGCAGCGTGCCGTCGAGGTCCTCCAAGAGGGGGTCGGTCATCGCGCCCTCGCCGCGGAGCTCGGCATTCCCCAGGCCACGGCTCGTCAGTGGGCCCGCGCGTATGCCGTGGGCGGTGCCGATGCCGTGCTCAACGCGGGCACTCGCCATCATACATATTCGTACGAGGTGAAACTCGCCGTGGTTAAGGACCGCATGGAAAACGGCCTTACGGTTCGCGAGGCTATGATCAAGCACAAGATTCCCAGCGAGTCTTCGGTCAAGGCTTGGTGCCGCCAGTACCGCGACGGCGGCGAGGCGGCGTTGGTCGATAAGCCGCGGGGTCGCAAGCCGCGCGTTAAAAAGCCGGAATAGCGAACGGGATGGTGCGCCCACGAGGCGCATTTTTCTTGCCGCGCCAACTTTTCGAACCGCCGCGAGCCTATCGGGACATCCTTCAACGTGGCCAATAGACCGCACACAGTGGCCCGCGCGCCCGTCGCTGCGGTAAGGAAACGTCACCCTCTACTCCAGTGCGGACAGACTCCTTACCCTGTACGCCTAAAACTCCCCAGTTGACCGAAAACCTGCCGCCGTTGCTCCTCAACTGAGCTATAACGTTAAACAATTGCAGCGTTTTTGCATGGGGGAGTGATGGTATGACGCTACTGTATTTCCTTACCCTGTTTCCGCTGGTACCGGCGCTGGGCATGCTACTCACGCGCGGTGACCGAACCCGCGATGCGGTGGGGCTTGTAGGCTCCGGCATTATTGTGGCGGTGACAGTTGTAGTCGCCGTCATGTTTTTTGGCACGGGTCCGCAGAGCTTTGAGGTTGCCCCCGGCACCTCGCATGTGCTCTCGATCATCAGCTCCGTCATCGACGTAATTTTGTGCGCCGTCATCCTGTACAACGCGCACAAATATAAGAGTGTGCTTACCACGGTGCTCGGCATAGTCCAGTTGGTGGGCTCCGTTGCCTTTGCTGTCATGACGCTGCCTGCGGCCGAGGCTGTCACCGCAACGCCGCTCTACCTAGACTACATGAGCGTGATCATGGTCCTCGCCGTCGGCATCGTCGGCAGTCTCATCTGCGTGTATGCCCTGGGCTACATGAAGGACTTCCAGGCCCATGACGAGCACGAGGCCGCGCTGCGCGGGCAGACCGCGCCCGATCGACGCCCGCAGTTCCTGGCGCTCATGTTCCTATTCCTCTCGGCCATGTTCGTCATCGTGACGAGCGACAACCTTGAGTGGCTGTTCTGTGGCTGGGAAATCACCACCGTGTGCTCGTTCCTTATGATTGGCTACACGCGCACGCCCGAGGCCATTAAAAACGCCTTCACCCAGATCATCCTCAACATGTTGGGCGGCATCGCGTTTTTGGCGGGCCTTATGTTCCTGCACGTCAACGGCATGCCGCTGACCATCTCGGGCATGGTCGAGCTTTCCGGCGCCGGCACCGCGCAGTCCGCGCTGCTGGTGATGCCGGTCGTCCTGCTGTCCCTCGCCGCCCTCACCAAGGCCGCGCAGATGCCGTTCCACACCTGGCTGCTCGGTGCCATGGTTGCCCCCACGCCCACGAGCGCCCTGCTGCACTCGTCCACCATGGTCAAGGCCGGCGTGTTCCTGATGGTCAAGCTCAGCCCGCTCTATGCCATCTATCCCGTGACCGGCTTTATGGTCACGAGTGTGGGTGCCATCACGTTTTTGCTCGCTGCCCTCATGGCCATCTCGCAGAGCAACGCCAAACGCGTGCTGGCGTACTCCACCATTTCCAACTTGGGCCTCATCAGTGCCTGCTTGGGTGTCGGCGCACCCGAGGCCGTATGGGCGGCCATCTTCCTAATCCTGTTCCACACGGTAGCCAAGTCGCTGCTGTTCCTGTGCGTGGGCACGGCCGAGCACCATATCGGCAGCCGCAACATCGAGGATATGGACGGTATGTTCAGCCGCATGCCGCACCTGACGCGTCTGATGATGCTGGGCATCATGGGCATGTTTGTGGCGCCGTTTGGCATGCTCGTGTCCAAGTGGGGCGCCCTGGTGGCGTTCGCGCAGACCGGCAACGTGCTCATGATCATGGTGCTTGCCTTTGGCTCGGCCGCAACGTTTTACTTCTGGGGTAAGTGGCTCGCCAAGCTTTCGGGCGTCGACCCCACGGCTCAAAACGTTGAGGTCAATGTCCATAAGACCGAATGGATGGCCCTCAATACCATCGCCGCGCTGCTGATTCTGTGCTGCGTGGCGTTCCCGGTTATCTCGAGCGGTCTGGTGTCGCCCTACTTGGCCATGGTGTTTGGCCGCGTGCCGTACGTTATTGGCAAGGACGCCATGTATCTGATGGTGGTTATCGTGGCTTTTATCGCCGTGGTGCTGCTGACTTCATTCCGTGTGAGCAACAAACCGCATGTAAACGTATATCTTTCGGGTGTGGGAACCGACAAATATCGCCATTTCCGCGGCTCGATGGGACACGAGGTGAAGGCCGAAAAGCGCAATTGGTACTCGGAGGACGCCCTTGGCGAGAAGCGTATTGGCCCCGCGGGTAGCGTCGTGTGCTGCAGCATTATCTTGTTTGCGCTGCTGTGTTGCGCGTGGATTGGGCCCGAGCGACTTGCCATGAGCGCGCCCTCGGTGCTGCGCGGCAAGTATTTCGAAGGCTCGGGCGTCGTGGGCATTTTTATTGGCACCGTGGCGTTTGCCTTGATTGCGCCGCTTGTGGGCGGTTTGATTGACGGCCTTGACCGTAAGCTTTCGGCCCGCATGCAGGGCCGCGTGGGCCCGCGCCTGCTGCAGCCTTTCTACGACGTTGCCAAGCTGCTGCGCAAGGCCCCCGCCAGCGTAAACACCATGGACGATACCTACATGGCATGCGCGCTCATCTTTACCGTCGTGGGCGGCGGCATCTTTGTGTCGGGCTCCAACACGCTGCTGTGCGCCTTTATGGTTACGCTCGCCGCGATCTTTGTGGTGTTGGCGTCCGCCTCGACGCAAAGCCCGTTTGCCCAGGTTGGCGCCGACCGCGAGCTGCTGCAGGTTATGAGTTACGAGCCCGCTGTTCTGCTGATGAGCGTGGGCCTGTACCTTGCCACCGACAGCTTCGATTCCATTGCCGTGACGGGGCAGTCGGCCCCCATCATCGTGTACAGCGCGCCCATTTTCCTTGCGCTGCTCGCGGTGCTTACCATCAAGCTGCGCAAGTCGCCGTTTGACCTTTCGTACTCGCATCACGCGCATCAGGAGATTGTCCAGGGCGTCGCCACCGAGATGAGCGGCGGCACGCTGGCCAAGATGACCCTTATGCACTGGTGCGAGACCGTGCTGTTTTTGATGTGGGTGGGCATGTTCTTTGTTTGGGACAACCCGGTGAGCTGGGTGGTCGCCCTAGTCGTTATGGCCGCGACGTACTTTGTCGAGGTGCTGATCGATAACACCTTCGCACGCAGCACCTGGCGCAGCTGCTTTAAGCTGGGCTGGGGCGTGGCGCTGGTGTTTGGCCTGCTCAACCTTATGCCCATCCTCGTCGACGTGTTTATTTAGGAGGCGGCATCCATGGATCATAAAATGTCGCGCTCGCCGTGGGTTATTCATTACGACGGCTCGAGCTGCAACGGATGCGATATCGAGGTGCTGGCCTCGCTCACGCCGCTGTTCGATGCGGAGCGCTTTGGCGTGGTCAACACCGGCAACCCCAAGCATGCGGATATCTTTTTGGTGACGGGTTCGGTCAATGCTCAGAACCTGCCCGTCGTGCGTCAGATTTACAACCAGATGCTCGAGCCCAAGTGCGTGGTGGCGTGCGGCATCTGCGCGTGTTCGGGCGGCGTGTTCCGCGATGCCTACAACGTGATCGGCGGCGTGGACCGCGCGATTCCCGTGGACGTGTACGCGCCCGGGTGTGCCATTCGTCCCGAGACGGTGATCGATGCCATCGTGGAGGCGTGTGGCATCCTGGACCAGAAGGAGGCCGTGATGCGCGCCGGTGGCGATCCGCTCACCGTGGGCGGTGCCGCAACCTGGGACGGTGGCGTTGAGCTGGGCGAGGACGGGTTTGTGGCTGCGGAGGCCGGGGCTGATGGTGCCGGCGACACGCCCGCTGGGACGCCCGCCGCGCCCGCCGCTGGCGACGCGCCTGCTGGGATGCCCGCCGCTGCAAAGGAGGCCGAGTAATGCAGAAGGCTATCTATACCACCGTTGGGATCGACGAGCTCCTGCCGCATGTGCAGGCGCTCAAGGGCGTCGGCGCGCGCTTTGTGCAAATGCACGCCGAGCGCAACGTCGACGACGGCACGTATCGCCTGGTCCTGTCTCTTATACACATCTCCGAGCCCACGAGACACTGAGCGATCTCG